>CACDEU010000016.1 GCA_902551895.1 uncultured Pelagibacteraceae bacterium | reverse complement strand
ATGGATGTTAAGAGAGGAATTGACTCAGCTGTAGAACATGTAAAACAAAAATTAATCTCTTCTGCTAAAAAAGTCAAAGATAGTGATGAAATTGCACAAGTAGGTACAATTTCTTCAAATGGTGACAAAGAAATAGGAAGCATGATTGCAAAAGCAATGCAAAAAGTTGGTAACGAAGGTGTTATAACTGTTGAAGAAGCAAAAAGCATCGAAACTGAACTTGATGTTGTAGAAGGTATGCAGTTTGATAGAGGATATCTTTCTCCTTATTTTGTTACTAATGCAGAAAAAATGACAACTGAATTAGAAAATCCTTTAATTCTTTTACATGAAAAAAAATTAACTAATTTACAACCAATGGTTCCACTATTAGAAGCTGTTGTTCAAGCTGGAAGACCACTAATGATAATTTCTGAAGATGTTGAAGGAGAAGCTTTAGCTACTTTGGTTGTTAACAAACTTAGAGGTGGATTAAAAGTTGTTGCAGTTAAAGCTCCAGGTTTTGGAGATAGAAGAAAAGCAATGCTTGAAGATATAGCTATACTAACTGGAGGACAAGTTATCTCGGAAGATCTAGGTATCAAATTAGAAAATGTCAAAATTAATGATCTTGGATCTGCAAAAAGAGTTAAAGTTGATAAAGAAAATAGTACACTTGTAAGTGGATCTGGAAAAAAATCTGATATAGAAGCTAGATGTGCTCAAATTAAACAACAAGTAGAAGAAACAACTTCAGATTACGATAGAGAAAAACTGCAAGAAAGACTTGCTAAGTTAGCTGGTGGTGTTGCGGTTATTAAAGTTGGAGGTTCAACTGAAGTAGAAGTAAAAGAAAAAAAAGATAGAGTTGAAGACGCTTTAAATGCAACTAGAGCAGCAGTAGAAGAAGGTATAGTTGTTGGAGGAGGATGTGCTCTTCTTTATGCATCACAAGATCTAGATAAAGTAAAAGTTAAGGGCGATGATCAAAAAGCTGGTGTCGAAATAGTTAAAAGTGCACTACAAGCTCCTATTAGGCAAATAACTACAAATGCTGGTGTGGATGGTTCTGTAGTTGTTGGAAAACTATTAGAAGCAAATAAGCCTTCAAATGGATACGATGCTCAAACAGAACAATATGTTGACATGTTTAAAGAAGGTATTATCGATCCAGTAAAAGTTGTAAGAACAGCATTACAGGATGCTGCTTCAATCGCTGGATTATTAGTTACAACAGAAGCTATGGTGGCTGATAAGCCTGAAGAAAAAGATTCTGGACCTGCTGGAATGCCTGGTGGCGGAATGGGCGGCATGGGTGGAATGGGTGGAATGGGAATGTAATCCCCATCATACTCAAACAAAAATTCAAAAAGGGCAGTTTTTACTGCCCTTTTTTTTTACCACTAATAATTTAATTATTAAAAATCTTATTTACTAAAAATAATCCTAAAGCTACTGCTGGTCCAATCCCAAAAGCAAATAATAAGGTTCCAATCCCTACTGTACCTCCCAAATACCATCCAACAGCAACTACAGATATTTCAAGAAATGCTCTTACAACAGCAATTGGTAAATTTGATATTTCCTGAAGTCCAATCATCAAGCCATCTCTTGGCCCTGGTCCTAAATTTGCGACAAGATAAATTCCACCTCCTAATCCAACTGTGAGAACTGCTACGACAGCTAATAAAATTTGAGAAATATAATTTTCGGGTGTTGGAACAAAATTAATACAGACGTCAATCATTATAGCTATAATTAAGGCATTAAGAATTGTCCCAATTCCGGGTTTTTGTTTAAGAGGTATCCATAATATTAAAACCCCAATGCTCACGAATAAAGTAATTGTTCCTATAGAAAAATCTACATTCAAAGAAATACCTTGAGCCAAAACACTCCATGGAGAAGCACCAGTAAAAGAAACAATTAATAAGCCTTCTCCTAAACCAAATAATGTCAAACCAAAACACAAAAAAAATAACGTTGAAAACTTTGGCTTAAAATTAAATGGTTTACCTGAACTCCAGTATGTTTTTGGAACTTTTTTTATTGATAAAAACATGTAATTCTATTTTTTTATAGATAACCTTATAAAGTTAAAATAAACTTTCACAATATAATTAACTTTATTAGTCAATTTTTTATGAAAAAATCAATTTGTACATTTTTCATTTTGTTCTCGTTTTTCAACGTTTTTGCTGATGAATCGTATTACAAAAATATATCTAAAATAGAAATGGAAGTTTTAAGAAATGAAAAAATTATAGGTTATAGCAATTATTTTTTTAAACATAGTGGAGATACTATGATTGTAGAAAACTATACAAAATTTAATGTTGAAATGTTTGGTATTAATGTTTTTACGATAAATAGTAAATCTAAAGAAATATATGAAAAAGATAAGCTTTTATCTTTTGAGTCTTCAACATTGCAAAATGATAAAAAAAAATTTGTAAAATTAATTTATGATAAAAATAAAAATAAATTTATTATCAATGGTTCTTCATATGTTGGTGAAGCAAACCAGGAAAACATAATTGGAAACTGGTGGAATGCTAAAATTTTAGAAACAAAAACTCAAATAAGTCCACTATCAGGAAGTATAAAAAAACAAGAGGTCAAATTTACTAATAAAGACCAGATAGAATATAAAAATAAAAAAATAAAACTTTCTCAATTTAAGCTTAAATCAACTGAAGATTTGCCAGATGATAAAAAATTAGATTTTGATATTTGGTTAGAACCAAATAAAGGTATAATTTTTAAAGTAAAATATAATAGACTTGGAAGTTGGGAATATAGATTAAAAAATTATGAATAAATTAATTTAATATTCTTAACAGTAATTGATTCATAAAAGACATAAAAACTATAAAAGAAAGAAAGAAAATAAAATACATAAATGTGACTGCTCTATTTCTTTTTCTTCTAAGCAAAACAAATTTTTTATCATCTAAAAAGGAAACATCTCTCTTGCCAGCAACATGATAATCATAACTATACCTCCACACAGACATTCCAAATCTTTTATCAAGCCGATTATAATAGTTTATCCATGCAATGGACCATCGGTATATTAAATATAAAACTAATAAAACTATAGTTGTTGTGAACATATTAAATTTAAATTATATTAAAAATTAATCATATGTCTATCTGGGGAAGTTTAATTGGCGGAATGATAGGTTTTTCATTAGGAGGACCTTTTGGAATGCTTTTAGGCTCCCTAGTTGGTGGAAAAATTTCTAGAGCAAGATCTAGAGGAGGTTTTGGAGGTTTTGCCCAACCTCAACAAATATTTGCTCTATCTTTAATTGTTTTGTCTGCAAAACTTAGTAAAGCAGATGGCAATGTTAGTCGAGAAGAATTGGTTGCTGTTAAAGATAAGCTTAAAATACCTGAAAATGAAATAGATCAAGTTGGAAAAATTTTTAATAAAGCCAAAGAAGAAAGCACTGGGTATGAGCAATATGCTCAACAAATTGCCCAAATTTACAAAGGCAACATAAATGTATTGGAGGAGGTAATCAATATTCTATTTTATATTGCAGAAGCAGATGGGGATGTAAGTCCATCAGAGTTAGCAATGATAGAGAATATATCTAAAATATTTGGTCTAACTGAAGTTCAATTTAATAGTGTTAGAGAGAGCAGGAAAGGATCCGACAAACTCAATCCTTATATTGTTTTAGAAAGTAATCCTGATGATGATCTTCAATCAATAAGGAAAAAATATCTTAAACTAAGTAAAGAAAACCACCCAGATTTATTAATAAGTAAAGGGGTGCCCCAGGAAGTAATTGATGAAAGTAAAAATAAAATGAGAGCTATAAACTCAGCTTGGGATCAAATTCAAAAACTAAAATCTAATTAAAATTGTTCAGATTCTGTTGAACCATCCATGGCTGTGGTTGAGCTTTTTCCAGAACTAATAGTATTTGATACTGCATCAAAGTACGAAGTTCCAACTTCTCTTTGATGTTTAACACTTGTGTAGCCGTCTTTCTCACGTGCGAATTCTTGTTGTTGAATTCTTGAGTAAGCAGTCATACCTTCTTTTTTATATTTTTCTGCAAGTTCAAAAATTGCAATATTTTGTGTATGAAATCCTGCAAGAGTAATAAATTGAAATTTATATCCCATTTTACTTATTTCTTCTTGGAATGAAGCAATCTCTGCATCAGATAAATGCTTTTTCCAATTAAATGAAGGTGAGCAATTGTAAGCAAGTAGTTTTCCTGGAAATTTTTTATGGATTGCGTCGGCAAATTTTTTAGCTTCTTCAAGGTTTGGTGTTGCTGTTTCACACCAAATTAAATCAGAATATGGAGCATAAGCTAAACCTCTTGAAATTGCCTGTTCTATTCCCGCTTTTACATAATAAAAACCTTCTGGTGATCTTTCACCTGTTAAAAAGGGTTTGTCATTTTCATCATGATCATTTGTAATTAATTTTGCTGCATTAGCATCTGTTCTAGCTAGAATAATTAATGGAACATCGGCAATATCAGCTGCAAGTCTCGCAGCCTTTAAATTTTTTATCATTGTGCCAGTTGGAACTAAAACTTTTCCACCCATGTGACCACATTTTTTTTCACTTGCTAATTGATCTTCAAAATGAACTCCAGCTGCTCCAGCTTTAATAAATTTTTTTGCAAGTTCAAAAACGTTTAGAGGTCCTCCAAATCCTGCTTCACCATCTGCAATAATTGGCAACATGTAATCAACTTTATTTTCTTTTTTCATGTCACCGTCTTGAATTTCCATATGTTGAATTTGATCTGCTCTTATTAGAGCGTTATTCATAGAATCAACTAATTTTGGCGCACTATCATATGGATATAATGATTGATCTGGATACATTTCGCCGGCGCTATTAGCATCTGCAGCAACTTGCCATCCGCTTAAATAAATTGCTTTTAAACCTGCTTTCGCATGTTGAACTGCATGATTTCCTGATAAAGAACCTAAAGTGTTTACGTAAGGTTCAGAATTCAACAAATTCCACAGCTTCATTGATTGCTGTTTACACAAAGAATACTCAATTTTAATTGATCCTCTAAGTCTTTCTATTTCCTCGGGTTTATAATCTCGTTTAATTCCTGCAAATCTTTTTAAGTCGTATGAAACATTTTCAGCTGACATTTTTATTTTGCCTTTATTATGATTTATTAGCTAGAAGATTAAAATTAACTATTATCAGTAAATTGCTCTGTGAATTCATTCATGCCGCTTGATCCCCAGTCGCAATGGTCGTCTCTTAGATAGATCGGTTTGCTTTTGTATTCAGAACAATCTTGTTGATTAGTAATCTGTAAGCTTTTTTCGTTGATATTTGTTAATTTTTTATCCATGTAAACTTATTAATTTACAATATTTACAAATTCAATAAAAAATGCTAATTTAACTGTAAATAAAGGAAATTTTTTGTAAATTATAATTTACAATATTTACAAATAGTAAAAATGAGTCAATTAGATCTAAAAATCGGTCCAAAAATTAAGGGGTTTAGACGTCAATTAGGGATCCAGGCTAATAAGCTGGCTGAAAAACTTAATATTTCTCCTAGTTATTTAACTTTAATTGAAGGCGGAAAAAGAAAAATCGATGCTGATTTACTTCTAAAAATTTGCCAAGAGCTAAAAATTGAAGTTTCGGACCTGGCCATCAAATCTGACTTAAACTTAGCAAATAACATATCTGAATTACTTGATGACAAATTATTTGATGATTTAGATATCTTGGGTCCTGAAGTAAAAGATTTAGCAAATACTAATCCAAAGATTGGTAGAGCTTTAATTAGAATGGGAGATATTTTAAAAAAAAAAGATCATGAATTAGTTAATAAAATAGAAAAATTATCTGGAAAGATTGTAGATAGCAGAAAGAGTTCATTTCCTGGAGAAGTTATATCTGATTTTTTGCAAGAAAATAAAAATTATTTTCCGAAATTAGAAGATTTTGCAAATAATATATTTGATAGAGTAAAACAAAATAATAGAACTAGATATATAGCCCTTTGTAAATTTTTAAATTCAGAGTATGGCATTACAGTAAAAGACGTAATTCCTGAAGATGGAAAACCATTTTCAAAAGTTTTTAACAAAAAAAATAAAGAGCTTATATTGTCAGATTATCTCTCGCTAGAAACAAAAAAACTACATGCAGCTTCACAAATTGTTCAGGAAGGAGCAATAGATGAAATAAATAGACTGCTTGAAACTTTTAATTTTCCATCAGAAGAGTCTAAAAAATTAACGAAAGTAGCTTTATTAAATTATTGTGGAGCAGCAATTTTAATGCCTTATAAGCTTTTTCATGCTGAATGCAAAAAATTAAAATATGATTTAGAGTTATTACAAAATACATTTGCTACATCATTTGAACAAGTTACTCATAGAGTGACTTGCTTGAATGATCCAAATTTACCAGGTGTACCTTTTCATTTTTTAAGGGTAGATGTTGCAGGAAATATTTCAAAAAGATTTTCTTTATCAGGTATTGAAATCCCACGATATGGAGGGGCTTGCCCTAGATGGAATGTTTATTCAGCCTTCTCTAGACCGGGAGTAATACAAGCTGCGGTTAGTAAAATGACCAATGGTGAAAAATATGTTTGTATTGCTAGAACTGTTGAAAAAGGTATCGGAAGATATGGACAAAAAAAAAGTATGCTATCTATTGGACTTGGTTGCGAAGCTAAGTATGCAAAAGACTTTGTGTATACAGAAAATTTAGATATTCATGATAAAAAATCTGAAATCCCAGTTGGAGTTTCTTGTAGAACTTGTGATAGATTAGATTGTTCGCAAAGAGCATTCCCACCTTTACATAAGAAATTTGATGTAGATATAAATAATAGAGGCGTTTCTGTTTACGTGAATGACTAAATGTTAAAGTTTTTAATTATCCTTTTTTGATCTCTCTCTTTCGAGTAACTGGGTTAAAGAGTCCACCATCATATCAGAGGCTTTAAATATTTCGCTTGGTTTATACTCATTTGAAATGTTTTTTTCTGGATTTGATTTATCTTCAATAATAATTCCTTTGTCAGGAGAGTTATCTTTTATATAAATTAGTATTAACCATTCATCATCTGGGTCTTCATCCCATTTGATATAAACTTCGCCGCTTTCAAATCTTCTATCAATACATCTAAAAATAGACATATGTCTTGTAATATGTCTCTTGTTTAGCTGAAAAACTAAACTGTTAGCACTTCTATAAAAACTTTCTAATGCATTTTCAATTTTTTGTCTTTCTAAGTTGTAATTTTTTTCTTTTTGAAGAAGAGTCGATCTATCATCCCCTTCCTGAACTTCTACTCCTAGAGCCTCAACTCTCTCTCTAATTTTTTGATCTCTTATTAATTGATACTTTTGCTTTAAACTATCTATTCTTTCTTGTAATCCTGAATAATCTTCTCTTTTTTCTTTTAAAGAAATTTTTTCTAATTTTTCTAGTTCTTTAATTTCCCTAATTCTAAATTTTTCTATTTGTTTTTCAATTTTAAGCTCTTGCAAAAATCTTTTTTGTCTTTCGGCTTGCTCTTTTCTTACTATGGCTTGTTCTTGTCTTAAAAATTTTTTTAATTCCTTATTTCTTTCTTTTTCTAATTTTTTTTCTTCTTTTAATTCTTTTTCTTTAAGTTTTAAAATTAAATTTTCCTGAGCTTCTTTTTCTTCCTCAGCTACTCTCTTATCTCTCTCTTGTTTTTCAAACTCCTCAACTTTTATTCTTTGTTTTTCCTCAGATCTTACTTTTTTAAATTCTTGAATCGTATTATCTATTTTTTGAAAAAATCCTTGTATCGCTCTATCCAAATTAAAAATATCTATTTTAATTTTAAACTTTGGTTTAAATTTTTGCTGAAACCTAATTATACTTAATATAAAACTTTTTTTTGGCTTGATTTTATAAATCTTATTTTTTGAAAATCTAATTTTTTTTCTTAAACTTTTTTTCTTTATTTTTTTTTTATATTTTATTCTATTTGGTTTTTTTATTACTTTTTTTTTTGTAATTTTTTTTTTGACTTTTTTTTTGTTTTTTTTCTTTTTTTTCATTTGGATTGTTTATGATGTATCAATAAACAATTAATAAATATAGTCTCTTGTTATAGGAGTTGACTTAAGTTGTTTCGTTAATTGAAATTGAAATACAACTTGATCACCCCATTTAAACGCCATTTCACAACCAACGAGATAAAATTCCCACATTCTAAAAAATTTTTCATCAAACATTTCTAAAACATGTTCTTTTTTTGACATAAATCTATCCTTCCAATTTCTTAGTGTATGTTGGTAGTGAGTTCTTAAAACTTCTATATCAGATAGAATTAATCCAGATTTTTCAATTGGCAATGATACTTCACTTAAACTAGGGGTATACCCTCCTGGAAATATATATTTTGTTATCCATGGCTGAGGTGCTCTTGGAGGACAAACTGAACCAATTGTATGAATTAGTGCAACACCATCTTCATTTAAAAAATCATAAACTTTATTAAAATATTTTTTATAAAAATTCCTTCCAACATGCTCAAACATACCAACACTAACAACACGATCGAATTTTTCGTTTAATTGCCTATAATCTGCAAGTCTAAACTCTACTTGATTTTCTAAATTCATTTCTTTGGCTTTTTTCTTTGCATACTCTAATTGATTTTCAGACAATGTAATGCCAACTACTTCACATTTAGTTTTTTTAGCTATATCGATGGCCAAAGTTCCCCACCCACATCCTATATCTAAAACTTTTTGATTGGGCTTAAGATTTAATTTTTTAATTATATGATCTATCTTATTATTTTGTGCTACTTCTAATGTGTCATCTTCATTCTTAAAATAAGCACATGAGTATTGTCTTTTTTCATCTAAAAATAAATCATAAAACTTTTCTGAGATATCATAATGATGAGCAACATTCTCTTTTGATTTTCCAATTAAATTAAAGTTTGTTAAATATCTATAAACTCTTCTAAATCTTCCTAATGCATCTGTAATTGTATTTGTAGGTTTACGTCCAACATTTTTAAGTGCTATATTTAAAAATTCAGTCAATGATCCATTTTCAATTACAATTGACCCATCCATATAACCTTCACCTAAGTATAAATCTGGATTTATTAAAAGCTTCCAATGTAAAGATTTGTCTAAAATTTTTAGCTTTATAGGCTTTTCTTTTTTTGGCTTTCCGATTATGTAGGATTTATTATTTGCATCTACTAATTCAAAACCATCATCTTTAATTAATTTTCTTAAAAAATTTAACAAATTCATTTTGGCTACTTTTTAATTTTTATAATTAAAATCTATTTTTTTTAAATCTTCAATTAATTTTTGACAATCTTTATCATCAAGAATGCTTAATGGAGGCAAAATATTGATATATGATTTATCTATTTTTGCCATTAAAGAGTGAATTGCTGATATTAAATTATAGCTATCAAAAATAGTTCTTGCTTTACAAAGTTTTTCATTAACGCTTTGATCTTTATTTTCATTAAAATCGTCATAAACTTTTCTTGCTAGAGTTGAAGTTATGTTGCAAGTTGCTGTTATTATTCCGTCACATCCTAATTGAAGACCTTTAAGTAATTTATTTTCTGAGCCTGGTAGGACAGAAAAATTATCTATCTTTAAATTTTCAAATAAATTATATGAACTATCTTTTACACCAATTATTTGCTTTGGAAATTTTTTAGCTAATTCTTCTACACAATTTATACTAAACTTATAACCACTCAACTTTTCAAAATTATATAAAATAATTTCTGCATCTGGTACTTCTTCTGCAATTTTTGTATAAAAGCTAACTACTTCTTTATCTCCGTACTTATAATATGCTGGAGGCATTACCAAAAATTTTCTAAAATTTAATGATATAGCCACTTTCATTAAATTTATACTTTCAACTAATGAATTTAATCCAGTTCCAATGATAAATTTATCTTTGTTTCTATTAGTTGAAATTGAATTTAATAAATTAATTTTCTCACTAACGGGAATCAATTGAGCCTGTCCAGTACTTCCAAAAAATGCCACTCCATGACAACCTTTATTTATTATACTTTCAGCATGAAGAATGGTTTTTTCAATATTTAGAGAAAAATCCTCATTTAAAATTGATAATGTGGCCGCATAAATGCCTTTAATTTTGGTCATAAATAAAATTTATATAAAAAAAAAATATAGTAAAGATTATAAAGTGGTTAAATGAAAATATTAGCAATACAAAATAGAATGGGTATAGGAGATATGGTAATTTTTTTACCATTTATTGAAGCTATATCAAAAAAATTTAATTCACCAGTAAGTATTTTGGTTAAAGAAAATTCTAAAGCTTTGGAATATCTAGAAAAAAATAAGTATATTGAAAATATTTTAATACTTGAAAGAAATAATAACAACAATCATCATGATGGAATAGTTGGCTCATTTAATCTTGCTAATGATATAAAAAAATATAGATTTGAAAAGGTTTTCATATTTAATTCGTCTTTAAGATTTCGTTTAATATGTAAAATAGCTGGCATAAAAGAAATATTTCAGTACCCATTATTTCAAAAAAAACAACAACACTTAATTAAAACTGCTCAAAGTTTTATAAAAAAAGAGTTAGATATGGATATTGATAGCAACCCAACAATTATTTTAGAGAGTTCTTTAGTAGAAAGTACAAAGAAAAAATACAATATTGAATCTAAGCAAATTAATGTACTTTTGGGGATTGGAGGGTCAGGACCAACTAAGAGAATTCCTGCCTATAAATTCTTAAACTTCATGAAAATGTCAATTAAAGAATATGATTGTAAATTTTTTTTGGCAACAGGCACAAATAAAGAAGAACAAAATATTTTAAACGAAATCTTAAATTCTGAATTTAAAGAAAGATGTATACCATTAGATAAAATCAAAATTAAAGAAACTCTTCCTATAATAAAGAATTGTAATATTGCAGTCTGTAACGATTCTAGTTTCAGTCATTTATCTGCAGCTTTAAATGTTCCTACAATTGTATTGCTTTCAGATACTCCATTAATGTATGGAAGTTATAGTCCCAATATGTATCCTATAATTCCTGACGGAGAAGAAACAGTCACTCATGATAGTTTGGGTAAAGAAAAAATAAATCCTAAAAAAATATTTAAAATATTTAAAGAAATTATAAATTAACTTAGGTCTTTTAATACTACTTCTTTAGCTTCATTAACTATGGATGATAATCGAGAAGTTTCTGGAGAAATATCAGGGTGAATCTTTTTTTGAATTTTTAAGTATGCTTTTTGAACATCTTCTTTTGTAATTTTATTATTTCTATCTAAATTTAATATTTTATAAGCCTCATCAGTAGATAAAGTTGACATGTTTGAATTATTTTTATTAAAAGAGAATCTTCCTGATTTTCTTAATGTTTGAATTAGCCTAAATAAACCTATTAGTTGGAATAAGGTTAAACCTTTAAGCTTAATAATTCCAAGACTTAAAAGTAATAAAGGAAGAGAAAGTAAAAACCTTCCTCCAAAAACAAATAATAAGGCTAATAAAATAGAGATTATAAAAATAATAAAACGCACAGTTTTTGAAATTTTTTTTGCTGAAGCACTTGCAATTAGTCGTAGCAGAATATAACTAACGACTGAAATAATAAGTACATAAATTATAATGTTCATATATTAAAGTTTTTTATGAAAATACCACAATTAGAAAAAAAACCCGAACTAAAATCTTGTCACAATGTCAATTGGGAAGATAATTATAGTTGGATACATCAATCAAATATTCTTGAGGTTTTAAGAGATAGTTCAAAATTGACTCCTCAAGTTAGAGATTATTTAGAAGAAGAAAATGCTTATACCGAATATTATCTCAAAGATACCAAAGATATTCAAAAAAAAATTTTTAATGAAATAAAAGGAAGAATTAAATTAGATGATGAATCTTTACCTTATAAAGATACTAGTTATGAATATTGGACAAAAACAACAGCGAAGGGAAACTACTCTATCAAATTAAGAAAAAAAATTGGAACAGATCAAACTGAAGAAATATGGAATGGAGATAGTGAAAAAGAAAAATTAAAAACGGAATACTTTGGCGTTGGAGATTTGGAGGTTAGTTTTAATGATAAATATTTGGGTTATTCTTTAGATTTAAAAGGTTCAGAATACTATACAATTTATATTAGAGATATTTTTTCTAATAAATTAATAACCGAAAAAATAGAAGAAACTAGTGGAGGCATAACTTTTAGTTTAGATGATAAATATATTTTTTATTCAAAACTGGATAAATTTCACAGACCAAGAACAATTTATAGACATAAATTAGGAACCCCTGTCAAAGATGATCAATTAATATTTGAGGAAAAAAGTGAAGCATTCACCGTGGGTATTGGCTTAAGTTCAGATGAAAAATATTTTTTTATTTCAACATCAGATCATAACACATCTGAACAATACTATTTTGGGGTAAACGAAGAAAATCCAAAACCAAAATTAATTATGGAAAGAAGAAGAGGAATTATTTACTCAGTAAGTTCTTGGGATGGTTATTTTTACAATCATACTAATAAAGATGCTGAAGACTTTAAAATTGATAGATGTAAAAATTTATCAAATCAAAAATGGGAAGAATATATCCCTGCAAAAAATGAAGTATTAATTGGTGGACTGGCATTTATGAATGATTGGATAATTAGATCTGAAACTTCTAATGCTCTAGGAAAATTATTTGTAAAAGATCTAAAAAAAAATAAAGAAGAAGAATTAATTTTTACTGATGAAAAAGTTATAGTTCCAGGAATATCTCCTACTCAAAAAGATAAAAATACTGATTTAGTATATTTATCTTATTCATCTCCCAAAACACCCGGAAGGACATATTTGTATAATTTGAAAACTAAAGATAAAAAGTTAGTAAAAGAGCAAGAAATCCCTTCAGGTCATAACCCAGATGATTACATTGTTGAAAGATTAGAATGTGCTTCTCATGATGGAAGAATGATTCCAATAACAATAACAAGACATAAAAAAACTAAAATAGATGGCTCTTCAAACTTATTATTATATGGATATGGATCTTACGGAAGTTCCATGTCACCAACATTTTCATCAACAAGATTAAGTTTAATTGACAGAGATATTATTTGGGTAACAGCTCATATAAGAGGCGGGATGGAGAGAGGAATGAAATGGTGGAAAGAAGGAAAACTTTTAAATAAAAAAAATACATTTGAAGACTATATTGCTGCTGCCAAATATTTAATTGAAAAAAAATATACATCTAAAGGAAAAATAATTGGAATGGGAGGTTCCGCTGGTGGATTGCTGATGGGTGCAGTAGTAAATCAATCACCTGAATTATTTTTAGGAATGATAATGGCTGTTCCCTTTGTTGATTCTTTGACTACAAATTTAGATCATTCTTTGCCATTAACTGTTGGAGAATTTGACGAATTTGGTAATGCTAAGGATAACAAAGAACACTTTGATTATATTTATTCCTATGCACCTTATAATAATATTAAAAAAATGGATTATCCTCATATATTAATCACAACAAGTTTAAGTGATAATAGAGTTTTATTTGATGAACCGGCAAAATTTACAGCAAAATTAAGAGATAATAAAACTGATAACAATTTATTATTATTAAAAACTGAAATGAATGCTGGTCACGGTGGAAAATCTGGCAGAGACGGTGCTATAGAAGAGATTGCACTTGATTATGCATTTGCACTTAAAATTACAGAAAAACTCTAATCTTCTCCTTCAGGATCAATGTATTTACATCCCAAACAAGTACCAGCATTTGGATCATTTTCTATTCTTGGTGCGCCTGGATCAGCTCCACCAGCTTCAGCATCGTTTGCTGCAGCTAGCGCTTGTCCAGCTTCTGCAGCTGCATCTCTAGCTGCTTCCTGAGCAGCAGATAAAATTTCGGGGTCTGCCATAACTTCACCAAAAATATTTAATTGCTTAAGCTCGCCTCCAATTATTGCTACAGAGTTGCCCACAGCTGTAGCTTCCTTGAACTCATCAAAATCTTCTTTGGAAATTCCTGCGGCAGCTAAAGCTTCAGAAGAAATTCCAACCTCATCTTTTAAAATAACTTGTTTTTCTACCTGTCCAGATACTTTTGAGTCTGCTTTTAATTTGGTGTCTAAATTATTTTGTTCTTTCATTTTGATTTTGTCTTCCAAGGTAAGTGGTTTTATAAAAACTATTATATTTCCCTCGTCATCTTCTTCAATTGCTATACCCCAATCATTTTCATTAGTTGTCCAATAATCATTGTATCTGCTTTGAGCGAACCAACTGTCTACATGCTGATCTGCTTCTTCGGAAGAAAGGCCTTCATAAATTTTTTCTTGATAAACGTAAGTTCCTTCCATCCATGTATCTATATAAGCATTTCTATTATTTATTTGTATTGCTCTTGCTTGATCTTCAGTTAATCCTATTTCAATTGCTCTATCATAAAAAGCCTGGGAAACTTGATCTGCTTCACTAAACACATCACCTTCCCATTCAAGGGTATCTGTATTGTAATTTAAATTCTCATAAACTCTCATACTTACTTCAATATCTTTTCTAATTTCAGAAGGATCTCTAAGTTCTATAGTGGTTCCTAATATACTGTCCAAATAAGCTCCGTATGTATTTTCATCTGGCATCCAATCTCTTTCTGGATCAGCCTCTCCCCATCTTTCAAACCAATCGTTGTAGCCATGCTCGCCTGAAACAGCCCATCTTTCAACAGCCTGATCTGCTTCAGCATATGAAAGACCTGCCGCTAGCGCTTTTTCCATAACATACGTTCCATCTAACCAAATGTCTAAGTAAGTTGATGCAGCATTTCTGCCAAGTATATCTGCTTGTTCATTTGTAAATCCTTTATCTAAAGCTAAGTTCCTAACAAAATCTTTTACTTCATCCGCCTCAGCATATGGGTCGCCTTCTCCCTCACCTTGACCAGGCATAAAGTCCTGAGTTAAATAACTAACAGTTCTTGCCATTGCTTCTTTATCTAATCTGTCTTGGGATAACTCGTAAGGATCTATTGGACCATCGCCTATTTTTGAAAACCATTCTTTTAAAGCGTCAGGATTTGGCAAATATTCATCCTCTTCACCTTCATCAACTTTATAAAAATTTAAAGCCCATTCGTTGTATGTATTATTTGGATCTAATAGCCATTTTTCCAAAGCCTCATCGGCTTCCTCCCAAGATCCACCTGCAGCTCTTGTTTGTTCAGCAATTTCAGATCCATGAAACCACATATCATAGTAAGCAGAATATGCGTTGTTTGCTAACATATTGGCTCTATCTTCAGAAAATCCAAACCTTATAGCTTCATCATAAACTGATTGTTGTACCTCTAAAGCTTCATCAACTGGTCTTCCAACTGAAATTCTATAATCATTTCTTTCCCAGCTATAATCGTAATTTTGTAAAGTCCTAAGAGTTGCAAAGTCTTTTAGACGATCTGCATTTGGATCTAGATCTTGATATTCAGGTAATTCCGCTGGCGGCTCTGGTACAATTGGATCTTTAGGTGGTAGTGGATCTATTGGCGGCTCTGGTTGAATCGGATCTTGTGGTGGAAGCTCTGGTCTAATAACAGGTGGATCTATTATTTTAGCCAAATCATCATCTTTAGGTCCTCCAGGTTTTTTTAAATTATCGATTGTCTCCTTTCTATCACCTTCATTTAAAATTGCATTTTCTGAATTTAAAGCTGCATTAATTTCATTTAAACCAATCGTAGAAACATCTAAATCAATTAATTTTTGGTTTACTGAGTAAATATTCAAACCATTCTCTTCCAAGTTATTCATAGAAATCAAAATGTCAGATGTTTTTTTTGCTTTCTTAGACTTCATCGATGTTCCAATACTAGTCATCACTTTTAATGTATTTTCATCAATATTTTCATTATCTTCGTTTGAGGCTACTCTTGAAAATTGATTTGGAATAACTTTAGAAATATCTCCAAGATATTTATCAATTACTTTTAGAGAATCTAATAATTCTTCTTGCTTATTTAATTCTAGATTATTTTCTGTGAATGATAATAACTGTTTTAGCTCTGATAAACTTTGATCAATTATTTTTGCTTCATTTAAATCTTGTTCTTTCAATTTATCAATTTTATTTTTAAATTTTGCGAGACTTTCTTTGTAATCTTCAAATTCTTTTTCAATACTTTCATTGATAGTTTTGTCTATGTCAGCAAAAGAATTGTTAAAGAAAAAAAGATTAAATAACAAAATTATAAAAAATTTTTTAATAGTCATCCTTGTAAATACTCCATGATTCTTAAAAGATCTTGTTTTTCTATTTTTCTTTTTAATTGACCTAAGGAATTTTTAAAATTTGAAATTACTCGTTGACGTTTTTTTAATGATTCATCAACTTTTACTTTTTCTACATTTCCTTTTTGCAAAAAGTCTGCCAGGGTCCAGTAAGTATTTATTGCTTCCTCTGGAGAAGCTTTAATATCAATTCCAAGTGCCGCCCTCATCGTTTTTCTACTTTCATTTGTTTTAATGAGTGAAGCGATTTTTTTTCCATTAACAATTTTTTTAGGCCACTCTGCTTTGAATTTTTCTAAATCAGATTGATTTTTTTTTAATTTGTTTAGATAAAATATCTCAAAATATGCCATTCCATAAATTTGATTACCAGGATTCTTTTGATTGTAAGAATCTGTCCTTTTAAATATTAATCCCATTGCATTTGCACTTTTATCCGATATACATTTCCAACTTTTACAACCCTTAAAATGCTTTTCTTCAAAACCTTTTGGATATTTTGTTGGTTCTTTAAATTCACCTAATTCATTAAGTTTTGAGTTTATTAAATTTATTATATCTTGATTAGAAAAAGATGCTGTTGGTATAAAAAAAATTATAAAAATTAATATTAGTTTTTTCATAGATAATTTTTAAAAAAAAAAAAAAAAAATTCAAGTTTTAAAGGTCTTGAAAATACAAGATTAGTTACCATATATACACTGTAAGTCGCCTAATGGGGCTTGCATAAAATAACCTTGCTAACAAAGGAGGATATAATGACAAGTAAGGATCTATCTATATTCAACTCACTAAGACCTTTTTCAATTGGTTTTGACGACATGTTTGACCAATTTGAAAGTATGTTGGGAAACGGAGGTTTGAGTATGCAATCAAACTATCCACCATACAACATAAGAAAGGCCGGGAAAGATAAATATGCAATAGAAGTTGCTCTTGCCGGTTTTAACAAAAAGGATGTTGAGGTTGAATTTGAAGACAATTTATTAACTGTAAGAACAAAACAAGTTAATAAATCTGAAGATAAAAATGAAGACGGTGAGATTATTCATAAGGGTATTTCTCAAAGACAATTTGCTAGATCATTTACAATTGCAGATGATGTAAAAGTAGGTGGCGCTGAGCTTAAAGATGGTCTTTTGACAATAGCTTGTGAAAGAATTGTACCAGAGTACAAAAAGAAAAAGCTTATTGAAATTAAATAAGTTTTAAACCTTGCTTGTGGGGATTTCTCCCCACAAGTTTAAAATAATCTAATTAGATACATCCACTAGATGTGAATCCCACAATAGTTCCTGTAGCATTTATTTCAAATTTTCTTTCACAAGGAATTCCGTACTTTTTTGTTTTGTAAACTAAAGTTTCATTTCCTAGTTCATTAACAAAATCTTCTGTTGGAGCTCCAAGCTCCAATCTAAGTTCGTTGACTTGTTTCCCAACAAACTCTCCAAATCTTTGATTTTCTTTCTCTGCAATTTCATCAGATTTTTTTTTTATTGTCTGACAACCAGATGAGAGCAATAAAATTGAAAATAAAATTATAACGAATCTAAATTTCATATTAAAAATATATCAGTGAATTGTGTCAAAAGATTAACTTTAAAGTTGTAAATAATGTCCAATTAGTAACAAAATCAAGCTTTTTTAAATTCTTAGATAAGATTTTTTAACTCGAATCAAATATTGTACGGGAAAATGGAGGTCTAATGTTAGATAACTACTTTAACTATAAAAAACATAAGACAGATTTTAAAACAGAAGTCACTGCAGGGGTGTCGACGTTCTTGACAATGGCTTACATAATGTTTTTAAATCCTGTCATACTTGCCGACGGTGGGTTTGATTTTGGCGGTGTTTTCACAGCGACAGCTTTAGCGGCAGCTTTAGCTTGTTTCATCTGTGCATTTTACGCTAAAACTTGGCCCATTGGACTTGCACCAGGAATGGGGATAAATGCATTTATCGCTTATGGTGTTTGTTTGGGAATGGGAAATACGCCAGCAGAAGCACTTGGTGCTGTTTTGGTTGCGGGTGTAGTCTTCTTAATAATTTCATTAACGCCACTAAGAGCTTGGCTAATAAACTCTATTCCAAAAAGTTTAAAACTTGGAATTGGAGCTGGTATTGGTCTTTTTCTTGCAATCATCGGTTTTCAACTTATGGGGTTAACCGCAGATGATCCTGTTGTACTAGTAAAACTAGGTGATGTTTCTAACCCAATGTTATTGCTGGGTGCGGGTGCATTTGTTTCAATGATTGTAATGGAGAAAATGAATATTAGAGGAAATATAATAATTGGTATCCTTGTCTTTAGTGCAATAGCTTGGGTAACTGGACTAGGAAACTTCAATGGAGTTGTTTCTTCTCCACCACCAATGACACATCTGATGACTTTTGATTTAGGTGCTGCGCTTAGCGCATCGATGGTAACAGTAATTTTTACATTATTTTTTATCGACTTTTTTGATACTGCTGGAACATTAACTAGTGTTGCAAACGTAGCAGGAAAAGTTGGTTCTGATGGAAAAATTAAAGACATCGACAAAGCAATGCTATCAGACAGTGTATCAACTGTTGCAGGAGCTGTTATGGGTACTTCTACAGTTACTTCATATGTTGAGAGTGCTGCTGGAGTAAAAGTTGGGGGAAGAACAGGAATGACTTCGCTTGTTATTGGAATTGGTTTCTTGTTATGTTTATTCTTCAGTCCGCTTGCAACATCCCTTCCAAAAGAAGTTGATGCTGCTGCTTTAATCTATATTGCAACTCTGTTTGTGAGAAATATAACAGACATTAGTTGGGACGATGCTGCAGAAGCAGGCCCTGCTGTTCTCGCAATGATAGCAATGCCATTTACTTATTCTATTTCTAATGGAATAGCTTTAGCATTTGTTTCATATGCTGCAATTAAGATTTGCACTGGAAAATTTAATGAGACTAGTCCGGCAATATGGGTAATTGCTGCACTAAGTGTAGTTAGTTTCTTAGTAGCTTAAAAAGTTAAATAATTTTGAAATGGGGCGGCTTTAGGGTCGCCCTTTTTATTTTTGGTGTTTTTTTTTTATTTCTTCAATCCTTATTTCTTCATAAATCTCAAATGGTTGAACTATCCAAGGATTGTCTTTTAATTTTACTGCACAAAAATCAGGTTCAAATGATGATTTTTGTTTTTTCCAAAGTGTAGCTGTTTTGATATCTTCAATTTTTCCTTTTATCGGTCCATAAGCTTTTAGCCAATCAATGCTTTTATTAAAAGTAATTCCTGTATCAGACAAATCATCACAAAGTAAAATTCTGCCTCCCATACTTGGTGCTATGGAACTCATTTCTCTGGAAAATACTATATCTCCCTGTTCGTCCTCCACCCCTTTTCCACTATAAGATTCAACTGCTAAGTAAGCACATTTAAGTTTAAATACTCTACTCAAGACATCTATCATTGGTGCTGCTCCACGCATGATACCAATCAATATTGTTGGCTTGTATCCGCTTTCCTCTATTTGAATTGCAAGCTTTTCAACTGTTTCGTTATATTGATCCCAACTTACAATTAATTTTTCTGACATAATTTATATAATTTTAACTTTTAAAAATTAAAATTAAAACTGCAAGTAAAATTAAGGATACAATAGATGTTATTAAAATATACAACCTGTGAATGTTTCTTCCTCTCAAATTAAAATAATGTCTAGCTAGGACAGATATAACTGCTATTGCACACAAAATTAACCAATTGTACTTATGATAAACTAGGAAACTATAGTGGCCAGACAACATTATAAATAAAACTAAAAAAGTTGAATAATTATTATGGATAGACCTTTGTTTGGCAGATAAGGATAAGCTCAGATCAAATTTTTTATTTCTTTTACTGCTATTAATTATGTTCATTTGGTTTGGAATAATTACTGTAAATACATTTCCAAACATGTTTGTGCCTATCACCAAGCCAACACTTAAAAATGCAAATTTTGCACCATACATTTGAGTAAACCCATATGATAACAACATAAGTAAAATGAAAATTATTGAAATAAATAAAATATCGTTTTTAATAAGATTTGACTTACACAAAAAATCATAAATCAACCAAGATACAACTAAAGAAAGGATAGAAAGTATTATTGCAGTTGAAGGAAGCATATTCAAAACTTTTTTATCAACCATTAATATTTCAGGCCTATAGTAGTAAATAACCGCTAATAATAAAATTCCAGTAATAAATGTTAGATAACTTTGCCATTTAAAAATAACTAAACTTCTCAAATAATTAGTTGGTGGAGAACTTTTTAATCTTGTTAACTTATAATAATAACCAGAGTGCATTAAATATCCTTCGGCATCAACATCTCTGCTAGAAATATTTTTATTTAGCTTGTTATCTAAATAATTAAATAAAAAACTATTCCCTACCCATAATATTGCAAATAGTACATGGCCCCATCTTAATGTTAGCTCAAGCCATTTCATTGAGTAGGATAAAATTTCCATTAATATTTAATTTTGTCTTCTTTATTTGCCCAAATTTTAAATGCCTCTAAAGCTTCATCCCTATGCATTTGGTGCATTTTAATTTTTCTATTTTCTAAATCTTTATTAATCTCAGAATAAATAAATGAGTCATCAAAATCTATGGCCTTAGCGTCTATTCTGGTGTTTGCATAAAAAACATTTTCAATTCTAGACCAATATATTGCAGATAAACACATTGGACATGGTTCACAGCTTGAATATAAATCGCATCCCGAAAGATCAAAATTATTCAATTTTTGGCACGCATCTCTAATTGCAACAATTTCCCCATGCGCAGTTGGATCATTATTCATTGTTACTTTATTAGAGCCTTCTGCAATAATCTTGTTATTTTTTACGACAACAGAGCCAAATGGGCCACCCTTGGATTTTGCACTTTCAATTGAAAGCTCAATTGCTCTCATCATAAAGATATTTTTTTGGCTCATAATTAATTTTTTTTAAGCCCTTTAATGCTTAACAATATATTTTCAGCTGTAGCTGGAGCATCTAATTTTGGTATTTTTTTATAATTTGATACAGATGATATTGCGTCTTTAATTGCAAAAAATACACTCATAGCAAGCATCAAAGGAGGTTCGCCTGTTGTTTTTGATTTATTTACAACATCTTCAACATTTTTTCCTTCTTTATAAATTTCTACATTAAATTTTTTTGGTATATCGCTTACTGATGGAATTTTATAAGTCGAAGGAGAAAAAGTAGTTATCTTTCCATCGTCATTCCATTTTACTTCTTCCATAGTTAACCATCCTTGACCTTGTACAAATCCTCCTTCAATCTGTCCGAGTTCAATCGCCGGATTTATTGCATTTCCTGCATCATGTAATATATCAACTCTTTCTATAATATTTTCACCTGTTAAAGTGTCAATTATAACCTCTGACACTGCTGCACCATAACAAAAATAATAAAATGGTCTTCCGGTAAATTTTTTTTTATTAAATTTAATTTTTGGAGTTGAATAAAAACCCGAAGATGAAAGTGAAACCCGATTTAAGTATGCCTCCATTATAATCTTTTTAAATTCAAAAGATCTATTTCCAAATATAATAGACTCATTTTTATATACTGGTTCTTCTTTACTAAATATCTTATATTTATCCTTAATAAATTTTTCTAAATTTTTTTTTATCTTATTCGTAGCATTAAGTGCAGCAGCTGCATTTAAGTCAGTAGTTGAGGAAGCGGCGCTTGCAGAAGTATTTGGTACCTTCGTAGTATTTGTCGATGAAATTTTTACCTTTTCATATGGCAATCCCAATGAATTTGCTACAACCTGTGCAATTTTTGTATGGGTACCCTGGCCCATTTCTATACCTCCATGATTTAAATAAACACTTCCATCAGTATAAAGATGAACCAATGCACCTGCTTGGTTTAAATGTATTGTTGTAAAAGATATTCCAAATTTTACAGGTGTAATTGCAATTCCCTTTTTTTTTATTTTATTTTTAATATTAAATTTTTTAATCTCATTTTTTCTTTTTAAATATTTTGAATCTCGTACCAACTTTTCAAATAGTTCATTAATTATATTATCTTGGATTTTCATACCGTAGTGGGTAGTATTTTTTTTATTTTTTTTATAAAAATTATTTTTTCTTACTTCCAAAGGATCCTTGTTTAAAAATCTAGATATATTGTCTATGATATTTTCAATAGCCATCATTCCTTGGTTACCGCCAAAACCTCTAAAAGCTGTAGATGTCGATGTATTTGTTTTACAAAGATAATTTTCTACTTGTAAATCTGTTAAAAAATATGCGTTATCTATGTGAAGTAGTGCTCTCTCATTTATTGCATACGATAAATCTGGTGACATCCCACATTTTGAAGCTAATTTTATTTTAAGTCCTTGAATTATTCCTTTGTCATTAAATCCAACTTCATAATCTGAAAAAAATTCATGCCTCTTACCAGTTAAAATAATATCATCATCTCTATCTAATCTCAGTTTAACTGGTTTTTTTGTCTTATGCGCTAGAAGTGAACATATGGCTGCAGTCATAAAATTTGTTTCCTTTCCACCAAAACCTCCACCTATTCTTCTAACAAGAACTGTAATAGAATTACTTTTTTGATTAAGCATTTTTCCAATAAGCTGTTGGGTTTCAGATGGATGCTGAGTAGAGCTATAAACTATCATTTCATTATCTTCTTTAGGAATTACAAACGCAACCTGTCCTTCTAGATAAAAATGTTCTTGGCTACCCGTAGTAAAATTTCCTTTTAAAGTATGTTTTGATTTCGAAATTTTTTTTTGGGCATTTCCTTTATTAATTTTTCTTACATCAAAAAGTAAATTTTTTTTATTTAATGAATCTTTAAGAGTTACAATTGGTTTATATTCTTTATAATTTATTTTAGCTTTTAAGACTGCTTTTCTTGCTAATTCAATACTAGTTGCTGCAACTGCGAATATTGGTTGTCCAAAAAACTCAACTTTATCTTTTACAAAAATTGGGTCACCGTCAAAAACTGGCCCAACATCGTTACGGCCCGGTACATCTAAATAATTAACCACTGAAACTACACCTTCACTATTAATTACTTCATTTAAATCAATTTTTTTTATTTTTGCATAAGCTTTTTTACTCCATCCTATTGCTCCAAAAAGAGTATCGTGTGGTTCTTTTATATCATCAGTATATTCAGCGGCTCCACTTACATGCTTATATGCACTATCATGGGGTCTTATTTCACTTATATGATTATCTCTATATTTCATTGGTAAACTCTAAATAACTTTTTTGTTTTGGTTTCTATAAAAAATTTAATTAATAAATTTTCAGCAACTTCCAATCTATATTGTTTTGAGGCTCTAATGTCAGAAATAGGGTTAAAATCTCTTTTTAATAAATCTTTTGCTTTTTCAAATATGTCTTCTGAAAATTTTGAATTTTTCAAAAAATTCTCACAATTCTTTGCTCTTTTTGGAATTTCTGCCATACCTCCATAAGCAATAGCAGCATCTTGAATTTTTTGATCTTTAATTTTAAAGTTGAAAGAAGCACAAACAGATGAGATATCATCATCAAATCTCTTTGATATTTTATAAGCTTTAAAATTATGATTTTTATAAATAGGAATAATAATTGATTTTATAAATTCCCCTTTTTTTAATTTTGTTTTTCTATATTTGATAAAAAAGTTATTGAGCAAAATTTGCTTATTACCTTTTTTTGTTTGTATTATTATTTTTGCATTCAAAGATAAAAGTAAAGGTAAAGTGTCTCCTATTGGAGAAGCGGTGGCTATATTTCCCCCTATTGTTCCAACATTTCTTATTTGAACAGAGCCATATCTTCTTAATATATTATTAAAGTCTGGATAATATTTTAAAATAAATTTTTCAACCTGTATAAGAGGAGTTGTAGAACCAAAAATAATTTCATTATTTTTTGTTTTTATAAAATTAAGCTCTTTTATGTTGTTTAAATTAATAATTTTTTTTATTTCCTGTCTATCCTTTGTAACTTTCAATGATAAATCGGTACCACCACTTAAAAAATCAGAATCTGGATTTTTTTGAATTACTGTTCTTAATTCGTTTATTGTTCTAGGTGCAAAATATTTTTTATTTTTACTCTCAATAATTATACTTTTGCAGTGAATTTTTTTTAAAAGATTTATAGTTTTTTTACTATTTTTATAAAATTCATCAGAGTATTTTTTTTTTATATTTTTTGCTGCATCGATAATTGGTCTATATCCAGTGCATCTACACAAATTTCCAGATATTGCGTCTTTAATATCATCATTATTATTATTTTTTTTATTTTTTGACATTGCAAAGATCGACATAACGAAACCTGGTGTACAAAATCCACATTGAGATGCATGATATTTTGCCATTGCCTCTTGGACTGGATGATAAGAACCATCTTGTGAAACTAAATTCTCAACAACTATGAGTTGTTTTCCGTGCAAAGTAGGTGTGAAAGATATGCATGAATTAATTGCCTTATATTTTATTTTTTTATTTTCTAATTCTCCTAACACTATTGTGCAAGCACCACATCCACCTTCTGCGCATCCCTCTTTGGTGCCAGTTTTTTTTAACCTATCTCTTATAAAGCTAAGTATAGTTTGGTTTGGGTCAGGATTTTCTAATTCAATTAATTTATTTTCATAAATAAATTGAACTTTATTAGTAATCACTAAGAACCTCTATAAGTAGAATAGCTCCATGGAGAAACGAGTAAGGGAACATGATAATGTTCTTTCGAATTTGAAATACCAAATTTAATAGCCACATCATCTAAAAAAGGTAATTCACCTGATTTAGTTATATTTTTAAAATAGTCTCCAATAAAAAAAACCAACTCATACTTACCATTTAAAAAATCTCCACTCTCAAGCAATGGTTTGTCTGCTCTTCCATCTTCATTTAATGTTAACTTCTTTTTCAATTCTCTTTTATTGTTATTGAAATAATATAATTCTACTTTTATTCCAGCACCTGGTTTACCTGAGTAAATATCTAAAACATGAGTTGTTAATTTTGTCATATGATAAAATATTTATATACAATATTGAGTAATTAATAAATAACAACTAATATAAATTTACAAAATGAACGATATTAAAAAAATTAATAGTCTTGATAAATCTGAATTTTTATCAATTTTTGGAAATGTATTTGAAAAATCAAAATGGATAAGTGAGAAAGCATTTGATAAAAAACCATTCAAAAATTTAGAATCTTTTGTTTCAGAAATAATTGGTATCTATGAAAATAGTGAAAATAAAACTATACTAGAAATTCTTAATTTACATCCAGAACTTGCTGTCGAAAAAAAATTAACTATAGACTCAGATACTGAGCAAAGTAAAGCTAACTTGAAAGAATGTACACCTGAAGAATTCAATGAATTTAAAAAATTAAATACAGAATATAAAAAAAAATTTAATTTTCCATTTATTATTGCTGTAAAAGGAAAAAATAAAAATGAAATTTTAAATTATTTTAGAGAAAGAATTAATAATTCATTAGATGAGGAGTTCTTTGAGGCAAAAAAACAAGTAAAAAAAATTGCAAATTTTAGGTTAGAAGAAATTATAAAATAAACTTGTTAATCTGATTTTTCCGAAACATATGTTGCAACTGCTTCAATCTCTTCAGATGTAAGAATTCCATCATAGGCGGGCATTACCCCAATACCATTTGTTACTGCCATAACTACTCTACCAACATCTGGCTTAATTAAGTTTAAATTTGGTCCAATGTCAGCATTTGATCCAGCATCATTTAAAGTATGACAAGTAGCACAGTTTCCTTTTTCTAAAAAAATATTTTTTCCTAAGTCCAATATTTCATTGGCACACAAAGTTTGGGTAAATAATATAAACATTATTGAAAAAAAATAATTATAATATTTCATAATTTACTTAAATTTAGTAATAATTAACTCATTTATTAATCTACTAAAGATATTTTTTTGTAGCAAGTATCAATAGTGTAAATTAAATAGAACTATGAAAATTTTTGATTGTTTTATGTATTTTGATGAAGAGATTGTTCTAGATTTAAGATTAAATACTTTAGACAGATATGTTGACTATTTTGTTATTGTAGAAAGTACCTTTACGCATAAAGGAGATAAAAGAAACTTAAAATTTGATAATAAAAAATTTGAAAAATTTAAAGACAAAATAATTTATTTAACTTTTGATAAGGACCCTGATGGAATAGAGGCTGTTTACGAAAATGATAATGAAGGTGAAAAATCAAGAAAATATATTCTTAATGCTGCTAAAAGAGAAAATGGACAAAGAGATTACATTATAAATGGTTTAAAAAAAGCAAGCCCTGAGGATTTAATACTAATTTCTGATGTTGACGAAATCCCAAATCTTGAAAATATAAATTTAGATAATTTGAAAGAGAAAATTTTGATGTTTCAACAAGACATGTTTTACTACAAGTTTGATTTAAAATTACCTAATATGGTTTGGTCTGGAACTAAAGGTTGTAGAAAAAAAGATCTTTTAAGTCCTCAGTGGTTAAGAAATATTAAAGATAAAAAATATTCTTTATTTAGATTAGATATAGTTTTTTCAAAAATTAAATATAATAGTATTAAATTTATTAAAAATGGAGGTTGGCATTTTTCAAATATTAAAACTCCTAGAGAAATAGAACATAAGTTAAAATCATATTTACATCACAGAGAATTTGATCAAGAACCATTAAGCTTAGATCAAATAGACAATATAATTAAGAATAAACAGGCAATTTATGACTTAAAAGTTGATAAGACGGTCAACAAGGTTGGTAGCGGAAGCAAACTAGTTAATTATAATTTCGAAAAATTACCAATCTATTTAAAGGAAAATAAAGAAAATTATAAAGAGTGGTTAGATTAAAATACAGAATTTAGTATTGGATAGGCTCATCATCAATTGAGCGCCATAAATACCACGTTGCAACTGAGCAATAAGGTGAAAATCTCTTATTTAATGAATTAACAAATTTTTTAGGTGGTAAATACTTTTTTTTATAATTGTTTGATATAGCTCTTAGCAATCCTATATCTTGAATAGGCCATATATTTTCCCTATTAAAAGTAAAAAGTAATATCATTTCTGCGGACCACCTTCCAATCTGCCTTAAAGTTGAAAGATAGATAATTGCTTCTTCATCATTCATTTTTTTAATTAAACTAGGATTAAATGATTTGTTGGAAAATTTGATTGAGAGTTCTTTTATTCCTTTAGCTTTTTGTCGACTTAAACCACATTTTTTAAGCTTATGAATGTTAATTTTCTTAACAACTTTTGGATTTATTTTTCCATTACATATATTGTTAAATTTTTTAAATACAGAACTTGCAGCTGCTACACTAATTTGTTGACCAATTATACTTTTGCATAAAGAAAAAAAAATATCTTTTCTTGTAGTTAAAGTTTTATCTCTATATTTAAATATTAAATCTTTCATTACTTTGTCTTTTTTGGACAAATGCTTTTTTGCTTTATTCCAGTATTTAGGTGGCTTATTCATGTCTTGGAATTGTAACTTGTTTTTTCAGCTTAATCTCTCTTCTAAAAATAATTATAGAAGATGTTATTACCAAGAAAGCTCCAATCAAAGTTTTTATTGAAGGCACCTCATTCCAAATTAAATATCCAAAAATTATTGCAAAAACTAAAGCTAAATATTTTAGAGGAGTTACTAGTGAAACTTCTGAAAATTTATATGATTGACTCAACCACAAATTTGCTGCTCCACCTAATATACCAATAGACATCAGTAAAATTAAATCTTGTATGTCGGGCATAATCCACCCATACGGAATTGTAAAAAAACTTGCCAAAGTTATAGTCGCAGAAAAATAAAGCGAAATTAACCAAACAGGTTCTGAAGTAGATAATTGTCTTATAGTAATAGCCACATAAGACATGCCCAAACAAAAAATTACTGGATAAATAAAATAAATATTCAAAGAAGTGAAGCCTGGTTCAGTGATAATTATTATTCCAACGAAACCAACTATTACTGCTAACCACCTAAAAAATCCAACTTTTTCACTAAGTAAAAAAATTGACAAAATGGTTGTAAAAATTGGAGCTGCAAACGAAATACTCACAACGGTTGCTAAAGGTAAATTTCTTAATGCAGTAAATATAGATAAAAGCGCAATTAATCCAAAAAAACATCTTAAAAAATGCAAACCTGGTCTTTTTGTGTAATAAAAATTTTTTATTCTATCTCTTGGCATAATTAAAAAATAAAGCACTACTCCAAAAAAACCTCTAAAAAATATTACTTGTCCTAGGGGATATGACTCCGACCATTTTACAACTAAATCCATTATAGAAAACGCGCAAACAGACATAAACATGTACAAAAAGCCTAATTGATTTTTGGAAAGCATAAGAATAACTTAAGATTAATTAAAACAATAATCAATGGAAATAGCAGTATTAGCATTAGGATGTTTTTGGGGACCAGAAATTAAATTTGGGAAGCTTGAAGGAATTACAAGAACAGAAGTTGGTTACTGTGGAGGAAACAGTGCCATAACAACATATGAAGAAGTTTGTTCTGGAAGCACTAATCATG
>CACDEU010000015.1 GCA_902551895.1 uncultured Pelagibacteraceae bacterium | reverse complement strand
GGCAATATCGTCTGAAATAGATGCAATTTGAGCTTCAATTGAAGGATAAGATTTTAAATCAATTTTATTTTTTAAATTTTTTAATCCGATCAAATTTTTAACATCAGTATCGTCATAATAAGGACCGTTATGTTTTATAAGACCATCCAATGTTTCTACTGTTAAATTTAAGCCTTTAAATTTTACGTATTTGTTTTCTATAAACATTACTATCCTTAATGTCTGTAGATTATGATCAAATCCACCATGATTGTTCATGCATTCATTTAATGCTTCTTCTCCAGCATGGCCGAAAGGAGTATGACCAAGATCATGTGCAAGGCTTAAAGTTTCGGTTAAATCATCATTTAAGTTTAAATATCGAGATATTGTTCTTGCAATTTGAGCAACTTCAATTGAATGAGTAATTCTAGTTCTATAGTGGTCCCCTTCAGTATTAACAAAAACTTGTGTTTTGTGTTTTAACCTTCGAAATGCTGTACTATGAATAATTCTATCTCTATCTCTTTGAAATGGGGATCTATAGGGTGAATTAGGCTCATTTATAAGTCTGCCTTTACTATTAATAATCCCTATTCTTTTGTAGTTTTTCATTCTTTAAAAATGACAATTTAACATTATATTAGTAATATCAGTCTTATATGATGATTAAAGAAATTAAATTTACCGATAATGCATTAAAACAGATTAATGCGATGCTATCAAAAAAAGATAAGGGATCTTTTTTTAGAATCGCTATTAAAGGCGGTGGCTGCTCAGGTTTTCAGTATGATTTTTCTTTTGATAGTAAGCAAGAAGATGATGATCTTAAACATGAAAACATATTAATAGACAAAAAATCAGCTGAACTATTAAAGGGATCCGAAGTTGATTATGTTAAAGAATTAATCGGTGATAATTTCAAAATCAGTAATCCACAAAGTAAATCTTCTTGTGGTTGTGGCGTTTCTTTCTCGCTTTAATGATTATCAGCTCCTGGAATGTCAATTCAGTAAGAGCTCGAATTGAAAATATAAAAGAATATATAAATAAATTTTCACCAGATATATTGATGATGCAGGAAATAAAAACTCCTGATGAAACTTACCCTTACAATGATATTAAAACTCTTAAGTATGAAAATTATGTATTCGGACAAAAAAGCTATAATGGAGTAGCAATAATTTCAAAGAAAAAGTTAGATGGTATTAAAAATGATATTTTTAAAGATAAAAATAAACAATCAAGAATAATATCAGCTGAAGTAAAACATAAGAAAAAAACTATAACATTAATTAATATTTATACGCCAAACGGAAATCCTGTTGATACAGAAAAATATACATATAAACTTTATTGGTTAGATAGTTTAATTAAAAAATTAAAATCAATATCTAAACAAAATGAAAATATAATTATTGGAGGTGATTTTAATATAATTCCTTCAGCAGAAGATGTTCATAATCCAAAGAGTTATGAAAACGATGCTTTATTTAGATTAGAGATAAGAAAAAAACTAAGAGAATTAATAAATTTAGGTTTTCATGATGCATATAGATTTATTCATCCTGATAAAGAAGGCTATACTTTTTGGGATTATACAAGTGGTGCTTGGCAAAAAAATAATGGAATGAGGATAGACCATTTTTTAGTTTCAAGTTCTTTAATTGATATTGTTAAAGATGTTAAAATAAATAAATTTCCTCGTGGAAGACAAAAACCATCTGATCATACGCCTATTGAAATTGAATTAGCTTAAAGATTTAATTTTATTAACAAGTTCTTCGTTTATATTTCTTGGACCTTTGTCTTGTCTATTTTTATGTCTTCTTTCACCTGGAAGTCTTACACCTTCCATTGATTTCATTTTATCAAAAAATTCATTTGAATGTTTATTCCAATCATTTTCTGATAACTTGTCAGGAGATATTGCTAATATGAATTCGCCACCACTTGGTGGACCACCGTCATTGTTATCTTTAGCAGCTGTCTCATAGCTAAAATTATCACCTACTAGAGCTCCCGCTAGTAATTCGACCATCATGGCTATACCTGAGCCCTTATAGCCTCCAAAGGGCAGTAATATACCTCCATCAGCTATTTCTCCAGGGTCAGTAGTATCTTTTCCATCTTTTGTTAAACCAGTACCTAATGGAACTTTGTGCCCTTCTCTTTTAGCAACTTGAACTTCACCCATAGCCATTGAAGCTGTAGCCATATCATAAACAACTGGAGTTTTTCCTGGACGTGGCCATGCAAATGAAATTGGATTAGTTCCAAATAATGGTTTAATAGCTCCCGCTGGTGCAACAGCAGGCTTGTAAGATGTGCATGCAAAAGCTACTAATCCTTGCTCTGCTATCATTTCAGTTTCAGGCCACATAGCAGCCATGTGATGTGAATTATTAATAGCTAAAACCGCTACTCCATTTTCTTTAGCAGCTTTTACTAATTCTGGAATACCTTTGCTCAAAACTACTGGAGCCAAACAATTATTGCCTAAAACTTTTATTACACTAGGTGATATTTTTTTAATTTCTGGTTTACCTTTACCGTTTATTTTACCACTTTTTAGACCAGTAACATAAGCAGGCAATCTAAATAAACCATGAGATAATGAGCCATCTCTTTCAGCTTTCATTATTAAATCTGAGAGAATAGATGCTGTTTCATCATCACATCCATTAGCTAATAAGGTTTTTTTAGCTAGATCAAAGATTTCATCTAAACTAAGGGAAATTGTACTCATCCCTTTATTAGATATTATTTATAACAAAAGATCAATTTTAAATTAACAGCCTTTAAAAGATTTAGACATGTTCTTGATCAAATCAAAATATAAATCTTTACCTGGTTCTAGAGTTGCTCCTAATGGATCTAAAACACCAGTTTTTATATTCATATCTTTTGCAACTGCATTTATGATATCAGGGTTAAATTGAGGTTCTGAAAATATACAGCTAACTTTATCATGCTCAATTATTTCTCTAATTTCTGCTAATTGTTCTGCACCAGGCATAACGTCTGTATTAACTGTAAATGCACCCATTACATTTACATTAAATCTCTCTTCAAAATATTGATAGGCATCATGAAAAACTATAGATTTAAAATCTTTATTAAGATCAGATTTTACTTTTTTCACAAGTTTATCTAAATCTTTTTCAGCGTTTTTTAAATTCTTTTTATAAGTTGATGCATTTTTTTCATCGTTTTCTATTAAATGCTCAACCATTTCATTTAATATTACTTTTGCATTTTCTGGATCTAACCAAATATGAGGGTCATATTCACCATGTGCGTGACCTTCATGGCCATCTTCGTCATGTCCGTGATCATCGTGATCATCTTCTTTATGACCATCTTCTTCATGTTTATGGTCATCGTGGTCATCTTCTTTGTGACCATCTTCTTCATGTTTATGGTCATCATGGTCGTCTTCTTTATGACCATCTTCTTCATGTTTATGTTCATCATCATGATCATCTTCTTTGTGACCATCTTCATCGTGCCCATGATCATCATGACCATCAAAAATATTTCTTTCTCTAAATTTTAATTTATTTAACCCTTTTATTTCCATTAGCTCAATTTTTTCAGCTTTTTTGGCAATTGATTTTAATGGTTTTTCTAAAAAATTTTCTAGGTCTTCACCTACATAAAATATGATATCTGCTTCTTGTAACATTTTTGCATGTGAAGGCTTTAGTGCAAAACCGTGTGGTGAAGAATATCCATCAACTATCAAATCAGGTTTACCGATGCCATCCATAAGATAACTAGCTAGGGAATGTATTGGTTTAATAGATGCAACTACTTTCAGATCAGCATTTGCCGGTGTAAAAATAGTTAAGAATGATAGTATAGATAAGATAAATGGTATTTTTTTTAGATTTTTCATAGGTTAAGTATTAATTGATTGTTATAATATAACATTATGTAATAATATAACATTAGAAAGTCAAGCTATAAAATGGGAACAAATAGTAACACGTTAGTGAAGTTAAAAAATGCAGGTTATCAGCAAAATGATAAATGGCTTGTTAAGGGAGTATCACTAGAGGTTGAAAAAGGTAAAATTGTAACACTTATAGGCCCCAATGGTTCTGGAAAAAGTACAACAGCAAAAATTGCTTTAGGTATTTATAAGAAATTTGATGGTGAAGTTGAAAAATATACTAACAAAATTGGTTATGTTCCTCAAAAGGTTTCTATAGATTGGACATTACCATTAAGAGTTAGAGATTTTATGGTCTTGACTGAAGATCTTAAAGAAGATGCTATAGATGAAGCATTATCTTTAACCGGTGTAGTGCATTTAAAACATAAAAACTTAGGCAATTTATCTGGTGGTGAATTTCAAAGAGTTTTACTAGCAAGAGCTATTTCAAAAAAACCAGAATTATTAGTACTTGATGAACCTGTCCAAGGAGTAGATTTCACTGGTGAAATTGCCTTGTATGAATTGATAAAAAAAATATCTGAGGAACTTAATTGTGGAATTTTATTAATATCTCATGATTTACATACTGTAATGAGTGCTACCGACCATGTTGTTTGTTTAAATGGACATGTGTGTTGCTCAGGTTCACCTAGTGATGTAGCAAAAAATAATGAGTATAAAGCTTTGTTTGGTGAACAAGCTGCTCAAACACTTTCTATTTATGAACATAAACATGACCATGTTCACTCTCACGAAGGAGAAATAAAAAAAAATTAAATGTTTGATGATTTTTTTATAAGAGCTTTAGTAGCAGGAATTGGTGTTGCTTTTGTAACAGGTCCTCTTGGATGTTTTGTTGTTTGGAGAAGATTATCTTATTTTGGAGATACGCTAGCACATTCAGCATTGCTTGGTGTTACAATGGCATATTCTTTTGAATTTAATATTGCTATTTCAGTTTTTATAATTTCATCTGTAATTGCTTTAATTTTAATTCAGCTCCAAAGAAAAACAAATCTTCCAGGCGATGCTCTACTCGGTCTATTAGCTCACTCCTCATTAGCAGTAGGATTAGTAGTGATTGGATTTTTAACGTTTATTAGATTTGATATTATGGGATTATTATTTGGAGATATATTAGCTGTAAATGTTAATGATTTAATTATTATTTGGATTGGTGGTGCATTAATTTTATTGGTATTAAAATTAATTTGGAAACCTTTATTCGCATCAACAGTAAATTATGAATTAGCAGAAGCTGAAGGATTAAATCCAGATAGAGCAAAAGCAATATTTACAATTTTAATGGCTGCAATTATTGCAATTTCTATAAAAATGGTTGGACTGTTATTAATTACTGGAATGTTAATTATTCCAGCTGCTATGGCTAGAAACATCTCTGACAATCCACAAAAAATGGTACTGTTTTCAATAATTGGAGGCTTGTTATCTGTAATAATAGGACTGTTTTCTTCACTGGAGTTTAATACTGCATCAGGACCTTCAATAATAACAGCATCTTTAGTTCTATTTATACTTTCATTATTAAAAATAAAACAATCCATTCAATTGAAAAACTAATGGACAACTGGTAAAATATAAAAAATGCAAAAACAAAATTTCCTTACAAAAAATCAACAAATTGTCTTAGATCTTGTAGAAAAATCTTCTGAACCATTAAAAGCGTATACAATACTTTTTAATGTTCAAAAAAAAGGTATTAAAGCTCCATTACAAGTTTATAGAGCTTTAGATAAATTAGTTGAAATAGGAAAAATTCATAAAATTGAGAGTAGAAATGCTTTTATTGCGTGTCACAATTCAAGTTGTCAAGTAGCAAAAGCTACAGCGTTTTCTATCTGTGAGATTTGTGAAAAAGTAACAGAAATAAGTAGCGCAGGTCTTTCTAAATACTTAGCTAATTTCAAAGACAAAGATGGTATGAAATATAGCAAATACAATCTTGAGTTTTTTGGATTATGCAAAAAGTGTAGATAATCCTTTATTTTAATAAATTCTTAACATAACTGAAATAATAATAACGAAAGGAAATTTTATGTTTATAAAAAAATATCTAAAGTGGATCAGTACGTTTTTAGTTTTAGTAGGAATACTTCTTACAAATTTAAATATATATCCATTAAATATATATTTTCATGGATTAGGAGTTGTTGGATGGACTATTGCAGGATTTATGAGCAAAGATAAAGCAATCTTAACTAACTTTGGATTACAAATTCCATTGTTTGTAATTGGTATTTATAAAGTTATTTTTTAAATGAAGAATATATTGTTCGTATGCACAGGTAATTCAGCAAGAAGTATTATTGCTGAAATTATAATAAATAATGAGTATGACGATTTGTATAAAGGTTTTAGTGCTGGGAGTAATCCAACAGGAAAAATAAATGAGGATGTGAAGAATTATTTATTATCAAAACATTATGATCTTTCAAATTATAGATCTAAAAATTTTAATGAGTTTATTAATAGTCAAATTAAAATGGATTATGTTATTACAGTTTGTAATAATGCCAATAACGAAGTCTGCCCTATTTGGCCAAATAAAGATCAAATAATTCATTGGGATATAGAAGATCCTGTTAAATTACTTAATGAAACAAATGACTTAAATAAAAAAGATGAAATAATTGAAAAAGTTTTTAATCATATTAATAAAAAAATAAAGGAACTACTTAATGAAAAATAAAAGTCGTTATTTTCTTGCTGAACTATTAGGCAGTTGTTTTTTAGTAATGATTATTGTTGGCTCAGGTTTAATGGCAGAAAACTTAACTAATGACGTTGCTGTGATGTTAATTGCAAACACAATAGCAACAGGAGCAGGTTTATTTGTGCTTATTACAGTATTTGCTGATGTATCAGGAGCTCACTTTAATCCATTTGTAAGTATCGCAATGACAATAACAGGTAAATTAAAAAAGAAACTATTACCCTACTATATCATTGCTCAATTGGTTGGTTGCTTGATTGGTGTTGGTTTAGCTAATTTCTTTTTTGAACATGAAATTTATGAATTATCTACTAAGTCAAGAGATGGAATTTACATATTCACATCTGAGGTAATAGCAACACTGGGGCTTATAATAATAATTTTTGGCTCTATGAAGTCAGGAAAAATTGCTGTTGCTGCTAGCGTTGGTCTTTATATTACTGCTGGTTATTGGTTTACTTCTTCAACTTCTTTTGCAAATCCAGCTGTAGCATTAGCAAGAACTTTTACTGAATCTTTTACTGGTATTAGTTATTTAAATACTCCTTATTATATTTTAGCTGAGCTTGTAGGAATGTTAATTGCTGTATTTATTGTTAAAAAGTTATTTTTAGAGAAAAATTGAAAAATATAAAACTTACCAATCGAATAAGTTTAATTAACAAAAAATTTAAGAAAAAAGAGTTTTATCATTATCTTAAAACTTCTAATCTTTCATTAGTAATACCTAAGATTAAAGACAAATATATAGTAGTTTCTCAAAAAAGAGTTCCAATTAATAAAATTAATTATGAGTTTCCTTCTGGCATAGTAGAAAAAAAAGAAACAACTTTGCAATCAGCATATAAGGAATTAAGAGAAGAAACAGGATATAGATCAAGATCAAAATTGAGTAAAATATCAACTTTTTATACTGAGCCTGGACGACTAACTACTAAAATTACTGGTTATTACACAAAAGACTTAATTAAAATTTCGAAGCCAGAAAAAGATATTAGAATTCATCTGTTTAATCAAAGAGATATATATAAATTAATATTAAAACAAAAATTTAATAATAGTTCTCATATAGCAATGTTTTTATATCTAATAACAAATCTTAAAAATCAATAAACTACAGGTTGTATCAAATTAACTTTCAGATTTATGAATTATGTGATTAAATTAATCATCTAAAAAATTGGAGGCAAAAATGAGAAAAAAATTAAAAAAAAATGAAAAGAAAAAAACAAAAATTTTAAAATCAATAGATAAACTAAAAAATAAAATTACAGCTAAAGAAAAAAAATTGTCAAAAGTTAATATTAAAATTGCTAGTTTAGAAAAGAAAGTTGCAGAAAATAAAGCAAAAAAACTTGCTAAGAAAAATGCAGAGCAGTCTCCTGCATCTATAGATAATTAATATCAAATAAATCGTCTTACTTCCCTCTCAATAAAGAGAAGGAAGTAAGTGGTTAATTAACAAAATTTAATTACTAGGGGATTATAATGAGACTTAATATTTTAAATTTTATTAAAACGTTTATAGATAATTTAAATTACAAAATTATTTATTAATTGTTAAGGTTTAATGAATTTATATATTAAGACTTATATATATTAGATTTAAATAAAATACGTTCGATAAATTTAACCGAACGTATTTTGAGGGGTGCGTAATTCGAAAATTATCAGAAAAATATGACAGAAAAATTAACTAATTATTTAATTTAAATTAAAATAATGTTACAAAAAAAATATCACTCAATTAAAAGTAGTATTAAATTTAATTTATCTTGAATTATTTGAGTAAATTACTCTTGGTTCTAAAAATAATTCTCTAGCAAGAGCTTTAAACCTTTTAGTAACCTGTTTTGAAATTATTTCTTGATGTTGGGATGGAATTTTTAAAAATAAAGCATTACCTCTTTTATATAATTTAAACTCTTCAAGGAATATCGTGGATATCGAGGTCAATGATTGGGAAAATCTCAATGCTGCTCCCACTTGTTTGCTTGAAAAAATTTCATTATTATTCAAAAAAGTTAGGTATTCCATTTTTGGATTATATTTGATACTGCAGTAGCGCCAATAGCATGACAAAGCTAATTGTATTCTTTCTTTATGTGTCAGTCTAAGTAACGGAGTGTTTATCGTTTCTTGAAATACTAATTCAGCTTTTTGAAATGCTCCTAAACCCCAATCCATATGACTTAATACACATGCCAAATATAATAATTTCTTATTAAAATGCTCATTGCCTTCAAAAACTGGCTGAATAAAATCATAATATTTTTTATAATTCGATCCTAAATCACCTCTTTTTTTTGCAACATTTTCAAGTGCTTTATGAAAAATTTCTGAGTCTTTTACATCTTTAAAATAGTCAATTGATAAAGAACCTTCACGCAAACCACTTATAGAACAAATTATATTTTTTGGATTTGTAACTCTCATAATTTCATCAAGTATAATGCAACTATAAGGTAAATAGGGTGTTCTAGATTTTGAAATATACTCAACTGTTTTAAGTTTAGATTTATTAAAAGATGAAATTTTTTCAACAAACTTAGATAAAACATTATTATCAATACTATATTGATGAATTATATGTACTGGATGATTGTTTTGAAAAAGATGTAATTTAAATAATGCTCGCCAAGTACCCCCAACTAAATATAAATTATTAAACTTCTTTTTTGAAAGCCATTTTTCATCTCTCAATAATTTTTTGATATATTTTGCTAAATTTCTTTTTTTAACTATAGGATTATTTAATAATCTTAAAACACCAAAAGGTAATGAGGTTTTATTAGTTACTATATTGTTTTCAACTCGGGCTAATTCCAAACTACCACCTCCAAGATCAGCGACTAATCCATCAACATTTTCAAAACCTATTTTTACTCCCTCAGCTGAGCATTCAGCTTCTTCATCTCCTGACAATATATTAATCTTAGTTTTAAAAAGTTTTTCAACTTCATCAATAAATGGTTTTGTATCAGTTGCTTCTCTTAAAACTGCTGTTGCAATGATTTTAAGATTTGTGATTTTTGAAACATTTAAAATTTCAGAGAATCTTTTTAAAACTTTTAAAGCATATTCGGTACCAGTTCTGTGAAGTTTTTTGGATTTATCTAAATTTTTTCCAAGTTCACAAACTGCTTTTTCATTAAAAAAAGGCACACGAGAAGAACTGAAATCTTCATAAATTAGCATTCTTATAGAGTTTGATCCAATGTCTATTATAGCTAATTTTGCCTGTTTAAATTTTAAACTATTTTTACTTTTAATTACTTCCACTGTTAATCAATCTTAAGTGCAGTTGTTTAGGCTGCATTTTTAGTTTAGCTTTACCTCTTCCAGATAAGCTCGGATTATTCATAAAATATTCATGAGCTGAAAAGGAATCGATCTTACTATATTTAATTTTTTTATAATTACCATCAGCATTGAGCTCCCAGCTCTGATTAGTATCAAGATAATTTGCTAACATTATTTGATCTAAAATCTGTTCATGAACAGTTTCATTTTCAATTGGCACTAGAAGTTCTACTCTTCTATTTAAATTTCTTGGCATTAAATCAGCTGAAGAAATATATACTTTTGCATTTCTATTAGGCATTTTTTTTGAACCATTGCTAAAACAATAAATTCTAGAATGCTCTAAAAATCTTCCTATGATACTTTTTACAACTATGTTTTCTGATCTATCTTTAACTCCTGGTCTTAAACAACAAACACCCCTAACAAATAAATGAATTTTTACACCAGCATTCGAAGCCTCATAAAATTTATCGATAATTTCTGGATCTACTAATGAGTTCATTTTTGCCCAAATAGCTGCAAATTTTCCATTTTTAGAATTTTTAATTTCAGCATCAATATTTTCATTTAAGGTTTGCCTCATATTTACTGGCGAAATAGAAATTTTATTTAAATTTTTTGGTTTTGCGTATCCTGTTACATAATTAAAAAATTTCTCAACATCTGATGACATTTTTTTATTACAACTGAATAAAGACAAATCAGTATAAATTTTAGCATTTACAGGATGATAATTGCCAGTTCCTAAATGAAAATAAGTTTGTATTTTACCTTGTTCTCTTCTTAAAACTAATGAAGATTTTGCATGAGTTTTATATTTGGCAAAACCATAAACAATTTGGACACCTACTTTTTCTAAACTTCTTGATAGTTGAATATTTGCTTCCTCATCAAATCTAGCTTTAATTTCAATTAAAGCGGTAACTGTTTTTCCATTTTCTGCAGCTGTTATTAAGGCTTTAACTATTGGTGAATCTAGAGTTGTTCTATATAAAGTTTGTTTTATGGCTATAACTTTACTATCATTTGCTGCTTGGTTTAAAAATTCAATTACTGAGTCAAACGTTTCAAAAGGATGATGAACAACTAAATCTTTCTTTTTGATAGTTTCGAAAAAATTATCATTATATTCTTTTAATCTTTCAACTTCTCTAGGTGTAAAATGCTTAAATCTTAATTTTGGATTTTTTACTTTACATATTTGATCTATATCTTGAATTCCAACAAGGCCAGATACATCATAAATATAATCAGGATTTATTTCTAATTTATTTGTAATAAATTTTACCAATTCATTATCGCTATTTTCGAGAATCTCTAAACGAACAATATCACCTGTTCTACGTCTTTTTAAAGCCAATTCAAAAGATCTAACTAAATCTTCAGCTTCTTCTTGAATCTCTACGTCGCTATCTCTAATTACTCTAAAAATCATTTTCTTTTCTAAATCATGATCTGGAAAAATTTCATTAGCAAAAAAACTTATTATGTCATCTAGAATAACAAATTTCTTATGATTTTTTGAAGACTCTATTTCAATAAATCTAGATAATGCTTTTGGTATTACTATTATCGAGTTTAAAATCCTTTTTTTATTTTTTTTTCTTAATTTCATTACAAGTGCTCTTCCTTGATTGATTATAAATGGAAATGGGTGTGCAGGATCAATAGCTGATGGTGTTAATAAAGGATAAATCTCTTCTTTAAATATTTCTAGAAGTTTTTTTTTATCCTTAGTATTTAAATTAACAGGTTTTACTACACTGATATTATTTTTTTTTAATCCCATAATCAGTTGAGTAAAAATCTTGTTCTGTTTTTTTAATAGATTCTTAGTTTCAAGCACTACCTCATCCATTTGTTCATCAGGTGTCAAACCATCAGAACTTAATGAGTCAACTTCTTGTTTTATTTGACTATATAATCCAGCAACTCGGACCATAAAAAATTCATCTAGATTAGAACCAGCAATTGATAAAAACTTTACTCTTTCATAAAGAGGATTTTCAATATTTTGCGCTTCTAGAAGTACTCTATCGTTGAATTTTAACCAAGAAAGCTCTCTATTTAGATATTTAGATTTCAGCTCTTCTTTATGTTGTTTTTTTAAAGCAGTCATATATTTAGATTTTATGCATCAATTATACGTCATGAGACACGCAAAATCTAGTTGGGATGATTCAAGTATTAATGATTTTGATAGACCACTTAGTAAAAGAGGCAAGAAAAATGCAAAAATGATTTGTGAATTTTTTGTTAAAAAAAAATTTAAATTTGATTATGCATTAATTTCGTCATCAAAAAGAACAAAAAAAACTTTTCAAATTTTATCTAAGAAAATTACTAAACCAAAAAAAGTTAATTTTTCAAAAGATTTATATTTAGTTGATGAGAATATAATTATAAAAAAAATTAAAGAAATACCAAGTGAATATAAGTCAATTTTGGTTATAAACCATGAACCATCAGTAAAAAATTTAGTACGAAATCTTACAAAAAATCATAATACGAATAATTTTAAACTAATGAATTATAAATTCCCAACAGCATCATTTGCAGAAATTGAGTTTGATATTAAATCCTGGAATGAAGTTGAGAAAAAAGGAGTATTAAAAGAATTTATAAGGCCCAAAGATCTTCAAGATTCTAAAGAATAACCAGCTGATCTCACTGTTCTAATTAAAGGTTTTGTATTTTGTATGTTAATTGCTTGTCTTAATCTTCTTATATGGACATCTACTGTTCTAGACTCAACATATATATCTTCCCCCCAAACATTATTTAGGAGTTGTTCTCTTGAATAAACTCTTTTTGGATTTTTGATAAAAAAATCTAATAATTTAAATTCAGTTGGACCTAAAGTAATTTCTTTATCTTTTCTATAAACTCTTTTTGTAATCCGATCTATTTTTAAATCAGTAAATTCTACAATGTCTGATGATGATTGAGGCTTAGATCTTCTCAATAAAGATTTAATTCTAGCATTCAATTCTTTTTGACTAAAAGGTTTAGTTACATAATCATCTGCACCAGTATCAAATGCTTTTAATTTGTCTTCTTCCTCCCCTTTTGCAGTTAACATAATGACAGGAATATCATTAAACTTATTATTTTTTTTTAAATTTTTACAAATTTCAACACCAGATAATTCAGGTAACATCCAATCCATTAATATTAAATCTGGCTGTTTTAATTTTATTTGTTTAAGAGCATCTTCTCCATTTTCTGAATGACTAACTTTATAACCTTCTTTTTCAAGATTGTACTTTAACAAAGCAACAATTGATGCTTCATCTTCAGCTATGAAAACATGGGCTGACATAGATCATTTTTCTCCGGTTACAATTGGCTCGGTGCCCTTAGGTCTGTCGCCTTCTAAATACTCACCTTTAACTAAAAAATAAATTTGTTCTGCAACATTCGTAGTATGATCACCAATACGCTCAACGTTTTTGGTCACAAACAACAAGTGAGTTCCATCCTCTAAATTTTTTTCATTTTCTTTAAGATATTTTATAACTTCTTGCATACAAAGATTTGTTAGATCATCTATTTGCTCATCACCTTCCCAAACATTTACTGCCATTGGCGCAGATCTTTCTAGATAAGCGTCTAATGTTGATTTTAATTGTTTTTGAACATTGGTAGATACTCTATTTAATGAATCTACCAAGTTCTTTGGAAGATTTTCATTAAGCAAAAGTGTTCTCTTGGATATATTTTTTGCTAAATCGCCTATTCTTTCTAAATCTGAAGACATTTTCAAAGCCGTTACTGTCTCTCTTAAATCAATTGCCATAGGTTGTCTCAAAGCAATTAAATTTACAACTTGTTGTTCAATCAAAGTTTCATATTTATCTATTTTTTCATCTTCTTTAATTACAGCTTCTGCAATATCGCTATTTCTTGTTGTAATGGCTTGAATTGCTTTACCCAAAGCTTCCTCACATGCACTTCCCATTTTAATGATATTAGCATTGAGATTTTTTAGTTCTTCTTCGTAAGATTTAACTGTATGTGGTGCTTCAGACATTATCCAAACCTCCCGGTTATATAGTCCTGGGTTTTTTTATTATCAGGATTCTTAAATATTTTATCAGTAGATCCATGTTCTATCAATTGTCCTAAATGAAAAAAACCTGTATTTTGAGATACACGTGCCGCTTGAGCCATAGAATGAGTTACAATTATTATTGTGTGCTCTTTTTTTAATTCATCAATCAATTCTTCAATTTGTGCTGTTGCTATAGGATCTAATGCTGAACAAGGCTCATCCATTAATATAACTTCAGGTCTTACAGAAATTGCTCTAGCAATACAAAGTCTTTGTTGTTGCCCTCCAGATAATCCAGTTCCAGGTTCATGCAACCTATCTTTTACCTCTTCCCATAGTGCAGCTTTTTTTAAGCTAGTTTCAACAATTTCATCCATTTCTTGTTTTGATTGAGCTATACCATGAATTGTTGGACCGTAAGATACATTTTCATATAAAGTTTTTGGGAAAGGATTAGGTTTTTGAAAAACCATACCAATTTTTTCTCTTAGTCTTACTACATCACAGCTTTTATCATTGATATTAAAGTCATTAATTAAAATTTCTCCTTTAACACTACAGATATCAATTACATCATTCATTCTATTAAGACATCTTAGGAAAGTTGATTTACCACAACCAGATGGACCAATTAATGCCGTTACTTGATTTTCCTCAATATCTAAACTTATATTAAAGAGTGCTTGTTTTTTTCCGTAAAAAACATCAACATCTTTTGCTTTAATCTTTATCATTTTAACTCCATTTTTTCTCAAACTTATGTCTTATTATTTGGGCAAATAAATTCATTATTATTAAAAAGCCAAGTAAGACCATTATACATGCTGAAACTTTTTCTACAAATCCCCTTTCAGCACTTTCAGCCCAAATATAAATTTGAACTGGTAAACTTGCAGCAGGATCCATAGGTGATCCAGGTATCGTGTTAACAAAAGCAACCATTCCAATTAAAATTAGGGGTGCAGTTTCTCCTAAAGCTTGAGCTAAACCAATTATTGTTCCTGATAACGTACCAGGCATAGAAAGAGGAACTGTATGATGCATTGTGGTTTGCATTCGACTTGCTCCCATAGCAAGTGCTGCCTCTCTTATACTTGGTGGAACCGCTTTTAAAGATGCTCTAGCAGCTATAATTATTGTTGGTAAAGTCATTAAGGACAAAGTGATACCTCCAACCAATGGGGTAGACCTTGGTAGTTGAAATATAGCTAATAAAACGCCTAACCCTAATAGACCAAAAACTATAGATGGAACTGCTGCTAAGTTATTTATATTTACTTCAATAAAATCAGTGAATCTATTTTTAGGGGCAAATTCTTCAAGATAGATTGCTGCTAGAACCGCTACAGGAAAAGCTATCATTAAACAAACAAGTATAGAAAAAATTGAGCCCATAAATGAACTTGCTATTCCAGCTAGTTCTGCTTCTCTTGAGTCAGCATTTGTAAAAAAGCTAATATTAAATTTACTTTCAACATTACCATTTGCAACAAGTTGATCAAAAATTTTTAGTTGATAATCGCTTACTCTTCTTTGGTCTTCAGGTAAATCTCTTGGATAATTAGCTTTAAAAACTTGATCTAAGTCATCAGATGCAGTTAGGTAAACTTCTTTGGTTTTTCCTAATAAATTTGGATCTTTTAATAATTCTTGTTTTATCTCTCTTTCAAAGAAATAAGAAACCATTCTTTTTAATTGATTTTGTTGATCCTCATTAGCGTTAGGGTCTAAATTCCACATTGATTGAAGTGCTATTTCGTAATAGTCCGCATCTTCGATATCTTGTTTTGTTGGATTTTCATCTAACATCATTAATTCAGCATCAAAATTTACTGGAACAATGAGCCAAGTTTTTTGAAAAGCTGAATAGCCAGTTGAAAAAATTTTGAAAATAAAGATTGTTAAAAATAAAAGTGCCATAAAAATTGCACTTTGACCGTATAAGCGAAATCTCTGCTCAGCCTTGTATCTTTTATTTAATAATTGTTCTTTATTTTTATTCATATTTCTCTCTATATTTTTTAACTACTCTTAAGGCCACAATATTTAAACAAAGCGTTACTAAAAATAATGACATACCTAAAGCAAAAGCAGCTTGCGTTTTTGGGTCACCAAAAGCTTGGTCACCAATTAGAATAACTACAATTTGAGCTGTAATTGTTGAAGTAGATTCTAATGGATTTAAAGTTAAATTAGCAGCTAAACCAGAGGCCATAACAACTATCATTGTTTCTCCAATAGCTCTTGAAACACCAAGTAAAATAGATCCAACTATCCCCGGCAATGCTGCAGGAAAAATAACTCTCTTGATTGTTTCTGATTTAGTTGCTCCCATAGCATAACTTCCATCTCTTAAACTTTGAGGTACACTTGTAATTACATCGTCGCTTAAACTTGAAATAAATGGTATGATCATAATGCCCATTACCCCTCCTGCTGCTAAAGCACTTTCAGCTGAAACTTCAAGACCCATAGAGGTTCCTAATTCTTTTAAAAATGGGCCAACAGTTAGGGCAGCAAAAAAACCATAAACAACTGTTGGTATACCAGCTAAAATTTCAATTAAAGGTTTTGCGTATTGTCTAACTTTATATGATGCATATTCAGCTAAATAAATTCCACTCATTAATCCAATTGGGATAGCAACGCACATAGCAATAAATGCAATAAAAAATGTGCCTGCAAAAATAGGGACCGCTCCAAAAGTATCAGAATACATTGACGGATCTAAAGCCTCAGAAGAATCTCTAACAAAAGCTTTTGCTGGATACCAGTGAGTTCCAAAGACAAAATCAAATAATGGAATTACTTTAAAAAAATCTATAGTTTGAAATATAAGTGAGAAAACTATTCCAACAGTAGTTAATATTGCGGCTAATGAAGCTGTAAATAAAACTGCGTTCAAAAATTTTTCAACTGGTTCTCTTGTTCTAGAATTAGATGAAATTCTTTTATACGCATAAGCAACAGAGGCAATAATTGCAGATAATACTATAACAACTTTTGAACTTTGAGCTATTGATCGAAGACTTAAATATTTTTCAGCTGAAGCTTCAATAAAAGGTGTAATTTCTCCAGTGAATTGACCTCGAGACAATGCTTTTGTTTTTTCGTATATTAAATTTAATTCATCATCAAGATAACCTTGATTTGAATAATCACTTAAAACTAATAGTTTTACAATTGTGGGCTCAAAAATTGCCCATAAAGAAAAAATTATAAAGGCTGGTATTGCACACCAGATCGCAAGATAATAACCATAAAATTGAGGTAATGCAGTTAATCTTTTTTTGGTAGATTGAATTGTGTATGCTTTTTTACGTCCAAAATAATAACTTGTGAAACCTAGAAGAACAATAAATGTAAACAATATTAAGTTCAAAGAATCTCCTTTATTGAGGACTTTACTCTTATTTTAAAAAAAAGGGGTCTAAAAAGACCCCCTTTTTAATCATTTGTTAACTGAGGAATAATTAATTACCCATAGCAACTAGTTTGGTAGCATTAGTTCTAGTTGTTTTATACAACTTAGAGTCTAATGGCACTAAACCAATGTCTGCTAGGTAACCACCTTTTCCAATAGCTTTCTTTGTTGTGAATTCTTTCACAAACTCATGTAAGCCTGGAATTACTCCAACGTGAGCTTTTTTCACGTAGAAGAATAAAGGTCTAGCAACAGCATAACTGTAGTCTTGAATAGACTTCAATGATGGTTGTCCACCATCAATACTTGCTGCTTGTAATTTATCTTTTGCAGCTAAGAAATAACTGAAACCAAAGAAACCAAACATATCTTTATCTTGAGTTAACTTTTGGATGATTAAACTATCATTTTCTCCAACTTCAATAGCAGCACCATCTTCTCTGTAAAGTTTTTGAGGTTTTTTGTATTTTTTATTTCCAGCTTCAAAACCAGCTTTATAAAGAGCTTTAGCTTCTTTAGTCATACCTTTTTTCATTACTAAAGAATTCCAAGCATCTCTAGTTCCTGATGTTCCTGGTGGGATCATCACTGAAATTTTTTGTTTTGGTAAACTAGAGTCAATTTGGTCCCAAGTTTTATAAATATTTGGAACTAATTTACCATCAACAACTGTATGAGCAGCTAGTGCTAAATACAAATGTTCTTTAGTAAAGTTTACTGGTTTTGCATCTTTGCTGTAAGCTAATGTAATACCATCGTTACCAATTACGATCTCAACGATTTCATTTACACCATTTTTCTTACATAGAGCTTTTTCTTTATCTTTCATAGCTCTTGATGCGTTTGTAATATCTGGATGTTGTTCACCTACACCAGCACAGAATAGTTTAGCTCCACCACCAGTACCAGTAGACTCGATTACAGGAGTTTTAAAACCTGTACCACCAAATCTTTCAGCAACAACTGTTGCATAAGGGAATACCGTAGAAGAACCAACTATCTTAATTTGATCTCTTGCTTGAGCAACAGTTGCAATTGAAAGTGCAACTAAAGAAGCAATTACTATAGTTAGTTTTTTCATTATCTTTAATCCTTTCGTTATTTATTAATTAAAAGATGACTGACTCGTATAAATTTATTGAATCTTTAATATTACAGAATTGTTACACTTTTGTTAAAAAGGTAACTTTTTAGTTGTATTTTTTTGATATAATTATCTGATCAATATCAGTTTCTAGGCCACCAATACATGAAACAGGGTTTACCTGTTCATTAAGAGCGAGTTCATTGCTTGGACGTAAAGTTATTTCTAGTTTTACTAAGTTTACTAATTCTTCTCTAATTTCTTCATCATATCTCCAGCTAGGCCATGAGCTTGGGGTTGAAAATATAGAGGTTAAATAACTTGTAGCCATAGTATATCTATAATTACTCAAATTCTCATTCCTCAATAAAAAATCTCTTACAGAATTAAAAATATTCCTACATCTAAAAGAATCAGAAAAATAATTTTCCTTCTTGAGATTTTTATTCATAGGAACAGAAACAATTAAATCAATTGAATTTTTAGAATACGAGGTAACTACGTCTGTATAAAATTCAGCTTCAGTAACTTCTAAATGATCTTTTATAGAAGGATATGAAGTTTTTAAATCTGCTTCTAATCTAAAAATTCCAATATCAAAAACTGTAAGTTGCTGATTTCTTAATAATGTTGTGATATCTTTAGAAAAAACACTTGTTGTTATAGAGCTTAATAAAAAAGCAAAAATCAAAATATTTTTGAATATTTTAACCATATAAAAAAATTAATTAAAAGATTAACATTAATCAAGTAAAGAATTGTTAAAAAAACCTTCTAAAACTATTATAATATAATACTTTTAAATTTAAGTTTTCGCTGGCAAATAAATTTGAATTTCAGTTCCTTGGTTTTCCTCACTTAGAATCTCATAGTGTCCACGATGTTGAGTAACTATATGTTTAACAATAGCTAATCCTAAACCAGTTCCACCAACTTTATTACTTTGTTCAAGATCTACTCTAAAAAATCTTTCTGTAATTCTAGAAATAAATCTTTGAGGAATGCCAACACCTTCGTCTTTAACACTGATCATAAAATTTTTTTCTAACAATTTACCATCGCTAATATTGCTTGATATAAAAATAGACTTGTTTTCATTTGAATACTTAATTGCATTATCTAAAAGATTAGAAAAAACAGTTTGTAATTTTTTTTTATCTCCAATAACAATTGTTGGATTTGCGAGAGATAAATTAATGTTTAATTTCTTTTTTTTTAAAATAATCTCAAAATTACTGATGATTGTTTTGAAAAGATCATTTATATCAACTAAAGTGCTTGGCCTTATATGTTCTTCTAATTCAATTCTTGTGAGTATTAAAAGATCATTAACTAAATTTTCCATTCTATTTGATTGATCAATGATTATTTTCATAAATTTTTTTTTAGCCTTTTCATCATCAGACGCTGGACCTTCAATAGTTTCTAAAGATCCTTTGATTGCCATTAAAGGTGTTCTTAATTCATGGCTTACATTGGCTACAAAATCAGTTTTAAATTTTTGTGCTTTTGTAATTTCAGTAAAATCTTTAAAAAATAACACAACAGAATCTGGTTCAGTAAATAAATGAGTTGGGCCAGGGATGATATAAATCTTATAAAATTGATATGATGGCAAGTCTATTTCAACATCAATATTTTTTGTTTTATTTTCAATTATAGCTTTTTCAATATTTTCTATTAATTCTGGTTTTCGAATTACAGAAGAAATGTTTTTATCAATTAAACTACTTCCAAATCTTTTTAATGCACTTGGATTGGCATATTTAATTATGTTAAATTTATTTAATGCAAAAAACTGATCCTCAAGTTCATCAATAATTACTCTTTTAGTTTTTTCTTCTCTTTTATTAATTATTGTAGCGGTATTTATTGATTTGTTTTTTTTTTGATTAAGTAAATATAGGAGATAAACTATAACAACTATAAGTAGAATGATGAAATATTCCATAAATTTAGATAAGTTAATTTTGCATCATTACTCTTTTTAATGCAAATAAATTAATAAAAGTTTACTAATGATTTGGTGAAATATTATTAAAAAATATTTTTGCTGTTTCTTCCCAAGTAAATTTTTTTGCAAATTCAAGACAATCATTTCGATCAACTTTCAAAGCTTTATGGGCTGAAACTTTAAGATCATTATCTAAACAATTTATTTTGGATCCTTCAAATATATCTTTAGGACCTGGAACAGGATAAGCAGCTACAGGAGTACCACAATTTAAAGCCTCAGTAACTACAATTCCAAATGTATCTGTTTTACTAGGGAATACAAAAACATCAGAAGATGCAAAATATGATGCAAGTGCACCATTTGTTTTTTCTCCTAAAAAAATATCTTTAGGGAATTCTTCTTTTAATTTTTTTAAATCGGGTCCTTTTCCTATTATTATTTTTGTACCTTCTAAATCACATTCTAAGAAAGCTCTTATGTTTTTTTCAACTGCAACTCTTCCAACATAAATCCAAATTGGTCTTTTGTGATGTAATTCAATTTTTTTAGGTTTCTTAAAGGCTCCATGATTTCCCCCTCTGGTCCAAGTAATCATTTTATTATTATCTATACCTATATCGATTAATTCTTTTCTCATGGATTCTGTTGTTACTAAAATTTTCTCGGCCTTGTTATGAAAGTTTGCTAAGAATTTTTCAGCCCATTTTGCTGGTATAATAGGAAAGTAAAGTTTTAGATATTTATCAAATCTTGTATGGAAACTCGTAGTAAACTTTAGATTATTTTTTAAACAATATCTTCTTGCCATCGTCCCTATAGGACCTTCGGTAGCAATATGTATTGCATCAGGTTTTATTTTCTTTATTAAACTACCAACTCTTGGCCATACATTTATAGACAACCTAATTTCGTTATATTTCGGCATCGGAAAAGTTAAAAATAAATGTGGTGTAATATATTCTATAATATGACCTTGTTCTTTTAATACATTGCCTGTTTCATGTAAGGTTCTTACGACACCATTTACTTGTGGAAAATATGCATCTGTCGCTATTAAAATTTTCATTAACTATGAAGCTTTTTTTAATTCTTCGGTTTTAATTGGTTTAATTATTTCTTTATTATCTAAATATTGTTCTCTTATTTTGTCCCAATATAATATTTCAAAACTACCATCATAATTTTCGGCTAATGCAGTGCAAGATTCAACCCAGTCTCCACAATTTAAATAATTAACCCCATTAAAATCTCTATCCTCGGCATGATGGATGTGGCCACAAATAATTCCATCAAATTTCTTTCTTTTTGCATAATCTGAGACTGTCTTTTCGTATTCACCAATATATTTGACTGCGTTTTTGACTTTATACTTTAAAAATTTTGCAAGAGACCAATATTCTTTTCCTCTCAACCTTCTAAAAAAATTAATTATTACATTCAATTTTAATAATAAATTATAGGCTATTGATCCAAGTTTAGATAACCATTTAGCATGTTTCATAACACCATCCCAAGCATCACCATGGACAACAACATATTTTTTTCCAGCATTTGTTTCATGAATTACTCTATTAACCATATGAATGTCACCAAAATGCATTGGAATAAATTTTCTTAACATTTCGTCATGATTACCCATAATGTAAAAGACTTTAGTACCATGTCTTGCTTTTCTTAAAATTTTTTGAATTACATCATTGTGTTCCTGTGGCCAATAGAATTTTTTTTGCATTTCCCAAATATCTATAATATCTCCTACAAGATAAAGATTTTCAGATCTTGAGTTTTTAAAAAACTCTAAAAGTTTATTTGCCTGACATCCCTTGGTACCTAAATGCACGTCAGAAATAAATATACTTTTGTATTTAAGTATATTAGGCATTTAAAAAACCTTTTTTTAACACAACTGTAACACGAATCATGTAATTGTTATCTCATTCAAATGTTACAAATTTGTTAAAAATTTTTTAAGGAATAATTATGTTATATTGTTTGATTTACAATCTAAACTCTTCTTCTGGAAGAAAATCAAAATTCATAAATAGGGTTTTATCTAAGTTAAAAGAAAATAATTATGTAGACTACTTTGAGACCAAAACAATAAATCAAGCTAAGAAAATTTTTAAAGATTTTAATCAAAAAAATTATGATAGACTAATAGTAGCTGGTGGAGATGGATCCGTTTCTTTTGCAATTAATGAATTAATTAAAAATAATTTTAATTTTAAAGATGATTTTGCCATAGGTTATATCCCTGCTGGGACTGCAAATTTACTTCAAGCTGAATTATCAATGAATAAAAAAGTTGATGATATAGTAAATGTATTGGTCTCTAATAATTATAAACCCTCTAATCTTGTAAAAATAAACGAAAATTATTTCTTTTTAATGGCTGGTATAGGCTGGGATGCAAAAATTGTTCATTCAATTAATTCAAAAATTAAAAAAATTCTTGGTAAAATTATTTTCGGAATTAAAGGTTTTCAATATTTCTTATTTATGAATAATAAAAAATTAAATGTAACTTTTGATGGGCAATTTTATCAAGCAGACTGGATATTATCCTCAAATTCCAAATATTACGCTGGACATCATAAAATAAATAAAACAAATATTTTTGAAGATAAATTAGTTACCTATATATTTAAGGATTTGACTAGGATCAGTTTATTATATTCTATATTCTTAATAATTCTTAATGGTGATTTAAGTAAAAACAAAAATGTTATTACTACTTATTCACATAAAATTACTATTGATGGAAATGATTTGATACCTGTTCAAATTGATGGAGATAATTTTGGTTCATATAAAAAAATTCATTTAAAATTATCAAATAAAAAAGTGAATTTTCTTGTGAAATAATTACTGCGAAATAATATTATAAATATCTTTTTCTCCAATTTTTACAGGATTATTACCAAGTCTTAATAAATTTATGCCTTTTATAATTTCATCTGAGCTTTGCTTAATATTGATATTTAGTGTTTGGAGATTATCCTCTAATTTTGCTTGTTTTTTTATTAATGATATTTTGGAATTAAAATCATTAATTGCTTGCACATCAAATAGGTTAAATATTAAATCAAATCTTTTTTTTAAATCAAAAGAGGTTTCTGATTTATCTTTGTTTTCGTAATTAAACTGAAAAAATTTTTCAAAAAATAAGCCTACTGCATGACCATGACTCACATTAAATAAGGAGGTAAAAGGATATGAAACAGCATGGGGTGCAGTTGTTTTTGAAATATTGATTGCTTTACCAGCTAAATTTGATGCGATAGCCATTTCAGTTGCATTTTTTAAATTCGGATTATTTAAAAAAGAAATATAGCTGTTTATTGATACTCTTAAAGATTTAGAGGCGTATTCAACACTTTGATCATTTGATTTTTTAGAAACCAAAGATTCTAAAGCTTGTGCTATAGCATCAAAACCAGCTGAAGCTTTAATCTTATTTGGTGCAGAAATTAAAAATTCAGGGATTAGAAAAAAATTATCTGGTATTAATAGTTGGCTTTCAAATGAATGTTTAATGCCATCTAAATAAATAACTGCATTTGACGTTACTTCAGCCCCGGAACCTGCTGTTGTTGGTATTACTACTAATTTGCAATATTTTTTTTTAAATGGGTAAGAATAATTCACAATTAAATCAGCTAAATCAGGTCTCACATCTACAACATTTGCTATCTTTGCATAATCAATTACTGCACCCCCACCTACCGCAAGAATTAAATTTGGTTCAAAATTTCTTATAGCTTTAATTATTTCAATGAGTTCTTCTAAGATTGGAAGATTTGAATTTTTATAAAAAAATTTTATTTCTTTATTATCTATATCTTTTTTAAAAAATTTTTCAGCACCAGATGTTATAAAAGATTTTTTTCCACATAATAAAAAAATTTTTTTTAAACTTTTATCATTAATAAATTTTTTTATATCTTCAATTGAATTTACCATTATTTCATAAATTGGCTCTTAATTTGAATTAAATCTTTAGGTCTTGGTAATTTCTTAATTTTATTATTTGAAACTCTTACTTCTAAAAAACTAAGATTTCTTGAATTAATAAAATTATTCAAATTTATTTTTAAATTTTTTTTATTTTTAATAACAAAAAACTTTCTAAAACCTAAACTTTTCGAAAAATTTTTTAAATCTATATTTTTTGTATATGTGCTTTGTCCTCCAACAGAATCGTGGATATTATTATTTAATAGAATATATTTTAAATTCTTTTCAGCAAAAGTTCCTAGTGTTTTTATTGCTCCTAAATGCATTAAAAAAGATCCATCACCATCAATACAGATTATCTTTTTTTTACTTTGTAATGAATAACCAAAAGCTACAGAAGAGGTGTGGCCCATACCACCAACCATATAAAAATCTTTACTTTTTTTATAGTTATATTTTTGTCTTATGTACATTAATTCTCTTGAGTTAAAACCTGTGCTTGAGATAATTTTTGTATTTGACTTTATATTTTCTAACAGTGTCTTGAAAAACAACTCTTTATCTAAATTAAAATAATCTTTTTTCTTTATTATTTTTTTGCTTTTTTCTAAGGTTCCATTTTCAATTAAACAAGCAACTATAGATTTATTTTTTTTTGCAATTTTAATTTGTTTGTCAAATTTTTTAAGATCTTTATTTGATCTAATTATAGTGTATTTAATATTTAATAGTTTTAAGATTTTTTCAGTAATTTTTCCTTTTACATTATGTTGAGGCTCATCTTTTAATCTCGGAGAACCTCTCCATCCTATAATAAGAATCAATGGTATAGAGTAGACTTTATGATGAGCTATTGAAATTAATGGATTTAAAGCATTTGAAAGACCGGAGTTTTGCATATAAACACAAGGAATTTTTTTGGTTGAGAGATAGTGTCCAATTCCTATTGATACTGCTGATCCTTCATTTGTAGCAATTATATGTGTCTTTTTTTTTTTATTTTGTAAAAAAACAGAAAGTTCTTTTAAAACACTGTCTGGTACACCTGTAAAAAAGTTACTATTATTTTTTTTAAGAATATTGATTAAAGAACTAATCTTAATCATTTTTTATAAGGTTAATGATTTCTTTTATCGGTATTATCTTTTTATCAATTTCAAAAGCCCTTCTTTTTTGTAAAATTGTTTTTGCAGCATTTTGCATGGCTGGATAAGCAGCTCTCAAAAGTTGATTTGCATAAATAACTAATTTAAAACCATTCCTAATTAAATCTTTTTCATAAACTTTTGAATAAGTTGATGGAACTGAAACTAGAGGTATATAATATTTGCTTTTTTTAAAAGCATTTGCAAAAGAAAAAATCTCAGCTGGAGTTTTTTCTTTACTGTGAATTAATATTGCATCAGCACCAGCTTTTGAATAAATCTCTGCTCTATATAAAGCATCTTTTAATCCTTTTCCTACAATAAAACTCTCGATTCTTGCTATTACAAGAAAATCATTTGATCTTCTTGCCGAACAAATTTTTTTAATTTTTTTTGCAAAAGTTTGGGGTTTATCTTGTTGTGTGTCACTCTGATTTTTAAATAGAGAATTTTTCTTTAATCCTATTTTATCTTCCATAATAATGGCAGAGACACCAGATCTTTCCAGAGATCTAATCAAAAATGGTAAATGTTCAAGTTGTCCTCCATTATCAGCATCGAAAACTAATGGTTTTGTAGTCACATCCATCATATCATTTAATGATGAAACACGAGCTGAAAAATCTAATGATGAGTTATCAGGTTTTCCCTTAGTTGCGGAGTCAGTTAAACTTGATGACCACATCCCATCAAACTCAACAGAGGAATTTTTATTTAAAATTTTAAGGTTTTCAATAATAAGACCTGTCAATGAATTATGTGACTCTAAGATCCTTACAATTTTTTTTGATAACATTAGTCTTTTTAGTCTTGAAATTCGGTTTTCAGGTAAAGTGGCAATTTCTAAAATTTTATTTTTAATTTTAGAAGATGAAATATTTTTTGTATATCTAGGTTCTATCAATTTTCCTGACCACTTTTTTAATGTTTTGATAACTTTTGTTCTTATTCTTCTTCTATTATCATATTTCCAATCATCTCCATGAACCAAGTAATCTGGTTTAATTTTATTTAAATTGTTGATGTAATCATCTGTTGTCTGTGGAACAACTTTTGAAACATATTTTAAATTTTTTACTAACAATTCTCTATTTTTATAATTAAGAATTGGAATAGATTTGTATGAGGCAATAGCCTCATCGGTCAAAAGTCCAACAATAACCTCACCATACTTTTGTGCTATTTTAAGTATATTTATATGACCTTCGTGTAAAAAATCTACTGCAAGAGGAACATAAACTTTTTTTTTAAATTTTTTCATATAATGATTTTTTTAATTTTGATGAAGAAATGCCCCTAGTATATGGAAATTCTAATACTTTACCACTCCATTTTTTCATAGTTTTTATCAATCTTAATCTAACATTTGATTGAATATTTTTTTTCCAATCAGTGCCGTGAACAAAATAATCAAATTTATAAAACTTAGAATACTCAACATATTTAAGTCCATCTATTGGGATAATTTTATCAATACATTTTATTTGGGACAATATTTTTTTTCTATTTGAGAATTTAATTAAAGGTTTCCTTTTTTTATATCTTTTAATACCATTATCTGTCATTAAACCTACGATTACGGTACCATATTTTTTTGCTTTTAATAGAATATTTATATGCCCATAATGAAATAAATCTGCTGCCATTGGCACAAAAACAAAGGGTCTTGGCAAATTTTTTAAAGACTTCATTTTAAAATAACTAAATCATTTTATATATATTTTATAAAAAAAAGCTATATAAATAGATGATGGTCTCAAATATTAAACTTAGAAAAGTATTGAATGATTTAAAAAGACGTCCTGAAGATGCAGCAAAAGATTTAAAAATAAGTGTAACAAAAATTAATAATATTCTTTCAAATAAATCTAAACTTGATTTTAAGACAATTAGTCGTGCAGTAAAAATATGGCCAATAAATTATGGAGATTTTTTTTCTTTTTATGATGATGCGAAACTAGGTTTTAAAATTATGAGACATAATGAGTCAGAAAAATCAAAACGTATTATGAAAAGAGGAGGCAAACCATATTATTTATATAAAGATACAGTTATGAGTAAATTATCACCGTTTAGACCTGAATTGATTACCGAATTAGAAGTAGTTGCAAATGATAGTCCTAAAAATTCTAAAGTTAGATTTAATAATGGTCATTTTCTTCATCAATTTACCTATTTTATAGGTCCGGTAAATTTTTATTATATTGAAAAAAATAGAAAAAAAGTTGCAAAAATGAACACTGGTGACTCTATGTATATTAGCCCGTATGTTTGTCACTCATTTACAACAAGAAAAAATAAAAAAAGTTGTTAGGAAAAATTTTGGCATTAACATATTCAGATAAGCTTGATAATGAAACTTTAAATGAAATAACAGCTCTAGGTTTTAATATCACAAAAAAATACAAGATAAATTTAAAAGATCATAAAACCGCATTTTGGTCAAACATAGAAAATTTTTTTAAAAATTCATCTATAACATTTAAAGAATTTAAAAGAAATACTTCAATAGATTTAGATAAAATAAAAAAATCAAAAAAAATACCTTCAGAAAAAATAATTAAAAAAATCTCACATAATTTAAAATTAAATTATCGAGATTTATTCCCACCAAATAATACTTTGGAAGTAAAAATACAAAAATATTCTAATTGTAAAAATTGGTTTTATCCTTCAATGAAGAAGAAAGATTATTTATTCAAAGAACTCACTAATATACCTCAATTACCTTTTTCAAGAGGCTATGAATTAACTTTACTAAATGAAAAAAAACATAAAAGTTTTTTAGATGTGCCATCTCATCAGTACATTTATAATTTAGGAACTACTAAAATCAATTTCATTATAAATGGAAAAAAAGGCTATCTTAACCCATCTGACTCCATCTATATAAAACCAAATAATAAACATATTTTTTATAAAAAAGGTAAATTGTTGATTTTAAGACTTGGAGGAAGGATATCTGGTGATAGTTTGTATCAACTATCTATGATATCAGAAAAAAATCTGAAAAAAACTATTGATGACAATAGACCTTGGTTTAACAAATAAATTTATCTAATTAAATATTTTGGAAAAATTATCATCAAAAAATTTTACTGTTTTTCCATAATTATAAAAATTTTCATTCAAAAATTTGTCAATTTCATTTTTTTTAAATTCTAATATAGATTTATTGATTACATAATTAATGTTATTAATTTGATCGGTATAAATTTTGTAACCAAATTTGTTTTTAACTAAGTCATCGATTGTGTTTAAATTTTTATACATATCAAATTTTTCATTATGTATTTTATCAAACTCACCATAGTAAATAGCGGGCCTTTTAAATATTAACATATATTCTATTGATATACCTGAATTATCAGTAATTAAGCATTTGGCTTTTGTAAGTGCTTCGAAATTACCAGCAAAATCATCAAAAATAAAATTATCACCATGAAATTTTTTTTTATAAAAACTCATTAATTTTTTTGATCTTTTAATGGTTTCAGGATGTGGTCTAAATCTCACCTTATGTCCATCGTCTAATAGTTTTTCTATAATTTTTTCAAAATCTTCATTAATAAAATTTTTTTTATCTTTATTCCATGACGGAGCAACTAGAATCTCATTATTATCTGAATTAATTTTATCAATTTTTCTTGTTAAATAATCAAAGTAAAAAAAACCAGTTTTAATTAATCTTTTTTTTTTTAAATTTTCAATTGATTCTCTTTGTTGAATTTCTCTTATTTGATAATCTCCATTACATAATATTGTATCATAATTATCAAAAGCAGCTGAGGTATAAATTTTAGTAGTACTTACAGCACCATGAAAATAATAGATATAATTCTTAACAAACTTATTTTTTTTTATTATTGAGTTATTCAAATCTGTCAAAGTCATAAACAAATTTTCAACGGAAACGCTGGTGAAGAAATATTGTAATAAAAATCCACTACTAATATGAACATTTATTACATCTAAATTATTAATCTTATCTTCTGCATCAGAGGAAACATAATAAACTTCGCCAGGAAATTTTTTGGCTAAATATTCAATAATTAAATATCCAAATTTTAGATAAGATTTGCTCTCAGAATAAAATAAAAATTTTGGTTTTATTTGATTAATTTTATTTATGGTTTTAAATATAAGAAAAAATTCTTTAATTTTTTTCAACATATATCATCTATATTTATTTACCTTATTCTCCCATAAGCATCTTCGTATCTTATTATATCAGTTTCCTTCAAAATTGATCCTACCTGAGCTTCAATAATTTTTACTGGTTTTTTATAAGGATTTTCTATTCTATGAACAGCACCTAATGGAATAAAGATGGTTTCATCAGGTTTCATTGTAAAATATTTCTTATTTAAGGTAATTTTAGGTTTACCATGAGTAACTACCCAGTGCTCAGCCCTATGATGATGTTTTTGAAGGCTTAGTATACCTTTTGGTTTTACATATAATTCTTTAATCAAGAATTCTTTACCATTAAATAAATTAACATAACTACCCCAAGGTCTGTGGAATACATTTTTCTTTTTAAAATAATGTCTCTTATTTCGTCCATACATCTTACAGATTTCTTTCCAAGATCCTAAATCAGACCAAGGAATATCTAATTTAATCGCATTAATTTCCTTTGTTTTTTCTAATATTGCATAGTCAAAAGACTTAGCTGTTGCTTTGGTAAACGCTTGTTTGTTTAAATAATACACATTACTTTTATATTTTGCTTTTGCTACAGCTTTGTTACAGCTTCGGTAAATATTTGGTTGGTATTTCTTAAAATTATTAATTATTGAATCTTTTCTTAAATAAAACATTCCAGAATTCCAATATCCTTTTTTACTAATTATTTGTTTAGCTTTAGTCTCTTTTGGTTTTTCAATGAATCTGGATACTTTATTATTTTTTGTTAAAAAATAACCATATTCACTAGAAGGTATTGTGGGTTTAATCCCAAAAATA
>CACDEU010000014.1 GCA_902551895.1 uncultured Pelagibacteraceae bacterium | reverse complement strand
TACCATCAATAAATTGTCCAAATTTTTCGTACATAAGCTTCAATTTAGCATTACTTTAGATTGTGTCTACTATGCAATTTACTCATTATAACATTTTTGTAAAAATGATATTCTAAATATTAGAGAAAGGAGAATATTATGGCTAAATTTTATATAATCGGAAACTATACTGCCCAAGCATTTAAAGGATTTATAAAAGATCCCAAGCAAGATAGAGCTGCTGCTGCAAATGCATTGGCAACAGCATTAGATGCTAAAATGGAATCATTTGCGATAACAAGAGGATCATATGATTTTGTTGGATGTGTTAGCGGAAAAGACTTTGAATCAATGGCTGCAGTTAAATTAGCAGTGGAGGCTTCTGGAGCTATTAGCAATTTTACTATATTAGAAGAAATGGATATGAGTAAAACAGCTGAGATGGCTGGAAAAGCAATGGGTCTTTATAAGCCTGCAGGATAAATTTTTAGAAATTTAACTTCTAGTCTTAAGGGCTAGAAGTTAATTAGTTTCATATAAAGTTGGAAACATTTCACCTCCTAGAGGATCCCCATTTTTATATCCAGCGTCTTGCATGGCTTTTCTATAATTATAACTAGTCCAATCTCCAATATAACTTATCTTTGCATCTTCTTTAGCTACTCTTAAAGTATAACGACTTAATGTTTTGTTTGGTATAGATGTACTAAGAGCACCATGAAGTGTTCTCATGTCAAAAATTACACAGTCTCCCAAATCACAATCCCAATTTAAAAATTCATATTTATCTTTATTTCCTAAAATATCTGGAGGAGTTTCATATTTTTTTCCATTAATTATGCATTCGTCACCTTCTATCTTGTGACCATCTTTAAAGAGAACTCTTAAAAATAATTTATTCCATAAATGTGATCCTTTTACCCAAGCAACACCTTCTTCCTTTTTGCTTGGTTGAAGCGGTAACCAAAGTACACACATTGTGCCTTCCATATCAAAATAACTAACATCATGATGAAAAGGAGTTTTTGATTTAGAACCACCTTCTCTTAAAAACCAATTATCCATAACAAGGTTTATTTTTTTTGCTGACATTAACTCTGATGCTATTTTTGCATAAGGTGAATTGAATACAAAATCTTTAAATTCAGGCACTAAATGCCAGGTCCAATAATCTTCTAAATAAGCAGGAACACCTTTTTCTATTGTATGAGATTTAAATCTTGGACTTGGCTTTTTTATATCTTTTTCTATTCCAGTCTGAAGTTTTTTTATCCAGCTAGTATCAAATTTTCCTTTTAAAAATACTGCCCCATCCTTTTTAAAATTCTCTACTTCACTTTCACTTAAAATTTTATCCATAAGAAAAATATATATTATTTTATATTTAAATGAAAATTATGAATTTCTGATTTATCCGCCAGTGACACTCATATGTCTTGGAACATGCTTTTCTTTTTCTTCTCTATCTATTACAAAGTCGTGTCCTTTTGGTTTTCTTAAAATTGCTTTATAAATTACATCTTTTAAAACATTATCATTTTTGCTTTCTCTTAGAGGTTTTTTTAAATCTTCTTTATCCTCTTGACCTAAACACATGTACATATTTCCTGTGCAGGTAATTCTTACTCTATTACAAGATTCACAAAAATTATGTGTCAGTGGAGTTATAAAACCAATTTTTTGTTTTGTTTCTTCGCAATGCATATAAGTAGCAGGTCCACCAGTTTTCATTGGATCATTATTTAATGTAAAATGACTACCGAGTAACTCTTTGACTTCTGTCAAAGGCATAAATTGATTAATTCTTTTTTCTCCAATTTCTCCCATTGGCATCACTTCAATAAAAGTTAAATTAAACTGATTTTCACCACACCATTTTACTAACTTTATAATCTCCATATCATTAACCCCTTTAAGTGCAACTGTATTAATCTTTACTTTCATTCCCGCCTTTTTTGCTCTCATAATTCCTCTCATTACTTTTTCAAAATTACCTAATCTAGTAATAAGTTTAAATTTATTTTTTTCTAGAGTGTCTAATGAAATATTTATTCTTCTTACTCCAATTTCAAAAAGTTCATCTGCATAGTCTTCTAACTGTGATCCGTTAGTAGTTAATGTTAGTTCTTCTAAACCATTTCCAATTCTTTTTCCAATACCTTTAAATAAATTCATAATATCTTTTCTAACAAGAGGCTCTCCTCCTGTAATTCTTAATTTTTTAACTCCAAGGTCTATAAAGACATTACCTAGTCTTTCTAATTCCTCTAATGTAAGTAAATCTTTCTTGGGTAAAAATTGCATTTTTTCAGGCATACAATAAGTACATCTAAAATCACACCTATCTGTAACTGAAATTCTTATGTATGAAATTTTTCGTTTAAAAGGATCAATTAACATAGTTTAATTTAATCATAAAAGTTTTTTTTATTCAATTACTATCTTTTTTTAAATACTCAATTAAGTGATTCAATTGGTCGGTATTTTTGATTCCAGCGAAACTCATTTTAGTTCCTGGTATATATTTTCTTGGATTTGCTAAATATCCTTTTAAAGTTTCTTCGCTCCAAATTATTCCTGAATCTTTTAAAGCAGAAGAGTATTTAAAATTTTCTATAGACCCTGCTTTTCTTCCAAAAATTTTTACTAAATGAGGTCCAAGTTTATTTTTTTCCTGCTTTATTGAATGACAACTTTTACATTTATTGAATACTTTTTTTCCAGATTCTATATCAGCTATTGAAAAGTTTATATTTGAGACAAATAAAAGAATAGCTAATAGAGTTTTTTTTATCATAAAAAAAGGGAAAAAGAGGCTAGAATTTTATTTCTAGCCTCTAATATTTTTTTATATTTTGTATTCCTTTGACTTAAAGCTAACGTGGTTAACACCAGATGGTTTGTTAGCTAATTTTCTTATATTTGCCCAAGTTTGTTTATAGTTTGGAATAATTACTTCGTTTACTCCATCGTTTACTACGTTTCCAACAACACCTGTAGGATAAGCGAAAAGCATAAATGTTTCTTTCTTTTTTGCAGTTGGCGTAGGATAAACCATTGCCTGTGTTGAACCATCGTCATTAAACACTTCTACTAAATCACCTTCGGATACTCCAATATTCTTCATATCAGATGGATTCATTTCAATGAATGGGTAAGGCCATCTATCTGTAACAAATTGGTTCTTTCTATCTAGATAAGCATTTTGCCATACATGGTTAGCTCTTCCATTATTGATCAAATATTTAAACTTCTTCTTCTGAGCTTCTTTTCCAGGAGCTTGTAAACCTCTCCATTTTGACTCCTTAAAGATTAGTTTTTTATGATCTTTGCCATGACGGTCGAATTTTCCATCGGCGTATAAACGTTTAACACCAACTAACTTGCCGTCCTTATAATCAATAACTGGTTCTTGAACACCATTATTGCCCATAGCTCTTAATCTATCATAAGTTACAATTTTTCCAGTACCATTGTGGTAGCCGTCCATAAAAGCATCTTCTTCGGTCTTCCAGCCATAACCACTGAAACCCATTGCTTCTCCAAGTTTTGAAGCAATGATGCAGTCAGGCAATGCTTGACCTGGAGGATCCATATATCTTTCCGTCAATCTCATTCTTCTTTCTCCATTCATAGACGTTAAGTTCATTTCTCCAGATGTTGCTGCTGGTAAAATAACATGAGCTGCTTCAGCAATGTCTGCTTTGATAATATCTACATCTACTGAAAATAAACCACCTTTTTTAATAGCACCCATAATAGCTTTAACTAATGCTTTACGATCACCATGCGGTACTTCATTCATAGCATCTTTAACTATGTCAGTTCTTTTTTTGTATACACGCTTAAATTCATGAGCGTTTAAAGTTGTTTTGTAATGGTCACATGCCCAAACATGGTGCACTCCACCTTTTCCTTCTATAAGCAACTTATCAACATATGGGGGTTTAGCAGGATTTCCTTCCCATATAAAACCATCTGCTGGTCTAAAGTATCCTTCCTGGTGTCCTCCCATTCTACAACATCCTCCACCTGGTCTTCCAATATTTCCGGTTGCTGCTGCAACGTTAGTTAGAGAACAATTAGTTCTGTAATTATCATTACCCCAAATCAGACCTTTTTCGTAAACGAAGCACGTTCTTCGTCTTTTGTTACCTTTTGGTTTTGCAATCCATTCAGCTGACTGTTGGATTTGTTTTGTAGTTAATCCAGTAATTTTTGCAGCTTCAGATAATGAAGTTTTGTTTCCTTTAACCATTTTATCGTAATCCATTGTGCTTGCCTTAATAAAATCTTTATCAACCCAACCTTTTGAGTCGATATAAGTCATCCAAGCATTGAACAACGCTAAATCTGTTCCAGAATTAATCGCTAAATGCATTACATTTTCTTTTCCCGCTTCTGCTTCTGCTGAATTTATTGTCACCGTTCTTCTAGGATCAACAAAAATCATTCTAGCTGGAGCATGGTCTTCTCCTGGTAATTGTTTCTTCTTTTTATCCATTGATGTTCCACGCATGTTTGGAACCCAGTGATTTAAATAAACATTTGTTTGAGTCTCTAATGAATTAGCTCCTACTGAAACTATTGTGTCAGCAAGCTCAGTATCCTCATAACAATAATTTAACTCACCTACTCCCATATCTCTTGTTCCATGAACTTCAGAGTTATATGCAGGTCTATTATGGATTCTTATATTTTTAATTTTCATTGATTCTAAATATAATTTTCCTGTTCCCCATGTATTTTCATATCCACCACCGGCTCCACCGTGGTCAAAAGCTGATACAAAAAGACCATCTTCCCCTTGGTCATCAATTACAGCTTTAGTTACATCTGCTACTAAACCGATAGCATCATCCCACGAAGTTGGTTGAAGTTGACCATATCTATAAACAAGAGGATCAGTTAATCTTTGTAATTGTGTACTAGTTGATTGTGAATAATTTAATTCACCTTGTCTTGCTCCTCTAGGAGAACCTAAGCCACTATTTACCACACAATTTTTGTCAGGTTTTATTACTATATTTACATCTTTTCCATTTTGCTTAACTATATTCCACATTGATGGAGAATACCAAGCATCAGAGTCTGCTCCTTGTTGAACAGATAGATTTTCTCCAAAAATATTGTTTGTAGTAGTTCCATCTGCTCCTACATTCCAGGTATAAGCATGATAGCCACACCCAACTATGCAGTAATTACAAACTACGTTATGTTTTTTCGCACCTTTCGGTATTATTGGTAATTTATTTATATTTCTTTTATATGCCATATTTCCCTCCTATAGAACATTACTAAGTCGACCATAAATTAACTCGTCAACTCCTTCAGCGAATATATCTCCTCCACTAGAAACTTTTAATTTAAATTGGGGTAAATTTTGAGTAGCTTGACCCCAAACTTGTAAACCACCTTTTTCTGCATCAAAAACAGAATAATGACCAGGACAATTAAAAACTTTGTCTGCATCGTTATAATTCAATGGATAGCCTTTGTGAGGACACAAAACTGAATATGCTACAATATCTCCATCAGGGCCTACTCCACCTTCAACTTTTGATCCTAATTTCAATAAAACACCAGGTGAGTCTTCGTCAGGATAATTTATATCTAAAGGAACATTTGTTTTTAAATCTTTTACATTTGCTAATTTATTTGAAGGAAAATTTGAAGCTTCAACTTTTTTTGTTTGTAAAATTGTTGCGGCAGCTATAGTCCCCACTGATGCAGCTGATCCTCTTAAAAAAGATCTTCTTCCTTCATCAACTAGTCTTTGACATCTTTTACCAGTCTTTTTCATAATTGTTTTCTCCAATACATTTTCTAAAAATTAAATTGATCTTACTAAAATAAAGTTTTCTATCTAGGACTTATAAAAGATATTATTCATGAAAAAATTTATACTAAAAGTTTCATGAAAAAACTTATAGCAAAATACTATACAACCTTTGATTTAAAGTTAAATTATCTTGTGACATGAGTCTTTATTTACAGGATCATCTACGCAAATTGAGATTTTATTACAATAATATTCAAACTCATTAATTACTTCATCACTTACTTTTACTACTTTTTTTCTTTTATCAATAAAATCATCAACTATAGAAAAATAAGTATTTTCTCCATCAGAAGTTTTTTTTATAAATGACAATCCACTCTCTTTAGTAAAATATGTTCCTTTTAAGCAGTCACTTATAGAAATTTTTTGATTGTCGTAGTGAGATTTCATTACATTTAGTAATATCACCCAAGTATCGGTGCTATGCATAAAGTATTTTAGTACTTTAGATTTATTTCTTCCTTTTGTAGCTAAATCCAGCAATCTTTGTGAAAACTGGGAAAAGTCAGATTCAGCACACATGCTGTTAACTTTTCCTTTAACATCATTTATGTTTTTTTTAATTTCTTTGCCAAAATGTCCGCTCATTTAAACAAGTATTAATTAACCATATAATCATCTTTGCTTTAAATAAATGATTAAATATTCAAGAAAACAAAGAGAAATTCATAAATTAAAAAAGAAATTAAACTATAGGTTGTATATCTAAATTGAATAAAATATTACACTTTTGTTTATAATTTTTATTTTTTAATTTAAAATTTGGATCTAAAAAAAGTTGTTAGAATGTAAGATGTTAATATGACAAAATTAAAAATAGTTAATCAAAAAACTTTAGAGGATTGGGCTAAAGAAATTTTTAAAAAAAATTCATTTAATATGGTTGATGTTTCCTCAAAAAAAGAAACATTTAGAAGAGCTCTTGCATCGGGGAAAATTTATGTTGGGAAAGAAGTTTTTAATATGATTAAAAATAAAGAAATGCCTAAAGGAGATCCTATAACTTTAGCAGAAGTTTCTGCTGTGTTGGGTGTAAAAAAAACAAGTGAATTAATTCCTTTATGTCATCCTCTTCCAATAGATCACACTGCAACTAAAATTATTATGCACGAGGAAGATTCTTCTTTAGAAGTATTTTGTGTTGTTTCGGCAGTTGCAAAAACAGGTGTTGAGATGGAAGCAATCATGGGAGTTAATGCAGCACTAATTACTATTTACGACTTAAGTAAAATTGTAAATCCACATCTAAAAATTGATAATGTTAAATTATTAATTAAGGAAGGTGGCAAGAGTGGATTGTGGACTAATCCAGATGGACTGCCTAAATTTTTAGAAAATATTTTTTAAGTATGAAAGTTAAACTTGAGCTTTTTGGTGCAAGTCGAGATTTAAGTGATAAAGATTTTTTAGAGTTTAATATTGAAAAAAAAATTTCAATTAAAGATCTAAAGAAAAAAATAATTAAATATGTAGATGAAAATTTTAAAGGAAACAAAAATTTTAAGAAAATTATTGAAACTTCGGCTTTCTGTTCAGAGGATAATAACATTATTTCAGAAAATTATAAAATTACAAAAGATCAAAAAATTGGAATTATTCCCCCTATTGGAGGTGGTTAATGCTTCATGCAAAAATAATAGATATTAAAAAAGAAAAAATAGAAGTTAGTAAAGCTGAAGAATTTGTATCTTCATCTAAATTTGGTGCTTCATTAATTTTTAGAGGCACTGTTAGAGAAACAAACGAAAATAAAAAAGTAACAGGAATTACATATGATAGTCACGATGTAATGGTTATTAAAAGTTTTGAAGAAATTTATAAAGAAGTTGATAAAAAATTAAAAATAAAAGATAAAGCGGTTTATATTGAGCACGTCAAAGGATATTTGGGATTAGGTGAAATAAGTATTATTATTGCAGTTGCTTGTCCTCACAGAGCAGAGACATATATTCTTTCTAGATATATTATTGAAGAAATTAAAAAAAGATCTCCTATTTGGAAAAAAGAACATTATGAAAATGAAGAAAGTGAATGGTTAAAAGGAAATCCTATACAAGCTAATTAAAATCTTTTCTTAAATCTAAATCTTTAAAAACTCTTTTACTTAAAACTTTTATAAAATTAGTATTATTTTTTAATCTTTTGACCATAAATTTAGCGCCAATATCACCTTTCATTCTTTTAAATTTTTTTAATACTGAGCTATCAAAACCTATTGGATTACCAATTTTATTTTTAAATTTTAATGCGTGAACTAAATATCTTTTTTTAGATATTGAATTACATATTTTATTGATATCTGAAGTTTTAATAAATGGCATATCAGACTGAACAATTATAAACCCTTTATCTTTTTTTGAAATTTTTTTTAAACCAGCATTAATTGAAGAAGACATACCTAATCTAAATTTTTTATTAAATACAAAAACATTTTTTTTATTCTTCTTAATCACTTTTCTTACTTCTTTATTCTGATAACCAAGAACGATTATGATTTTATCTATTTTACTCTTAACTAATGCTTGTAATGAATAATTAATTAAAGCTTTATTTTTAAACTTTTTAATTAATTTATTTTCACTTTTGAGCCTTTTAGATTTTCCTGCAGCTAATAAAATAGCTTTAATCATTTTTTAATCTCCAATTAAATGATGGGATAAAATTCTTGTTTGGTTTTCAAGTCTATGTTCAAACAAATAAAGACCTTGCCAAGTTCCAAGAATTAATTTTTTATTTTTTAAACTTAAAGTTAATTGATTATTAGTAAGTGTAGATTTTATGTGTGCTGGCATATCATCTTTTCCTTCAGTGGTATGTTTGTATAATTTTTGATCCATTGGTACTAGTTTATGAAAAAAATTTTTAAGATCATATAATACATCTGGATCAGCATTTTCTTGAATAACTAATGAAGCGCTTGTATGTAATATATTGATATTTAAAATACCATTTTTAATTTTTTGTTTATTAATCCAATCTAAAGTGTTTTCAGTAAAATTATAAAAACCTTGTCCTTCGGTATTAACTTTTATTTCTTCGAATACTTGTTGCATTTATTTTTTATAAGTTTCTGATACTAACTGAGCAATAATAGATAAGGCTATCTCTGGTGCTGATCTTCCGCCTAATTTAATACCAATTGGACCATGTATTGAATTAATTTGTTCATTATTAAATCCTGCTTCTTTTAATCTTTGACATCTATTTTCATGTGTTTTCTTACTACCTAAAGCTCCTATATAATAAAATTTTTTATTAAGAGCATGTTGTAATGCTGGATCATCTATTTTGGGATCGTGAGTTAATGCAATTAGTGCAGAATTTTCATTTGTTTCTATTTCTTTAAAAGCTTCATCTGGCCATTTATTGATAATTTTCATATCTGGAAATCTTTGTTCCGATGCAAAATAACCTCGTGGATCTATAATAGAAATTTCGAAGTTCAAGCTTTTTGCAAAGTCTACCAAATATTGAGCTATATGAACTGCGCCTACTATAATAACTTTTATAGGTCTAATATATGTTTCGATAAAAATTTCAGTATTTTCTATTACTCCATTTTTTTTTAATTTAAAAAAATTATCAATTTGCTCTTTATGAATTTCAAATTCTTTGCTTAATGATTTTCCAGGTTCATATATTTCACTCAAACCATTTTCAAGATTAGTTACAATTGCAAATTCTATCTTTGAGGCCTTTTTTTTGATTATTTCCTTAAGTTGAGAGTGTTTCATTTAAACAATAAAAAAATGGTAAATTAAAAGTCCAATGATTAAGCCTTTTATAAACGTTATCCAAAGCACTGCATAATCAGAAATATTAAGATTTTTTTTCCACCAGTCTATATATTTTTTATGCATCTCAATCATAAATTTAATTTATCTGCTCCAAATAAACTGCTATTTCACCACCACATGCTAGTCCAACTTCCCAAGCACTTTCATTAGAAACTTTAAATTCAATTTTTTTACATGGTTTATTATCTTTAATTAAACCAATGCATTCTCTAACTACTGCGGACTCAACGCATCCGCCAGAAACAGAGCCTGAAAAATCTCCTGTTTCATTAACAATCATTCTACTTCCAACTTGTCTAGGTGATGAACCCCAAGTTTGAATTACTGTAGCAAGAACAACTTTTTGGTTAGCATTTAACCAATCATTTGCTTCTTCTAATATTTTTTCATCAAATGAATTTTTCATTAGATGTAAAGGTATTACTGAAAGAAATATTTAGCAAGCATCAACAGCTTTTTTAGCAAAAGCTTTTACCATATTTGCTCTGTAATCTGATGAGGCATGTATATCTGAGTTCATTCCTGATGAAGATATTTTAACACTATCAATGGCTGATGAAGAAAAATTCTTAGTCAACGCCCCTGCTAAATCTTTATCATTATATACACATGACTTAGCTCCAGTTACTCCAACGTTTATTCCTGTTTTATGTTTTGCAACATAAACACCTATTATAGCATATCGCGAAGCAGGATTTGGTAATTTTTGATAACTTGATTTTTCAGGTATTGAAAATTCAATTGCCTCTATAACTTCGGTACTCTTAAGACAAGTTTCAAACATTCCTCTAAAAAATTTTTCCGCATCAATAGAACGGTTATTTGTATGTATAGTTGCATTTAAAGCAATACATGCTGAAGGATAATCTGCAGCAGGATCATTATTTGCTATTGAACCACCAATCGTACCTCTATTTCTTACTTGTGGATCACCAATACCTTCTGCAAGGGCTGCTAATGAAGGAATTGCTTTTTTAACATCTTTTGAATTTGCTACTTCAGAATGTTTTGTTGTTGCTCCTATTGTAACTGTTTTTCCAGATACTTTAATTCCTGATAGTTTTTTTATTCTTTTAATATCTATAATATCTTTATAAGAAGCTAATCCTAATTTCATTGAAGGTATTGTTGTCATTCCTCCAGCTAAAAAAGCTGAATTAGAGGATGCTAGCTTTGATGCTTCTTTAACGTCTTTTGCAGAATGATAATTAAATGTTTTCATAATTTCCTTTAAGCCGCCTTAGCATTAGATTTTTTCATTTCCTTACATGCTTTCCAAACTTTTTCCGCTGTTGCAGGTAAAGAAATCTCTTTTCCACCCAGAGCATTAATAACTGCGTTCATTACTGTTGGTGTTGCAGCTATAGTTCCTGCTTCTCCACATCCTTTAACTCCTAGTGGATTAGTAGTAGCCTTTGTACAAGTAAATCCTAAATTAAAGTCTGGAAGATCATCAGCTCGTGGCATTGTATAATCCATGTAAGAAGCTGTAATCAATTGACCAGAATCGTCATATTGAGCATTCTCATATAAAGCTTGCCCAATTCCTTGAGCTAATCCACCATGAACTTGGCCTTCAACAATTAGTGGGTTCACTATAGTTCCAAAATCATCAACCGCTGTGTATTTATCAAGTTTTACATTACCTGTTTCTGGGTCTATTTCTACTTCGCAAATATGTGATCCTGCCGGAAAAGAGAAATTAGCTGGATCAAAAAAAGAAGATTCTATCAATCCAGGTTCGTCTCCTTCTGGTAAAGGTGATTTAACTTCGTCTCTTACTCCAGGAAGATAACTTGCAAAGGCAACTTCTCCTATTGTTTTCTTTTTATTTGATTTTGCAACAACAAATTCTCCATTTTTAAAATCAACTTCATCAGGACTTGCTTCAAGCATTTTGGCAGCAATTCTTTTTCCTTTATTAACTATTTTTTTGCACGCATTAACTATTGCTATTCCTCCGACGGTTAAAGATCTTGAACCATATGTTCCCATACCAAATGTTCCTTTGTCTGTATCACCATGAACAACATCAATATTTTCAATTGGAACACCTAATTCATCAGCAGCGATTTGTGCAAATGTAGTTTGGTGACTTTGTCCATGACTATGAGAACCAGTATAAACTGTAACTTGTCCAGTTGGATTAAATCTTACTTCAGCAGACTCCCATAAACCTACTCCGCAACCTAACATCATCACTACAGGTGATGGTGCAATACCACATGCTTCAAAATAAGAAGTAACTCCTATACCTCTAAGTTTACCTTTTGATTCAGATTCTTTTTTTCTAGCAGCAAAACCATCATAATCTGCCATTTCTTTTGCTTTGTTTAATCCAGCAACATAATCACCTGAGTCTATTTGGTGAACCAAAGTTTGTTTAAATGGAAATTCTGTAGGGAAGTTTTTCATTCTTATTTCAATTGGATCCATACCTAATTCCATTGCAGCCTTGTCTACAATTCTTTCAATAGTATAAGTAGCTTCAGGTCTTCCTGCTCCTCTATATGCATCTACTGGTGCAGTATTTGTATAAACTGCCTTAACATTTGAATACGCAGCTGGCATTATATAAACGCCTGTAGCGCAAGGTCCAAATAAATATGTTGGAGTTACAGTTCCAAAGACTCTTGCATAAGCTCCAAGGTTTGCAATTGTTTCATTTTTAAATCCTAAAAATTTGCCGTCATTAGTAACAGCTAATTCTGCATGAGTAATATGATCTCTTCCATGGGTATCTGTTAAAAAAGATTCTGTTCTTTCAGCCACCCATTTAATAGGTCTCTCTATTTTTTTTGAAGCCCAGCTACAAACTATTTCTTCGTTATAGAGATTAATTTTTGACCCAAATCCTCCTCCTACATCTGGTGCAACAACTCTTAATTTATTTTCAGGAGCGACACCTCCAAAAGCTGACATAATCAGTCTTGATAAATGTGGATTTTGACTTGTAGTGTAACAAGTTATTTCTTCTGAAGCTGTGTTGTAATCTATTACACAAGCTCTTGGCTCCATAGCATTAGGAATAAGTCTATTATTATTAATATCTAGCTTTATAATTTTATCTGCTTTCTCAAATGCCTCTTTAACTTTTTGTCTATCACCAAGCAACCAATCATAACAAAGATTTTTATCTATACCATCGTGTATTGCTTCACTATTCATTGCTTCACCTAAATTAGAAACTGCCTTTAAAACTTTGTAATCAACTTTTACTAAATCAGCTGCTGCTCTAGCCTCATCTAAAGTTTCAGCAAAAACTACAGCTACAGGATCTCCAACAAAATTTACACTATCTTTTGCTAATGGTGGGTTTGCAGGACATTTCATTTCTGAACCATCTTCACTTCTAATGGCCCATCCTGCGATTAAACCTCCAATTTTATCTTGCGCTATATGTTCTCCTGTTAAAATTTCTACTACACCTGAAGATTTAAGTGCTTTAGAGGTATCAATTTTTTTTATTTTTGCTCTTGCGTGTGGCGATCTAATAAATATGGCATATGTTTGGTTAGCAATATTAATATCAGAAGTGTATCTACCCTTACCTGTCAAAAACCTTTTGTCTTCTTTTCTTTCAACTCTCGATCCTACTAAACTTGCCATTTTAACTCCTACATTTTTGAAGCAGCCTCTTTAACAGCTGCAACAATATTATGGTATCCTGTACATCTACAGATATTACCTTCCAACCAATCTCTTATTTCTTGATCACTTGGATTTTTTTTATTTTTTAAAAGATCAACTGCACTCATGACCATGCCAGGTGTGCAAAATCCACACTGCAATCCGTGCATTTTTTTAAATGCTTCTTGCATTGGATGTAATTTTCCATTTGAAGCTAAACCTTCAATTGTTGTAACTTTTGAGCCATCAAGATCTGCTGCTAATGCTGTACAGCTTTTAATAGATTTTCCATCAACATGAACTACACACGCTCCACATTGGCTTGTATCACATCCGATATGTGTTCCAGTTAAATTTAATATATCTCTTAATAAACCTGATAATGTCGTATGGTCTGAAATCTCTTTCGTAACTTTCTTGCCATTAACTTCTAAAGCAATCTTCTTCATAAGGTTCCGCTCCTTAATAATTAGCAACAGTTAAACATACAATATTGTCACACTCAACTTTAAAAAAAATAAAGATTCTAGTATTACGCGATTCAAATAATTAAATAAACCGCGGCAGCTGCTAATATTGCAATAGATATATAAATTAATGTTTTGTTTTTTGATTTTTTTTCACTAGGAACTTCAATTTTTTCTGAATTTTCTTCTATAGTCTTTCTGTCATCTTGATCACTTGAAACTAATTCAGAAAATTTTCCAAAAAAAATATCAGCCATTTTTTTTGCAGTCATATCAATTAAACGTGAGCCAACTTGTGCAATTTTTCCACCAACATTTGCTTCAACTGTATAAGTAAGTTTAGTGCCATTATCTTCATCTTCTAAACTAACAGTGGCTTCTCCATTTGCAAAACCTACTGGTGAGTTTCCTGAACCAGTAATTTTATAACTATGGGGAGGATTTAAATCAGTAAGTTCAATATCTCCAGTAAAACTAGCATTAAATGGCCCGATTTTGTTAGTTGCCGTTGCAGTAAACTCTGTTTCGGATTTTTTTATAAATTCTTCACACCCTGGTATTGTTTTTTGTAAAATTCCAGGATCATTTAATGCTTCCCAAACTTTTTGTTTTTCTAAGTTTATTTGATATGATCCAGAAAGTTTCATTAGTACAATAAAACTTTAACACAAATAATTATGGATGATAATACAAAAAAGGAATTACAATCAGCAGCATTCGAAAGATTAATTAAACATCTTAGAGAAAGAAAAGATGTACAAAATTTGGATTTAATGAATTTGGCTGGATTTTGCAGAAATTGCTTATCAAAATGGTATAGGGAAGAAGCAGAAAAAAAAGGTATTTCAATATCAGATCCTGATGCAAGAAAACATGTGTATGGTATGCCTTATTCTGAATGGAAAGAAAAATATCAAAAGTAATTTCTTAATTAGTGATAAAATTTCTTCCTTTAATATTTATTTTACTTTGGTCTTCAGCTTTTATAACAACAAAACCTATAGTTGATTACAGCGATCCCTTCGCGGCTTTAAGTTTTAGATTTTTGATAGTTGCAATAGGATTTTATTTTTTTTCATTATTTTCAAAGAATAAAATTTTAGTTCATTCAAAAAATATTTTACCATCAATTTCTACAGGAGTATTGTTTCATGGTTTTTATCTTGGTGGTGTTTTTTATTCAATTTCTATTGGTCTTCCAACTGGAATTGCAGCTTTAATAGTAACGCTTCAACCTGTGCTAACAAATGCTTTAGCTGGTCCTGTTTTAAATGAAAAAGTGACATTGAACAAATGGCTGGGAGTTTTATTAGGATTTATTGGTGCAGCTTTAGTTATTGGTTTTGATATAGGAAAATCATTACCAACTTTTGGAGTTGTTGCTGTAATTATTTCTTTAATTGCAGTTACTTCTGCAACACTGTGGCAAAAAAAGATCAGCAATAATTTGCCTTTATCAGTTAGTAATATGTATCAAGCCCTGGGAGGTTTTTTATTTCATTTATTTGTAATTATTTTTTTTATCCAAGAACCATTTATAAATTTTTCTAAAACTTTTGTAATTGCAATAAGCCATCAAATATTTTTGGTTTCCTTTGGAGCGTTTACTATTTTAATGTATTTAATAAAAAAAAACTCAGCAAGCAAAACTGTTTCTGTATTTTTTCTAATACCTCCCACTTCAGCCATTATGGCTTTTGTTTTTTTAGGAGAAAAGTTAAATTTAATTGATATATTTGGATTTTTAATTGCAACCATTGGAGTTTATATTGCAACACGGGAAAAAGATTAAAATTTTATTTTTCCTTAAGTCTTGGGAATAATTCTACAAAATTACATGGTTTATGATTAATATCTAATTGATGTACTAAGATTTCGTCCCAAGCATCAATTACTCCCCCGGAAGATCCTGGTAATGCAAATATATATTTGCCATTAGCGAGTATTGCACAAGCCCTTGATTGAATAGACGAAGTGCCAACAGTTTTTAAACTAATTGTTCTAAATATCTCACCAAATCCTGGTATGTGTTTATCTGCTATTTCGTCTAATGCCTCAGGTGTAATGTCTCTTCCAGTCAATCCAGTGCCACCTGTTGTTATTATTACATCAATCTTTTTTTTCTTGGTCCAGTCTTTTAATATTTTTTTAATTGCTTTTTTGCTATCTTTACAAATTTTTCTATCTACTAAATTATGATTAGCCTTGCTTATTTTGTCTACTAAAATATTTCCAGACTTATCGGTTTTTAAAGTTCTTGTATCGGTAACTGTTAATAATGCTATATTTACAATCATAAAATTTAAATGATTATATTATCAATTTTATTTTTTGTAACTGCAATATTATATGCCAGTGTTGGTTTTGGGGGTGGGTCAACTTATCTGGCACTAATGTTAATATGGGATATTCCTTACTATATTTTTCCAGTAATAGCTTTAATATGTAATATATTTGTAGTTTCAGGAAATAGCTTTAATTATATAAAAGCAGGAAATCTAAATTTAAAGTTGTTGTTACCATATTTAATAGGATCAATACCTTTGGCATTTTTTGGTGGCTCCTTACAAATAGATAAAAACTTATTTGAAATTTTTTTATTTATAGTTTTAACGCTGGCTGGAACTTTACTTTTAATAAATTTCAAATCTTATGATGAAAATGAATCAACTTATAGAAATATTCCAATTTTTATCTCGGTTATAATTGGAGCAATATTAGGTTTTGTTTCTGGAGTAGTTGGTGTGGGTGGAGGTATATTTTTAAGCCCTATTCTTTTTTTAATTAAAGCTGCTAAACCTAAACATATTGTTACCGCAGCATCTTTATTTATTTTTATCAACTCTATATCTGGTGTTATTGGGCAATTAACTAAAAATATAGTTTTAAGTGATATATCAAATTACTGGTATTTATTTTTAATTGTAATTATTGGTGGTCATATTGGAAATTATTTAAATTTAAAAATATTTCCAACAAGATTTCTTGCATTAATTACATCGGTCCTGGTATTATTTGTTGCTATTAGAATAGGTATTAAATTATTTTTATAATATGGATTTAAACTACTTTAAAAAAACAAGAATTTTAGATGCTGGTATGGGTCAAGAGTTGCTTGCAAGAGGACTTGTAACCAAAGGAACTCTTTGGTCAGCGACTTCATTAATAGATAAAAAATTTAATAGTTTAGTAGTTGATACACATTTATCTGCTATTGAAGCAGGAGCAGAAGTAATATTAACAAATACCTTTACTACAAGAAGAGTAAGAATGGAGCAAAATAAAGTTGGAGATCTTTTTAAATTTGCAAACCAAAAAGCTTGTGAACTTGCAATAAAGGCAAAAGAATTATCAAAAAGAAATATTTTAATTGCAGGTAGTCTTCCTGCTCAAAATGATACATATGAGGTTGATAAAAGAGATAAAAAAATAATTGAAAAAGATTTTTTTGATCAAGCTAGTGTTATTAACACTTATATTGATTTTTTTTATTTAGATGTGCTCTCTAGCGGAAGAGAAATAGAGATAGCATTAAATGTTATTCATAGATTAAATAAACCAGTGCTAGTTGGTTTACATTTAAAGAAAAATGGTATGCTTCCATCTGGCGAAACAATAACAGAAATAGTAAAAAAATATAAGAATACTAGCTGGTTAGGAGTGGTCGCTGCGTGTGTATCGTTAGAAATAATAGAAGTAGCAGCGGATGAATTGAAAAGTTTAGATATACCATTCGGTTTTAAAGCAAATTTATGGGCAGTGGAGGAGCCTTTGCCTGTACATAGATTTAATACAGCTGGACACAATGAGGTAGGAAAAAATCCAAATATTACTTTGGGAAAGAGAGAAGAAATAACTGGTAAAGTTTTTTGTGAATTTGCAAAAAAAATTAGTAAAAAAGGTGCAACAATTTTAGGTGGTTGTTGTGAAACTGATTCATCTCACATTAAAGAATTATCTAAACTGAAGTAACTTTAGTTTTATTTGATGTTTTAACTAAGTAAATTCCTAAAATAACTAGCAGTAATGAAACAATAACTTTAGAAGTTATAAGTTCATTTAAAAATATATATCCAAGAATAACCCCAAATATTGGAATTAAAAACGCAACCTGAGATTGGAAAACTACGCCATTATTTTTCAAAATATGAAATCTCAATAACCAAGCAACACCGGTTGGGAAAACCCCAAGATATAATAAAGCAATCATAGAATCTAAACTTGGTGATAGATTCCAAGGTTGCTCAAAGAACATTGAGATTGGAAATACAATTATCGATCCCCAAATTAATATTGAAGCTGTTACATTTTCATTTTTCTTTTTACTTATTTTTAAAGTTAAAATCCCTCCTATAACATAACATGTAGAACCTAATAAAATTGCGAGAGCATAAATTATATTTTCTGTATTAATTAATACTTTGTCTGAAAATAAAAAAACTATTCCTGAAAATCCAATTAATATTCCAACACTCTTAAACCAACTAAATTTTTCATTTTCAGTAAAAAAATGAGCAAGAATAGTTGCACTTAGAGGTGTGGTTGCCATAAGAATTGCAGCAAGATTACTTTGTACTTTTTGAACACCGTAAGCAATTAAAAAAAATGGTATTACTAAATTTATGAATCCAATTGATGCAAACCATAACCAGTCTTTTGAAAATGCTTCAATCTTTATTCTTTTTGCTAAACATAAAAGTACAACTGGTATAGCTCCTAGAAAAATTCTAAAAAATGCAATTGTTACAGGTCCAAATGAATAAGTTGCAATTTTAATATTAAAAAACGCAGATGCCCAAATTAAAGACAATGTTGCCAGCAATAAATAATCTAGAGGTTTTGGATTGTTCATTCTGATATATCTTTGACTGATCCATTCGTAATTTTACAAAGATTATCAAAATTAATTTTGAAAATACTATAAGGATGGCCTGCGGCTGCAAATAAATTTGTAAATCTTGCTAATGACTCGTCTATAAAAATATCAACTTTGTTTAAATGACCTACTGGAGAAACTCCTCCAATTGTAAATCCGGTTATTTCTTTTACTTGATCAGCATTTGCCATACTTACATCTTTTTCGTTTAATAATTTTTTTATTTTATTTAAGGAACACCTCTTATCACCCGCAACTAAACATAACAAGAATGAGCTTTGTCTTTTAAGTAATAAGCTTTTTACGATAGAGCCAATTTCAGTTTTTAAACTTTCTGCAGCATCTTTTGCTGTTCTAGCTGTTGTATCTAAGTTTTGGACTTTTATTGATTGATCAAAATCATTCAAAACTTTGAGCACTCTTTTAACTGATTCTTTATTTAATAAATCTTCCATTCAACTAATAATTGTAACAATTTGTGAATTGATAATTTCATATTAATAACCATTTATCCATGTAAGAAATGCATAGGTGATATCTTATTATATTATCTTCTTATTACCGCATTTTTTGATATTAAGATCATATTAAATTTAAAATTATGAGTTCAAATAAAGTATTAAAATTGATGAAAGATAAAGAGATCGAATTTGTCGACTTAAGATTCACTGATCCGAGAGGTAAATTACAACATCTAACGATGGATTCAACAATTGTAGATGATGACATGCTTAATGATGGAGTATTTTTTGATGGGTCTTCGATAGCGGGTTGGAAAGCTATTAACGAGTCAGATATGATTTTAAAACCTGATTTAAGCAGACAAGTAATTGATCCTTATACTTCACATAATACTTTAATTATATTTTGCGATATCTTAGATGCAGTCAAAAAAACTCCATATGAGAGAGATCCAAGAGGTATTGCTAAAAAAGCTGAAGCATATTTAAAAAAATCCGGTGTTGGTGACAAAGCATATTTTGGCCCTGAACCAGAGTTTTTTGTTTTTGATGATGTAAAAATTAAAAATGAAATGAACGAAATAGGATTTAAGATTGATAGTTCTGAAGGTCCTTACAATTCAGGTAAAAATTATGAAAATGGAAACATGGGTCATAGACCAGGAATAAAAGGCGGATATTTTCCTGTACCTCCAGTTGATAGTGCTCAAGACATGAGAGGTGAATATTTAAAAGGTCTAAGAGAAGTTGGTATTACAGTTGAAAAACACCACCACGAAGTTGCTCCAAGTCAACATGAACTTGGAATGTTATATAATACTTTAGTAACGCAAGCGGATAACGTTCAGTTATATAAATATGTAGTACAAATGGTTTCTCATTCTTTTGGGAAAACTGCAACCTTTATGCCTAAACCTGTAAAAGGTGATAATGGTTCAGGAATGCATACACACCAATCAATTTGGAAAGGTAAAAATCCAATATTTTCAGGAAATAAATATGCAGGTTTATCAGAAACCGCACTTCATTATATTGGTGGAATTTTAAAACACGCTAAAGCAATTAATGCTTTTTCAAATGCAACAACAAATAGTTATAAAAGATTAATTCCAGGTTTTGAAGCTCCAGTTTTGTTAGCTTACTCAGCAAGAAACAGATCTGCTTCATGTAGAATACCAATAACATTAAGTAAAAAAGGTGCGAGATGTGAAATAAGATTTCCTGATGCTGCAGGAAACCCATATTTAACTTTTTCTGCTATGTTAATGGCTGGACTGGATGGTATAAAAAATAAAATTAATCCAGGTAAACCCCTTGATGAAGATTTGTATGCTTTGCCAGAAGATAAAGTAAAAAATATTCCAACTGTTTGTGGGTCTTTAAGAGAGGCTATGGAAAGTTTAGACAGAGATAGAGGTTTTTTAAAACAAGGTGGTGTATTTTCTGATGACCAAATTGATGCGTTTATTGCATTAAAATTTGAGGAAATTTACAATCTTGAACATACTCCGCACCCAATGGAGTTTGAAATGTATTACAGCTCTTAAATTATTTTTTACTTTTTAATATTTTATCGTCAGCAATTTTATTCTTATTAACACCTTCTTTTATAGTGTATTCTAAAGTTCCGTGTGCCCCAGCTTCAACCGCCTTACGTTGAGTTCTGAATAGTTCCTTTTCCTTTTTGCTTTCTGCTAATTTATTAGCATGTTTTTCTAAATGTTTAGTATCTCTCATTAACCACTATTATATCTTAAATGATTCTCCACATCCACATCTTTCAGTTTCGTTTGGATTTTTAAAGACAAAAGATGAGGAAAATTCTTCTTTTTTATAGTCCATTTCGGTTCCTAAAAGGTACATTATAGCGCCTGGATCTACAAAAAGTTTTACCCCTTTTTCCTCAATTATTTCATCATTTGGATTAATTTCCTTTGTATATTCCATTATATAAGACATGCCTGCACAACCACCAGACTTAACGCCTACTCTTACACCAACAGCGTTACTTTCTGCTTTTGACATAATTTCTTTTATTCTTTGAGCAGCATTATCACTTAATGTAATTATTTGTTTCATCATAAATTTAATTCTAATTTTGCAGACTCTGACATCATAGATTTATCCCATGGTGGTTCCCAAACTAGTTTTAAATCAACATCTTTTACTTCTTTTATCTCTTTGACACTATTTTTCACTTCATTTGGTAAACTTTCAGCAACAGGGCAATTTGGAGTTGTTAAAGTCATATCAATTTTAACATTATTCTTATCATCAATAATTATATCATATATTAAGCCTAACTCATAAATATTAACTGGTATTTCTGGATCATAGATCTTTTTTATTTCAGCAATAACTTTATCTTTTAATTCCATTATACCTCCAAGCTTTCACTATTAATTTCATTTTGAGATTTGTCTATAGCTGATGTCAATGTATGCCAAGATAGAGTTGCACATTTAACTCTCATTGGATATTGCTTTACTCCTGACAAACACATTAATTTAGTTTTTTCATCATCTTTCAAAAGGTTTGTTTTAATTTCATCCTTTTCTTTAATCATTTCTAAAAAATCAGTCACAATTTCTTTTACTTCTTTTTCTTCTTTTCCTTTTAACAAATCAGTCATTATTGATGCCGAAGCCATTGAAATTGCACAGCCTTGACCTTCAAATGAAATATCTTCTAATTTTTTATTATCATTTAACTTTAAAAAAATATGAACCTTATCACCACATAAAGGGTTGTGTCCTTTTGCATCTTTATTAAAATTTTCTGTTTTTCTTAGATTTCTAGGATTTTTTCCATGATCTAAAATTATTTCTTGGTAAAGTTCTTTTAAGTTCATTTTAGTTCAAATATTTTTTTACATTTATTAATTGACGAATTTAGTTTATCAAGATCATCTTTAGTATTGTAAACTCCTAATGATGCCCTTGCGGAAGCAGCTATGTCAAGTTTGTCATGTAATATTTGACAACAGTGATGACCAGCTCTTATAGCAACGCCATCTTCATCTAAAATAGTTGCTATATCATGAGGATGTATTCCATCAATAGTAAAGGATAGAACAGATCCTTTCGTTTTAGGATTTCCGATTAATTTAACAGAATTATTTTTTCTTAATATCTCCTGGCCATATTCAATAAGTTCTTTTTCATGTTTAATTATATTATCCATTCCTATTTTGTTTAAAAATTTAATAGACTCATCAAATGCTATTACTTGTGCAGTTGCCATTGTTCCAGCCTCATATTTATTTGGTAAATCACCATATGTTATTCCATCCTTTTTAACCTCACCAATCATCCCTCCGCCACCTTGGTATGGTGGTAATTCCTCTAACCATTTTTTTTTTGCATAGAGAATACCCAAACCAGTTGGTCCATACATTTTATGACAAGAGATGGCATAAAAATCACAATCTAAATCTTGCATATCTAATTTTAAATGTGGAGCTCCCTGACAACCATCTACCAATACTGGTATATTTTTTGAGTGAGCCAGTTGAACTATTTCTTTAATTGGCAAAATAGCCCCAGTAACATTTGATAAATGAGTTACTCCAATAATTTTGGTTTTTGGTGTAATTTTTTTTTCTATACTTTCTAAAGTAACTTCTCCATCTTCATTTATCTCAGCAAATTCTATTTTAATACCTTTAGATTTTCTTAAATAATGCCAAGGAACATAGTTTGAATGATGTTCAAGCTCAGTTAATAAAACTTCGTCACCTTCTTGCAAATGATTTTGTCCAAAAGTGCTTGCCACCAAATTTATCGCTTCAGTAGCTCCTTTAGTAAAAACAATTTCATTTGCATCTTTTGCATTAATAAATTTTTGAACTGATGTTCTGGTATTTTCATATAAATTTGTTGCAGCAACTGCGAGATAATGAACACTTCTTCCTACGTTAGAAAATTCTTTAGTATAAAAATCATAAATTCTATCAACAACTACTCTTGGTTTTTGAGAAGAATTAGCGCTATCTAAGTATACAAGATCATTATTATGAACTTTATTATCAAATATAGGAAACTCTTTTTTTATATTTCTAATGTTCATTGTTTTAAGCTCATAATATTTTTTATTAAATTTTTTATTTCAGAATCTGTAATTTTTTCAACAACATCTAATAGGAAACCATTAATTAAAAGTTTTTTTGCTTCTTTATAGTTTAACCCTCTAGACATTAGATAAAATATTGAATCTTCATTTAAACTTCCTGATGCAGAGCCATGAGAACATTTAACGTCATCAGCATAAATTTCTAGTTCTGGCTTGGCGTTAAATTCAGTATTGTCATTTAATAAAATAGCTTTGCTTAATTGATAACCATCAGTTTTTTGAGCTTTTGAATCAACAAAAATTTTTCCTTGGTAAACTGCTTTTGATTCATCTTCTAAGACACCTTTGATTAATTGATAACTTTTAGTGTTTTCAACTAAATGATTTATATTAGTTTTAATCTCATGATGTTTTGAACCATTTAAGAGAAAAACTCCATTTACAAATGCTGAAGCATATTTTCCATTAAGATTACAATTTATTTCATTTTTTATAAATTCTGATCCAGATGATAGAAGGAATATTTCCGATACACTATTGGTATCTTGGCTTATATTATTAAAATAATATTTAATATTACTATTAGAATTATTATCAATTTTATAATTTTTTAAGATAGAGTTTTTTTGAACATCAAAGTTATAATTAATATTTATAAAATTAGTGGTTGATTTATCATTAGAAAACTCAATAAGTTTTAAAGAACTATTTTCTTCAAGCAGTATATCAAACTTTAAATTAATACTTTTTGAAACTAAATCTTTATTGGTAATATTGTAAATAACCAAAGGTTTTTTAAATGAATAGTTTTTTTTGACAATTAGTTTAAAAAATTTACTTACGAATGCATTATTCAAAAAAAGCAAAGAATTGTTGGCATTGTTAGGTTTTTTCAAAACCAAATCATCTAGTATTTCAATATTATTTTTTTCCTCATAATCGAACTCTATTTTCTCTATTCTACCATTTACGAAAATAAGTTTATTATGTTCTAAACCAGCAATAAAAGTAGACTGATCTATTTTATTTGGCTTTGATAAATCGTTATAAAAACTTAAATTTTTAATATTTTTAGAAATTATTTGATTAAGATCTGAAAATTTCCAATTTTCTTCTCTTTTATTTGGAAACCCTTTTTCAATAAAGTTATTAAAATTTTTTCTTTTAATTTCAATGTTCTTTTTAGAAAAATTTGATTTTTCTAATAACTTTTCAAAATCTATTTTTAATTGTTCTTCCATTTAATTAAAATTTTCATATCCTTTATTTTCTAGCTCTAATGCTAGTTCGGGACCACCAGATTTGATTATTTTACCATTCATCAATACATGAACATAATCAGGTTTTATATAATCTAATAGTCTTTGGTAATGTGTAATTATTAGAAATGAATTGTCTTTTTTTCTTAAAGAGTTAACTCCATCGGCAACAGTTTTAAGTGCATCAATATCTAAACCAGAGTCAGTTTCATCTAAAATTGAAAGCTTAGGATTTAAAATTGACATTTGTAATATTTCATTCTTCTTTTTTTCACCTCCAGAAAATCCTACATTTAATTGTCTATTTAATTTTTCTTCATCAAATTTTAAATTTTTTGCTTTTAATTTTACTAATTTTAAAAATTCTATTGCATCAAGTTCTTTTTCTCCATTAGCTTTTCTAATGGCATTTAAAGATGTTTTTAAAAAAATATTTGTATTCACACCTGGTATTTCTAAAGGATATTGAAAAGCTAAAAATATCCCTTTATGAGCTCTTTCTTCAGTTTCAAGCTCAAAAAGATTTTTATTTTCAAATAGAACTTCTCCAGAAACTTTGTAACCTTTTTTCCCTGATAAAATATTTGATAAAGTACTTTTTCCTGATCCGTTTGGTCCCATAATAGCATGAACTTCGCCTGGTTTTATTTCAAGATTAAAATTATTTAAAATTGATTTACTATCGATATCTGCTTTCAAATTTTTTATTTTTAACATTTAACCAACACTTCCTTCCAAACTTATTCCGACAAGTTTTTGAGCCTCAACAGCAAACTCCATAGGTAGTTGTTGTAATACTTCTTTACAAAAACCATTAACTATCAATCCTACAGCTTCTTCTGGATTTAAACCTCTTTGCTGACAATAATGAAGTTGCTCTTCACTAATTTTAGACGTTGTAGCTTCATGGGCTATATTGGACTCTGGATTTTTATTTTTTATATAAGGCACAGTATGGGCCCCACACTTATTACCCATTAACAAAGAATCGCACTGTGTATAATTTGTTGAATTTTTTGCTTTAGAAGAAATATCAACTAACCCTCTATAAGTCATATCAGAAAAACCAGCACTAATTCCTTTGGAAATAATTTTACTTTTAGTATTTTTTCCTAAATGTATCATTTTAGTTCCTGTATCAGCTTTTTGATGATTATTCGTAATTGCGATTGAATAGAATTCTCCAATAGAGTTATCACCTTGCAAAATACAGCTCGGATATTTCCAAGTAATAGCTGATCCTGTTTCTACTTGTGTCCAAGAAATCTTAGAGTTTGTTCCTTTACATAAGCCTCTTTTAGTTACAAAGTTATAAATACCTCCTTTGCCATCTTCATCCCCGGGGTACCAATTTTGAACAGTTGAATATTTAATTTCAGCATCATCTAAAGCAACTAATTCTACGTTTGCTGCATGAAGTTGATTTTCATCTCTCATAGGAGCTGTGCAGCCCTCTAGATAGCTTACATAGCTTCCTTTATCAGCAATGATTAATGTTCTTTCAAATTGTCCTGTTTGTGATGCATTAATTCTAAAATATGTTGAAAGTTCCATCGGACATCTCACACCAGGAGGAATATAAACGAAAGATCCATCTGTAAAAACAGCTGAATTTAATGTTGCAAAATAATGATCGGTTAAAGGGATTACAGAGCCTATATATTTTTTTACAAGCTCTGGATGCTTTTGTATTGCTTCAGAAATTGAACAAAAAATTACCCCTACTTCATTTAATTTATCTTTAAAAGTTGTAGCCACAGAAACAGAATCAAATACTGCATCTACAGCAATACCATTTAATCTTTGTTGTTCTTGTAATGGTATTCCAAGTTTTTTGTAAGTTTCTAAAAGTTTTGGATCAAGTTCATCTATAGTCTTAGGTTTTTCACTTGCACTTTTAGGAGCTGAATAATAATAAATATCTTGGTAATCAATTTTTGGATATTTTGGTTTTTGCCAATTTGGTTCTTTTAAATTTTTTAATCTCTCAAAAGCTTTCATTCTCCAATCAAGCATCCATTTTGGTTCTTTCTTAGCTTTAGATATGAATTCAATAACCTCTTTATTCAGGCCTTTGGGTGCTCTGACATTTTCAATATCGGTTGTAAACCCATATTTATAATCTTTTAATTTATCTATCTGTTTTTCTCTCATTTAAATTCTATTGTCTCTTTTATCTATTAGATCACTTAATTTTTTATTTTCAAAAAAAACATTAATATAGTCCTCAAGTTCATCCCATAAATTGTGAGTAATACATTTTGTACTTTTGCCATTACATCCTTTTTTAGAATGCTTTTCACAACCTACTGTTTTTATTTTTTCTTCAACTGCTGAAAGTACTTCTGAAATATTAATTTCAGACGCATTTTTATTTAGTATGTAGCCTCCTTTATTTCCTCTTACGCTACTAACAATTTTATTTTTTTTTAATTTTAAAAATAATTGTTCTAAATAAACTAATGATATGCCTTGTCTTAAAGATATATCTCTAAGAGAAACTGGCTCATTAGGATCAAATTTTGCAAGATCCACAAGTGCCATTACAGCGTATCTACCTTTACTTGATAATTTCATATTTTCCGCAATCCACGGGCTTTATATATACCTGACTAATTTAGTCAAGATTATAACATATTTAAACACTTGCAATTTGTCGCTTATTTTTGATAGAAAATTATAATTTTTTATTGAGAACAATAATCAATATCTTTTATGGATAGTAAAATATTAGAAATATTTATACCAGGACCGGCAGGAAGACTTGAAGCAAAATATTTTAAAAGTAAAAAAAATACATCTCCCATAGCTCTGGTTCTTCATCCTCATCCACAATATGGAGGGACAATGAATAATAAAATAGTGGTAGATACATTTCATGTTTTTATGGAAAATGATTTTTCTGTTTGTAGAGTAAATTTCAGAGGTGTTGGAAAAAGTGATGGAGAATTTGATAATGGACAAGGTGAACTTGCTGATGCTGCAGCTGCTCTTGATTGGTTAGAAAGAGAAAATTTTGATAATTCTCAATGTTGGATTTCTGGATTTTCTTTTGGATCTTTAATTTCAATGCAACTACTAATGAGAAGGCCTGAAATAAATAGATTTATTGCTATATCCCCTCAACCAAATGTTTATGATTTTTCATTTTTATCACCTTGCCCATCATCGGGTTTAATGATTTACGGAAAAAAAGATGAACTAGTGCCTGTTGAACATTTAAATGAATTAAATAAAAGATTGAGTTCACAAAAAGGAATTAAAGTTGACTTTGAAGCTGTTCCGGATGCTAACCATTTTTTTTCAAAAGCAGAATCAACATTAATCAAATCTTTAAATAAATATATTAAAAAAGAATCTGCACTATATTAATTTTTTTTTACAATTAACCCACCCGAGCATGGTTTTTTACATCCGGTAGTTTCAGGAAAAGAAATAGGTAATTGCAAGAAGGATCTAATTGCTAAATATGCAAAAGCTTGTGATTCTATAAAATCACCATCTATACCTAGATTGTCTATTTGGAATATCTTATTTTTGATTTTACTTTGGATTTTATCTATTAAAAATTTATTTTTTCTACCTCCTCCACATACAAAAATATTATTACCTAGTAATTTTTTAGATAAAATATCTGCTGTTATTTCAGTAATTGTTGCAGCTCCGTTTTCTAAGGAAAGCCCTTTGGCAAAAGAAATATCAAAATCATTAATATCAAGAGATTTTTTTTTATTAAAATCACTATAATATAAATTATCTATTACTTGTTCTAAAATAAATTTGTCTACTTTTCCTGATTTAGCAATATCTCCTTTTTTATCAAATTTTTTATTTGAATTAACTCTTATCCATTTATCAATTAAACAATTACCTGGACCAACATCTAAACTAGTCATTTCATAATTTTCATTAATAGATGTTTTGTTTGCTATTCCACCTATATTTAAAATCTCAACTGGTAATTTTAATTTCCCTTCTATTTTAAATTTTTTTGCTAACAATTTGTGGTATATAGGAGCTAATGGAGCTCCTTGACCACCATTTTTTAAATCATTTTGTCTAAAATTATAAATAACATCTCTTTTTGTTAATTGAGATAATAATTTTCCATCGCCTAATTGTTTGCTTATCTTTTTCTTATAATCATGAAATATTGTTTGTCCATGGAAACCTACAAAATCAATCTCTATCTTTGAGTTTTTAAAGATTTCATTATAAATCTCTGCATGAAATAAAGTAATTTCTCTTTCAAGCAATTCAATATCATCTGAGTTAACTTTTAAATCATCCGCTATTAATACTTTTCCCCTTAAATTTATTAGTTTTCTACGAAGTTCATCACTATATTCAAAATATCTATCTAATATTGTTGAATATTCATCATTACCATCTGATTTAATTATCGAAGCATCTACTCCATCCATGGAAGTACCACTCATAAAGCCTAAAGCTGTATATATTTTGTCCATTCTTATTTTTTTTTATTAAATATTGTATATTGTGGAACTATAGACCTATGAATAAATTTTTAAAAGAATTTAAAGATAGAGGGTATTTCTACCAATGCACAAACGAAGATGATTTATCTAAATTATTAGATAAAGAAAAAATCAAAGGTTACATAGGTTTTGATTGTACGGCTGAGAGTCTTCATGTTGGTAGCTTGCTTCAAATTATGTGTTTAAGACTAATGCAAAAATACGGGCATAGACCAATTGTATTGATTGGGGGAGGCACAACAAGAATCGGGGATCCGTCTGGAAAAGATAAAACAAGAAAAATTTTAACAGAAGAAGAGATCGAAAAAAATATTATAAATATTGAAAAAATATTGAAAAATTATTTAGATAATAATGATCCAAAAACCCATCCTATATTTGTAAATAATTATTCTTGGCTTAAAGGATTAAATTATATTTCTTTTTTAAGAGATATAGGAAAGCATTTTACAATTAATAAAATGCTTACTTTTGAAAGTGTAAAAACTAGACTGGATAGAGAACAATCTTTAAGTTATATGGAATTTAATTATATGATTTTACAAGCATATGATTTTTTAGAATTAAATAAAAAAGAAAATTGTACTTTGCAGATTGGAGGATCGGATCAATGGGGAAACATTGTTAACGGGACTGATCTTATAAAAAGATATTCTAATAAACAGGCATATGGATTAACCACACCTTTAATAACTTTAGCATCAGGTACTAAGATGGGTAAAACAGAGACTGGTGCTATTTGGTTAGATAAAAAATTATTATCTCCTTATGAATATTGGCAATTCTGGAGAAACGTAGATGACAGAGATGTGGTAAAATTTTTAAAAATGTTTACAGATTTAAATGTTGATGAAATAAACAAAATTAAAAATGATGATATTAATCAACTAAAAATAAAGCTCGCCAATGAAGCTACTGCCATGCTTCATGGAAAAGATGAAGCTTTATCTGCAGAAAAGACTGCAAAAAAAACTTTTGAAGAAAATTCATTGGGAGAAAATTTACCCTCAGTTGATATTCAATTAAATGATAAAAATATAAATATAGTTGATTTAATTGTTTTATCAAAAATTGAAAATTCAAAAAGTGAAATTAGAAGACTTATCAAGGGCAAGGGAGTAAAAATTAATAATGAAATTATTATTGATGAAAAGTTTTTAATACAAAAAAATTTATTTGGTAAAGATAATTCTCTAAAATTATCAATTGGTAAAAAAAAACATTTAAAAATTAGATTAGCCTAATTTTTTTTAATTTTTTCTAAAGTTCTGGTTATAAATCTTGGTGTTAAAGTTTTTATAGGATTTACTGTTGTTTTTAAATCTTTTGGCGGCCCTTTTATTTTAAAACTAACTCCAAAAACACCTTCTCCAACTTTTTTTCCTACCAACAAGTCTCCTAATAGTGGAATTGATGAAATAGTTCTATTTATTGTTGTTGCAGGCACTAATGTTCCTCTTAAGCTAACTAGATCTTTACCTTCAATATATCCTTCCATCATAATTGATAATGCGGGTCCTATTGCATATATTTCTTCAATAGTTGTTAGACTATCTTTATTTGAATATATCATTTCAAAATCAGTAAACCTTACACCTTCTCCTGTTAAAAGATCTGCAATGCCTTGAAGTGAAGCTAGACTTAATATTTTAGCAAGCACAGGTATCTCTTTAACCTTAAAATTATCAATTATTAACTTAGATTTTGATACATTGTTAATTTTTTTTGAACTAAAATCTAAATTTCCTTCTTCAAATCCTTTAATAAATTTATATTTTTTAACAAAAGGTTTGGCTCTATCTGAATAAAATGTAGTTACTATTTCTCTATCTGGCGTATTAACTTTGTGTGTTTTAACTGAAATAAATAATTTTTCATTTTTAGTAAAATTTGAATTCAAATTTAAATCAAAAATTTTATTATTTTTAATCTCTAGATTTCCATTCAAATTATTAACTATATTCTCATCATCTAATTTGACTTCATTAATATTAATTTTGATTTTAGAATATAAAGGTTTAAATATTTGAAAAACATTTTTATCTGGGTCGGAATTTGAAATATTTTCAATAAGCTGTATGCCATCAAAACTTTTTCCTTTTAACTCAAAATTCTTATTTTTTTTTATTAAAACTATATCGTTTTTAAAACCACTCGTAGTTAAATAATTAAGTCTTATTAAATCAATATCTAATATTTTATTACTATCTATTTTTAAATTATTTATTTCTATTGTATTTTTATCTTCAGTATAATTTATATTTTTTAACAATATTTCTGAAGAAGGTTTTCCAAAAAATATTAATTGAGATCCTTTGATTTCTAAAGTTGCATGATTCTTTTTTATTTTATTATAACTAACATCATCAAATTTTAAATCCACATTTTTTAAATTAAAAAATGTTTCAAAATTTATACCATGTTTTCTTTTTTTAATTTTAAAATTTAGTAAATTTTTAAAATCTTTCTCAA
>CACDEU010000013.1 GCA_902551895.1 uncultured Pelagibacteraceae bacterium | reverse complement strand
TGCTTCAGAGTCGAATTTTACTATTTTAGCCATTATAAACTCCTTGTATTAATTTATTTACTTGTTGAAATACCCATAATGTCTGACTCTTTCATTATGCTGTATTCTTTTCCATCAATTTTGACTTCAGTCCCTGACCATTTGCCAAATAGAACCTTGTCTCCAACTTTAACATCCATTGGAATTATTTTTCCATCTTCAGTTTTAGCCCCACCACCAATAGCAACTACCTTGCCTTCTTGGGGTTTTTCTTGAGCTGTGTCTGGTATGATAATGCCTCCAGCAGTTTTTTCACTGCTATCTAGGACTTCGATTAAAACTCTGTCGTGTAACGGTTTAAATTTCATATAAAACTCCTATAAATATGAAGGTTCATATAGCTATGAGTCCATTTTATTTCAAGAAGCTTTGTAAAATTTATAACCCTAAAAAAACCAAGAAATATGGTTATTTTTAAGTTATATCTGAAAAATGACCAAAAACTTAGATGATATTGGACTAAAATCTGTTGCAGATCATTACGACTTGTTCTTTGTAGACTTATGGGGCGTTGTACATAACGGAATTGAACTTTACAAAGACTCTATCAATGCTTTAGAAAAATTATTAGAGAAAAATAAAGATCTAGTATTACTCACCAATGCTCCTAGACCCAATAATGATGTAAAAAATTTTTTAAAAAAAATGGGATTAGAAGAAAAATATTATTCAAAAGTATATACATCTGGGGAAGCAGCATTGAATTATTTAACATTAAACTTTAAAGACAAAACCTTTTTTCATATTGGACCACCTAGAGATTTTGGATTATTTAATGATTTTAAAAAAAATAAAATACAAAAAATTAGTGAAGCCAATTATTTACTTTGTACTGGCTTATTTGATGAGCAGGACAAAGAATTGTCATACTACAAAACACTACTAAAGAATGAGATAGATAAAATTATGATTTGTACTAATCCAGATTTAATTGTCGATAGAGGACAAAAAAGAGAGTTTTGTGCAGGATCAGTTGCAAAGGTCTTTGAAGAGATAGGAGGAACAGTAGAATATTTTGGTAAACCTCACCCAAAAGTTTATAATCTTGCAGCAAATGTAAATAACAAAAAAGTTTTTTGTATAGGAGATAATTTAAATACAGACATTAAAGGAGCAAATAATCAAAATTTTGCTAGCTTATTAATTACCAATGGAATTCATAGACGAGAAGTAGAAAATGAAAATTTTGAAAAAATTATGAAAAAATACAAAACTAAAGTTGATTATACACAATCAAAATTAAAATGGTAAAAAAATTGAAGTTATATAAAAATTTTTCTGTTTCCAAAAATCATAAAAATTCAATTTTATTAATTGGTAATTTTGATGGTTTGCATATTGGACATCAAAAGTTATTTAATTTTGCAAAACAATATAAAAAAAAACATAAAATAAAAATTGGGGTATTAACTTTTGATCCTATGCCTAAAATGTTTTTTGATAAAAAATTAAAAAACTTTAAAATTTCTAATCTAAATCAAAAAATAAACTCCTTCGGAAAATTTAAAATAGATTTTGTCATAATTAAAAAGTTTGATAAAAAATTTTCCAAAATGAATTATATAAAATTTATTGATAATGTTTTATTTAAGAAACTCAGACCGAAATATATTTTTGTCAGTAATAATTTTAGGTTTGGCAATAAAAGAGAAGGAAATGTAAATAAATTAAAATTTTTTGAAAAAAAATATAATTTTAAAATAATTAATCCCAAGCCACTAAAGAAAAAAACTAAAATTATTTCATCTACATTAATTAGAAAATTAATATCTAATGGGAAAATTAATATTGTTAATAGATATTTAGATCGAAATTGGTCTATAGACGGAAAAGTAAGTGTGGGAAGAAAAATGGGACGAAAAATTGGATTTCCAACATGTAATATTAAACTTAATGATTATGTTATTGCAAAACCTGGAGTATATGCAGTGAATATTTTAATAAATAAAAATAAAAAATTATTAAGGGGAATTGCAAATTTAGGTTATAGGCCAACTTTTAATCAAAAAGAAATACTTTTAGAGGTTCACATATTTAATTTTTCAAGGAATCTTTATAATAAGCACTTAACTATTGAGTTCATAGACTTTATAAGAAAAGAAAAGAAATTTAAAAATATAAACCAATTAAAAAAACAAATTAATTTAGACATCAGAAAAGCAAAAAAATTAAATTAAAATAATGAGCAAAAGCAATATCAATCTTCCCAAAACTGCTTTTTCAATGAAAGCAAATTTACAAAACAAAGAACCTGGAATAATTGATTACTGGGATAAAATTGATTTATATAAAAAGTTAAGATCTTCTAGCAAAGGAAAAACAAAATTTGTCCTTCATGATGGCCCTCCATATGCCAATGGAGATATACACATGGGAACAGCACTTAATAAAATTCTTAAAGATGTAATAGTAAAATTTCATCAGATGAAAGGAGAAGATTCTGTTTATGTGCCAGGTTGGGATTGTCACGGTTTGCCGATTGAATGGAAAATTGAGGAACAATATAAAAAAAACAAAAAAAATAAAAATGAAGTTCCAATAAATGAATTCAGAAAAGAATGTAGAGATTTCGCAAAGAAATGGATTGAGGTACATAAAAAGCAATTTAAAAGACTTGGAGTAGTAGGTGACTGGGAAAATTACTACTCTACAATGAGTTTTGATGCTGAAGCCCAAATAGTTAGAGAGCTTGGTAAATTTTTAAAAGAAGGAAGTCTTTACAGAGGTTATAAACCTGTTCTTTGGTCCACAGTAGAAAAAACAGCATTGGCGGACGCAGAAGTTGAATACATGGATCATAAGTCTGATACAATTTATGCAGCATTTAATATTAAAAAATCAAAAAATGAGAAACTTTTGAATAGCCAAATTATAATTTGGACAACAACTCCATGGACAATACCAGCCAATAGAGCATTGGCTTACAATGAAAATTTAAAATATGCAGTTATTAAAATAGAAGATCAATCAAATTTTAAAGATAAACAAATAGTAGTAGCGGAAGATTTGTTAAAATCTTTACTAGAGGATTGTAATATCAAAAAGTTTACAAAAGTTTTGAGCTTTTTAGGAAATGAATTTGAAGGAACAATATGCAGCCATCCATTTTCAAAAATTGGATTTGACTATGATATTCCGATGTTAAGTGCAAATTTTGTTACGACAGAACAAGGCTCAGGTATTGTTCATTGTGCGCCTAGCCATGGTCCTGATGATTTTAATTTGTGTTTAAAAAATAATATAAAAGCTGAAGAAACAGTAGATGATGATGGAAAATATACAAAGCATGTTCCAACTTTTGAAGGTATACATATTTTTAAGGCAAACAAAATAGTTATAGAAAAATTAAATGAACAAAAAAATTTATTATCTAGTGGGGAATTAATTCATTCTTATCCTCATTCTTGGCGTTCAAAAGCGCCCTTGGTTCATAGAGCAACACCGCAATGGTTTATTTCGATGGAAAGTCATGGCTTGAGAAAGAAAGCTTTAAAATCTATAGATGAAACTAATTTTTATCCAAATAAAGGAAAAGAAAGACTAAGGTCGATGATTGAGCTAAGGCCCGATTGGTGTGTTTCAAGGCAAAGAGTATGGGGAGTTCCTATTCCTGTTTTTATGTCAAAAAAATCAAATGAAGTTTTAATCGACGATGAAGTTAACGAAAATATTGCCAGTATATTTGAGAAAGAGGGGGCTGACTGTTGGTTTGAAGGTGATGCTCAAAGATTTTTAGGCAAAAAATATAAAATTGAGGATTATAAAAAAATGACTGATATTGTTGAAGTTTGGTTTGATAGTGGCTCTACTCATGCCTATGTTCTTGAAAAAAGAGAAGATTTAAAATGGCCTGCTTCTATGTATCTAGAGGGCTCAGATCAACACAGAGGGTGGTTTCACTCATCACTATTAGAGTCTTGCGGAACAAGAGGTAGGGCTCCGTTTGAATCTATATTGTCCCACGGATTTGTTGTTGATGGAAAAGGTTTAAAAATGTCAAAATCTCTTGGAAATATTATTGCACCAGAAGACATTTTAAAAAAGTATGGAGCTGATATCTTAAGGATTTGGGTAGCAGCTTCTGATTATGCTGAGGATTTAAGAATAGATTATTCAATTTTAGAGCAGCATGCAGAATCTTACAGAAAAATCAGAAATACTTTTAGATACATTCTTGGAAATTTAAATGACAAATTTGAAAAAGTTGATTTTGAAAAAATTAATACAAGTAATTTTCCAGAGCTAGAACAGTATATGTTACACAAAATCTATAATCTTAATATTTTATTTGAAAAGAATTTTGAAAAATATAATTTCCATACTATTTATAAAGAAATAATAAATTTTTGTACATCTGATTTATCAGCTTTTTATTTTGATATTAGAAAGGATGCCTTATATTGCGATTCTCTAGAGAGTAAAAAAAGAATTTCAACTATAGAGTTTTTAAATATTGTTCTTGAAATATTATTAAAATGGTTTGCACCGGTATTATCATTTACAACTGAAGAAATTCATTCACTTCTAAAAATTAATGAAAAAGAAAGTATTCATCTAGAAAAGTTTCCATCAATTCCATCAAACTGGAATAATCCAGATTTAAATAACAAATGGACAGAGCTTATAAAAATAAGGGATAAATGTAATAGTAGCATAGAGTTAAAAAGAGCATCTAAAGAAATTGGTTCAAGTTTAGAAGCAAATTTAAAAATACTTTTAAATGATAAACTAATTCAATTATTTAAAGGAACTGATTTTTCTGAACTATGTATTACATCAGGAGCAGATGTAGATAAAATTAAAAAAGATGAAGGTGAAGAAATTATTGTTGAGACAAACAAAGCTGAGGGTAAAAAATGCAGCGTTTGTTGGAAAATTAAAAAAGAAAAGTGTGAAAGACATGGATGTGCATTAAAATAATTAATGAATAAATTATTTTTTAAAAAAACTTTTATATATTTTTGGATCATTTTATTTATTTTTTTAGCAGATAGAATTTCAAAGTTATATATATTATCTGTCCTAGAAGATTTAGGCTTTGTAGATATAAATATCAATTCCTATATCAATTTAATTTTAGTTTGGAATACTGGTATAGGTTTTGGATTATTATCTTTTGAACAATCTGAGATTTATAATTTAATGACCACTTTAATTATTTTTGTAAATTTATTTATTATATATCTGATCATTAAATCAAAAGATAATAGCGTTTATTATTTTCTAATTATATTGGGTGGATCTCTTGGTAATTTATTCGATCGTATTTATTATTCTGCTGTGCCAGATTTTATAGATATTAGCTATAAAGGTTATCATTGGTTTATTTTTAATGTTGCTGATATATTTATATCTTTAGGAATTATTTGTCTTATTTTTGCTGAATTATTGAATTATAAAAAGAAAAATGAAATTTAAAAAAATAATTATATTTTTATTTTCGATGCTTTTTTTGTTTTCTTGCTCTGGCGCAAAGGATGCTTTGCAAGGAAAAAAAAGATCTGATAATAGCGATGAGTTTTTGGTTGAAAAAAAGAAGCCATTGACAGTTCCCCCAGACTTCAATGAGTTACCAGTACCACTAAATCAAGAAGAAGATCAAATTGAAAACAAGGAAGATATTGATATTAAGAAAGTTCTAAAAATTGATGAAAATTTAGAAAAAAGTACTCAAAGCAACAATGAAGGTCAAACAAGTATAGAAAAATTAATAATAGAAAAAATAAATGATTAAAAATGTTGACCTCCAATATTAAATTTAAAAACTTTAATATTAAAAAATTTAAAAAATTCCAAAGCTTTAAAAATGAGAAGTGGTTTAAAAAAATTAGACTTATAGAATCCTTAAAACCAAACTACAAATATAGTTACACAAAAGATCAAGTTAAAAAAATTAGTAAAAATAAAAATTTTAGATTAATTGGGATGGGAGGTTCAACTTTAGGAATTGAAGCAATATACCAATTTTTAAAACATAAAATAAAAAAAAAATTTATTTTTATAAATAATTTAAATTCAAAATTAAAAAGTTCTGAAAAAAAAATAAAAGCAATAAATATTATTATATCTAAATCTGGAAATACCCTTGAGACAATTGCAAACTCAAACTTATTTGTTAATGGTAATAAAAATATTTTTATTACCGAAGAAAAAAAAAGTTATTTAAAAAAACTTGCCAATACTCTTAGAGCAGAAGTTATTGAGCACAAAAATTATATTGGAGGCCGCTATTCTGTTTTATCAGAGGTTGGCATGTTGCCCGCAGAAATTATGGGTCTTAATGAAAATAAATTTAAAAGATTAAATTATTTAATAAATAATAAGATTTTTTTAAATGAATTGATAAAAAATGTTAATGCAATATTAAAATTTATTAAAGAAAAAAAATTTAATTCAATAATTTTGAATTATGATAAAAATTCAGAAAACTTATTTAAATGGTATCAACAGCTTGTTGCAGAAAGCTTAGGCAAAAAGTCTAAAGGTATTCTTCCGATAATATCTACGATGCCAAGTGATAACCATAGTTTAATGCAATTATATTTAGATGGACCAAAAAATAATTTTTTTACTTTCTTTTTTAATAAAGATACAACTTCAGAAATATTAAATAATAAATTTATACAAAAGACACATAGCTATCTTAAAAATAAATCTTTTTTTGAAATTATTCATGCACAAAAAATAGCAACTGAAAAAGTTTTTTATAAAAAAAAACTACCATTCAGATCTTTCGAAGTTGCAAAAAAAAATGAAGAAGCATTAGGAGAATTATTTTGTTTTTTTATATTGGAAACAATTTTATTAGGTAGAGCTTTAAAAGTTAATCCATTTGATCAACCATCTGTTGAGTTAATAAAAAATGAGACTAAAAAAATATTATTTAAATAATTTTTAAAAATATTATTTTTGATATTCCATATCTAACAGATCTTTGTATAGTAAAATTGTTACCAATCTCATCTTTTGCTTTTTTATGTCTGTGCAAAACAATTAACCCGGATTCTTTTAATAATTTCAATTTAGTTATACTTTCTAAGATTACCTTTAAATTTTCTTCTTTATATGGAGGATCTAAAAATATTAAATCCATCTTTTCATCTTTTAATTTTTGATTTTTAAAAAAATTAAAAACATCTTCATTAAATATTCTTGTTTTTTTTTCACTCTTCAATTTTTTAATATTTTTTTCTAAAATTTCTATTGATTGATCATAGTTTTCCACGAAGTAAACTTTTTTGGAACCCCTCGAGATGCATTCTAAACCAAAAGATCCAGTACCTGCAAACAAATCTAGAACTAACGAGTTATTCAATTTTATTCTTGAATCTTTAGAATGTTCAAGAATATTAAGAATAGACTCTTTTACCAAATCTTTTAGAGGCCTTGTATTTTTATCAAAAGCTTCAAAAATTTTAACGCCTTTAAAAGTTCCTCCAATTATTCTCATTTATCTATTATTTTAAATCCAATATCTTTTCTAAAAAAACCATCTCCCCAATTTAGTTGATTTATATGTTTTATGGCTCTTTCTCTTGCATCTTTAAATGAGTCAGATAGGGAAACAAAATTCAAAACTCTTCCACCATTTGAAAATATTTTATTCCCCCTTTCTTTTGTTCCTGCGTGGAAAATAAAATCATTATTACTCAATTTTAAATTATTTAGGTTATTAATTTGTAAATTATTTGTAAATTTTTCAGGGTATCCATTAGAGCATAAAACTATACAAAGACTTTTATCTTCTCTCCATTCTAGATTTAATTTTTTTAAATTTTCTTCACAACATGCATTAAAAACATCAATTAAGTCAGTTTTTAAAAGAGGCAAAATAGTTTGACACTCAGGGTCTCCCATTCTTACATTATACTCAATCAAAAAAGGTTCGTTATCTACAATCATTAATCCTGCATAAAGAAATCCTATATATTTCTCTCCCATTTCTTCTATAGCTTTCAAAGTTGGAGAAATTATTTTTTCAATAATTTTTCTCTCTAAGACTTCGTTTATTAATCCTGACGGACTGTATGCGCCCATACCTCCGGTATTTTTTCCTTCATCTCCTTCATTAACTCTTTTATGATCTTGTGCAGTTTTAAAAATTTTGAAATTTTTCCCATCACAAATAACAAAAAAACTCATTTCTTCACCATTTAAGAATTCTTCAACTAGTATTTTATATGCTATTCCAAATTTCCCATTAAAAATCTCATTAACTGCTTCTTCTGCTTCAGATAAATTATTTGATATATAAACTCCTTTTCCAGCAGCTAATCCATCTGCTTTAATTACGATTGGAAATTTTGAATTTTTTAAAAAATTTATAGTTTCTTCTTTTTTTTTAAAAATCCCAAACTTTGCTGTTGGTATATTATATTCTTTACAAATATTTTTTGTAAAAGTTTTTGAACCTTCTAATTGTGAAGGTATTTTTCTAGGACCAAAAACTTTAATGTTATTGTCTTCCAAGTAATCTACAATACCGTTTACTAATGGTTTTTCTGGACCAACTATAACTAGATCAACTTTTGATTTTTTTAAAAATTTTAAAATTTTTCCAAAATCATTAATATGTAAATCTATATTTTCTGCTAATTGTTTAGTTCCTGCGTTACCTGGTATGCAGTATATTTTGCTTACTTTTGAAGATAATGAGATTGTTTTACAAATGGCATGTTCTCTACCTCCGCTTCCTATGATACAAATAATCATATATAAATACATTTCTACATAATGAAAAATAAATTAGCTAGAATAAAATATTTACCTAATAATTTTGAGATATTAGAAGATGGAGATCATGTTATTTGCGCAATTTCAGGAAAGAAAATATTTTTAGATAAGTTAAATTATTGGAATGTAGAACTTCAAGAACCTTATTTTTCTCATGTTGAAGCTTCACAAAAAAGAGAAGAATTATCTAAAAAAAATTGATTTATTTCCATCTATCATGCGACCAAATCCATTGATCGGGATTTTTTAAAATCATTTTTTCAAGTATTTTATTAAGCTCAGTTGTTATTTGTTGAGCTGATAGATTATCATCAAATTTCAATGGTTTTTGAAAATATAATTTAAAATGGTAGTTTCTAACTCTTTCAATATAAACTGGAATAATACTACAACCATATTTTTTTACTAATTGTGCAGGTATGGTTGTAGTTTTTGCAGTACGTTCAAATAGATTTGCATCTTCACCTTCACTTACTCTTTGGTCAATCATTAATGCTGCAGAAAAATTTTTTTTAAAAAAATTTAATAAATCTCTAGTTCCACTCTTACCTTTTTTTATTTGATTTTTGCAAATATAGTTTTTTCTAATTTTTTCCATAATAATATTTAAAAATGGATTATTAAGAGGTCTATAAATTGCACATAAATTTATACCAGCTTTTTCTATTTCCATTGCCATTAGCTCAAAATTATTAAAATGTCCTGATATAAATACTACTCTTTCATTATTATTTTTAATTTCATTTAAATAATTTAAACCTTCAATTTTAACGAAATCACCTAACATGTTACTTCTAAATTTATTTAAATAAACATATTCAGATAATATTCTTCCATAATTGCTCCACATATTATCAATTATAGATTTTCTTTCTTCTTCAGAACTACCAATATTAGAATTTTTTAAATTACTTTGAATTTTATTATTTGATCGAAATAAAGGACCAATTGTTTTTCCAATAACTGCTCCCAAGTTTGATGCATTTTTATATCCAATTATTTTAAAAATAATTAATAAAAAATAAATGAAAATAAATTGAAAAAAATATTTTATTATTTTCATATTTTATCCTTTATAAAATTTATAAATTCATTTTTATTTTCAATTTCCAAATCAACTTCAACATAATCAAAATTTTTTTTCATTTTTTCATTTAATCTGGAATAGTCTTTTTCGGTTGTAACTAATAATTCACCAAGTTCATTTTTTTTTAGTAGATATTTAAAATCCTTATCAGAATAATTATGATGATCTGGAAATGAATATGTTTTTTTTAAATCCAAATTATTTTCTTTTAAAAGATCAAAAAAGTTTGATGGGTTGCCAATTCCAGCAAAAGCTATAACTTTTTTATTTTTAAATTTATCTAGATTTTTAATTTTATATTTAGAGTAAAATATTTTTAAATCTTTCTTTTCTTCTTTTAATTTATTCTCAAATTCTAAATTTTTATCTCCATTAATAAAAATACAATCTGCTTTTTTAATTGAAGAAAAATTTTCTCTTAATGGTCCGGATGGAATTATGAAACCATTACCAATCAATTGTTTTGAGTTAAAACATAAAACTGAAAAATCTTTTTTAATTGAAAAATCTTGAAAGCCATCATCTAAAATCGCGATATCATGACCAGATAAAATTAATGAACCAATTGCTTTTTTTCTATTTTTATTTGTGAAAGTTTCTCCAATTTTTTTTAATATTTGAATTTCATCATAAAGATTATGATAGCCTTTCTTTATAAAACCTGGATTTTTTCCAAAAGATTTAATAATTTTAAATATTTCTATAGCTAAAGGAGTTTTTCCAGTTCCTCCCAAATAAATATTTCCCACACAAATAATAGATATTGGAAATTTTTTTTGAATTTTAAAAATATTGATTATTAAAGAAACTATTAAAAATAAAAGAGAGAAAGGGTATAAAATTACTGACCAAAAAGATAATCTAGAGTCATCCCAAAATTCTGGTTTTTTGAAATTCATAAGTCAGCAATATTTATTAATTTCTTTTTCATTATTTAATAAAATTTGATTACCTATATAGGCCAATTTTTTTGTAATTTGTTGAGAATAATTTTTTTTTTGGTCAAATTTGACAACTAAATTTTCTAAATCTTTATATGATCTAATTTTTGAAGAAATTCGATGTTTTTTAAGAAATTCATAAACTTCTGTAAAATTTTCTATATTTGGGCCATGAATAATTCTATTTCCCAATCGAGCTGCTTCTAAAGGGTTTTGTCCTCCAGCAGCATATATCGACTTTCCCATAAATGTTATTCTAGATAGTTTTAAAAATGATTTGGTTTCCCCATATGTATCTACAAGATAAATATCAGTATTAATATTAATAGCTCTTTTTGAGGTGTGCAAATGGACATTTAAATTATTTGAATTTAATTCCTCTTTAATTTCATTGGCTCTATTAATATGCCTGGGAATTATAATTGTAACAATATTTTTGTATTTTTTTTTTAAATTAACATGAACTTTTGCACAAAACAATTCTTCACCTTTATGTGTGCTTATTGCTGAAAAAATAATTTTCTTCTTTTTTAAGTTTTTTTTTATTTTTAAGTCCGATCTATTTTTTAATTTATAACTAGTTTGTGAGAATTTTAAATTTCCAATTTTTTTTATATTTTTTGCTCCTAAGGCTTTTAAATAATTACAAGTTTTATTATTTTGACCTAAACACAGATCAAATTCACTAAATATTTTTTTAGAAAAAGACAAAATACTATTCCATTTTTTAAATGACTTTTTTGTAATTCTTGCATTTAACAGAATCAGAGGAATATTTTTTTCTTTAATTTTTAATATCATATTAGGCCAAATCTCAGATTCTATAAAAAAAACTGCTTTTGGCTTCCAATGGTTTAAAAACTTTTCTACGAGGAATTTAGCATCTAATGGAAAAAATTGGTGGAAGGTTTTTTTTAATTTTAATTTATTTATAATCTTAGCTGAACTTAAAGTATTTGAGGTAATTAGTATTTTTTTTATATTCTTTCTTTTTTCAAGATTTTCAATCAAAGGTATAATGCTTAAGATTTCACCAACGCTAGATCCATGAAACCATATTAAATTATTATTAGTATTTTTTTTACTAAATTTACCTATTTTTTCTAAAAATCTTTTTGGATCTTCTTTTTTTTTTAAAATTCTATAAATTATTATTATTGGCGAAATTATAAAAATAAAATTTATTGTCAGTCTATAAAAAAATAACATTAATCTTTTCTTAATTGTTTTTCATAGAAGTTTTTATAAATATCAGATTTTTGTAGTAACTCTGCATGATTTCCTTCTGCAATAATTTTTCCATTATCAACTACACAGATTGTTTTAGAATTCATTACTGTAGAAAGTCTATGGGCTATTACTAAAGTTGTTCTATCTTTTGTGAGTAATTTAATTGCTTCTTGGATTTTACTTTCTGTTTCAGCATCCAAGGATGAAGTGGCTTCATCCAATAAAATAATTTTACTTTTTTTTAACATAGCTCTAGCAATAGAAAGTCTTTGTTTTTCTCCTCCTGAGAGTCTAGTCCCATTTTCTCCTATGGCTGTATCGAATTTATTTGGTAATTTATCAATGAACTCATTACAATGTGAAAGTCTTGCAGCCTCAAAAATTTCATCCTCAGTTGCATCTAGGTTTGCATAGGCTATGTTATTTTTAATTGTATCATCAAATAACGTTGTATCCTGATTAACAAGAGAAATATTCTTTCTCAAAGACGATATTGAAATATCATATATTGATTGACCATCAATTTTTATATCTCCTGAAACTTTATCGTAAAATCGAGGTATTAAATTTAATATTGTTGTTTTTCCAGCCCCACTGTGGCCAACTAAAGAAGTCATTTCACCACCAACAATATTTAAATTTATTGAATTTAAAACTTCTCTTTCTTCGTTATTATATTTAAAACTTATATTTTCAAATTTTATTTCTCCATTTGTTGTTTTTAAAGGTAAAGCATTGGGTTTTTCTTTAATATTATTTTCTTGCTCAATTAGAGGTAAAATTCTTTTTGCAGCTGACAGACCTTGATTAATTGACATATTGATAGTCGCCAAAGATCTAACTGGTTGATAGGCCAACATCATTGCTGCTAAAAAGGAAAAGAAATTATTTATATCCAATTCTTGTTTTATTATTAAATTTCCTGAATAGTAAATTAAACCAGCAATCATAAATCCAGTTAATGTTTCCATTATTGGAGAAGCTCTTACTAAAACCATAGCTGTTTTTACCAATCTTTGTTTTAAATTATTTATAAATTTTTCAGCTCTCAAAAATTCGTAATTTTCTTTTTGAAAAATTTTTATTATTTTATGATTCTTAAATACTTCCAACATATAGGTGGTAAGAATACCCGAACTCTCCTGAGCCTGAGTTGTTACTTTTCCGATTCTTTTACCTAGTGATTTTGCAGCAAAAGAAGCAAGAGGTATCATTATTAGTGCAAATAAAGCCAACCTCCAATTTTGATAAAACATAACACCAATTAAACCAATCAGAGTTAATGAATCTTTTGCTATATTTAATATTACAACACTTACTAAATTTGTCATCTGGGAGATATCAAAGTTTAAATGAGAAATAAATTTTCCCGAATGTTTTTTGTCGACTATTTCAGCATCAGCTTTTATTATTGATTTCATTAGTTGCAACTGAAGAATTTTAGTTATTTCTTGTCCAACTTTAATCAAAGTTGTTTTAGCAATATAAAGTGATATGCCCTTGGTTGTAAATGCAAGAATTATTGCAGCAGGTATCAGTAATATTAATGTTTGGTCTTTTTCAATAAATATTTTTTTTATTGCTGGGTCTAACAACCAAGCTATCGCAGAAGTGCTCCCTGCCACTAATAAAGAAAAAAAAACGGAAAATAATATTTTTGGTAAAAAACTTTTTGTATAATTATTATAAAGTTTATTTAATATTTCTTTATTATTCATAAATTATAAAATTTTACCAATTAATAAATTTAAAAAAATTATTAAACCCAAAAAATTGTTTGATTTAAATAATTTTAAACATTTAATTGGACTTTTAATATCTAGCCTACCTATTTGGTAAACAAAAAAATGTAAAAGTGGTACTATTAAAAATATAAAATAAATATTACTAAATTTCATTAAATATCCTAAGCCTACAAGAGATAAAAAAAGTCATAAAATAAAATAAGTATAAAACTCTCTTTGGATTTTCTTTAAACTTTATGGAAGTTGATTTAACTCCAATTATTTCATCATCCTTGATATCCTGGTATCCGTAAATCGTGTCATAACCAAGTGTCCAAAATATGGCCCCAAAATAAAACAAAATTGGAGCCAAACCAATACTTTCATGAATTGATATCCATGCCAATATTAATCCATAGTTAAATGTTATTCCTAAAAAGAGCTGAGGCCAGTAAGTAAATCTTTTCATTAAAGGATAAGTAAAGGCCAAGGGCATTGATAAGATAGCAAGAAGTATAGTTAGAGAATTAAAATTAATTAAAACTATAAATGCCAAAATACATAAAATTAATGCATATAGTGAAGCCAAAAAAACAGAAATTTTTCCAGATGCAATAGGTCTATTTTTTGTTCTTTCAACCTTTTTGTCAAAGTTTCTATCAACTATATCATTTACTATACATCCTGCAGACCTCATAAGAACAGAGCCCATGAAAAATAAAAATAAATAAAAAAAATATTTGTTTAAACTATCTTCAAAATTATAAGCAATTGTAAGGCCCCATAAACATGGCCAAAATAACAACATATAACCGATTGGTTTATCTAATCTTGTTAGTTGAATAAATAATTTAAGGTTTTCCATTTAATTTTCTTGTAAATAACAAAGCCTAGTTTCATAATCAAATTGATTCGTATGAATGTAGATTACACAGTAACAGCACTTATGTTTCCGGCAATCCCCTTGCTTATGAGTGTTTATAGCAATAGATTTCATACTCTAAGTAAACTTATAAGAGAGCTTCATGACGAACATGTTTATGAGAAACATATACCACCAGAGTGGAAAAAACAGTTCATAAACTTAAGCAATAGAATTACAATTATAAGATGGACCATAATGTTTGCTTCATTTGGATTTTTATTTAATATGTTAACAGTTTTTGCTCTTTATTTAGATGAGGTTTTTTTAGCTAGAATAATTTTTGGTTCTTGTTGTTTATCAATGATAGTATCTATAATATTTTTTATTAGAGAAATTCAAATATCAACTAATGCCCTAAGGTTACACATGTCAGATATGGATGTAAAAATTGATTAATTAGGAATAATTACTGCAGGACCTAAAATTTTTCTTCCTTCCAAATCCTTATGAGCTTGAACAATATCTTCTAATTTATATTTTTTAAATATTTCGATTTTAACTTTTTCGGACCTGATTTTTTCAAACATGGTTGATGCGGCTACATCTAATTCTTCTTTAGTACTTAAATATTGTTGCATTGAAGGTCTTACAAAAAACAAACCTTTTGGTTGCAACATTTTGGGCACATTAATATCTGAAAGAGGTCCTGAAGCATTTCCAAATGAAACCATCGTTCCTCTCATTTTTAAACACTCTAATGAACCTTCCAAAGTATCTTTACCAACGCCATCGTAAACGACTGGAACACCTTTACCATCAGTTAATTCTTTTACCTTAGCTGAAAAATTATCTTTAGAATAATTTATTACATGGTCGTAGCCGTATTTTTTAGCCACTTCAATTTTTTCTTCTGAACCGACTGTTCCAATTACTTTACATCCTAAACTTTTTGCCCATTGACCAAATATTTGTCCAACACCACCTGCAGCTGCATGAAATAATATAGTATCACCCGATTTAACTTTGTAAGTTTGGTGTAAAAGATAATAAGTAGTTAAACCCTTTGTCATTAAAGTTGCTGCAACTTCTAAATTAACTCCTTCAGGTATTTTAACAAGTTTGCTAGCAGGAAAATTTCTATGTGTTGAGTAAGAACCTAAAGGTATTGCAGCATATGCAACTTTTTCTCCAGTTTTGAAATTTTTAACATTAGATCCAACCTCAGTAATTATCCCAGCACCTTCAAGACCCAATCCTATTGGAAGCTTTAAAGGATAAAGACCTGATCTATGATATGTATCGATATAGTTTAAACCAATTGCTTTTTGTTCAATAGTAACTTCATTTTCACTTGGCTTTTCTAGATTGATATCTTTAAGCTCTATTACTTCTGGTCCACCGGTTTTATTAATTATTGCAGCTTTCATTATTTTACAAATGTACCATTATGATAATCTTGAACTGCTTGCAAGATCTCTGCCTTAGTATTCATCACAAACGGCCCTCCTCTAGCAATTTCCTCATTAATTGGTTTTCCGGAAATGACAAGGAATTTTGAATTTGATTTAGCTATTACGTTTAAAACTTCACCTTTTTCTAACAATATTAAGGTACTGTCTTTAACTCGATCATGTTTTCTTTTACCAATTTGTATTTCTCCGTTTATTAAATAAATAAATGTGTTGTGAGTTGAGGGAAGTTTAAAAATAAATTTTTTATTTTTATTTAATTCAACATCAAAATATACTGGCTCAATGTTATGTCCTTTAACAAGACCTTCTGCTTTTTCAAATTTTCCAGCAATAACTTTTACTTGTTTATCATTATCTTCATGAACACTCATTTTATCTGAATCAATGTAGATATAATCAGGCTTACTCATCTTTAATTTAGCAGGCATATTAATCCATAGCTGAAATCCGTGAAGTCGACCGTCTGACATTGCTGGCATTTCAGAATGAATTATACCGCTACCTGTTTTCATCCATTGGACATCACCCGAAGACATTCTACCTTTTGCACCCGTGCTATCTTCATGTTCAAATTCACCCTGAAGCATATAAGTAACAGTTTCTATTCCTCTATGGGGATGAGGAGGAAAGCCTCCTACGTAATCATCTTTATTATCCGAACCAAATTCATCTAACATTAAAAAAGGATCAAAGTAATCAGGCTCAACTCCAATACTTCTTTTTAACTTTACACCCGCTCCATCAGAGGCTGTTATTGGGTTAATAATTTTTTTTATTTCAATATTTGACATATTTTATTTTTTGAATTTTTTATCTACACTAAAGTCTTTAGCGCCATTTACAAAAAGTATTAAAAAACCGCCCGCAAGAGCAATATTTTTTAAAAAAGAAGTAAACTGTATTTGATCAGCAAAGTCATTATGAAAAATAACTGCGGTAGCTATACAAAATAAACTTAATAATCCTGCAGCCAACTTTGTTTTATAACCAATAATAACTAAAACTGGACCTACTATTTCTAAAATAATTGCTGGAATTAATAATATTCCAGGCATACCAAAGCTTTCCATCCAGCCAATAGTCCCATCGTAGTTATTAATTTTAAAAATTCCATTTAAGAGGAATAATGCCGAAATTAAAATTCTTCCAACTAGGTCTGCTATATTTGTCATGTCAATTTCTTAGTTAGTTTTATTCTATAAAATATCAATGAGTTGATTTAACCCACTAATTTCATTTTTAGGTTTATAATCAAGATTATCAAATATATTATTGTTTCTATTTACCCAAACAGAAGTAAATCCATAATTTCCACCACCAGAAACATCCCAAGTATTAGCACTTAAAAAAGCAGCATCTTCTTTTTTCATGTTGTATTTTTTAATTGGCATATCATAGACTTTTGAACTTGGTTTATATATTTTAACTTCTTCTATAGAAAAAATATCATCAAATAAATTTTGAAGATCATTACTTTTAACCAATTCATTAAGCAAAGCAGGAGTTCCGTTTGATAGTATAGCTAATTTATATTTTTTCTCTTTAAGCTTTTCTAAAGTTTGTTTTACTTCTGGGTAAGGTGATAAAACTTTATATAAATCTAATAATTCATTTTTCATTCCAATATCTATTTTGAAAGCTTTCATAGACTTGTCTAGACTATCTTCTGTAATTTGCCAAAAATCCTTATGTCTGCCCATTAGACTTCTGAGCCAAGTATATTCTAATTGTGTTTTTCTCCAGTAATTTGCAAAATTTTCCCATTTATCTCCAATTTTACTTTTACATTTTTCTGCTGCGGAATTAACGTCAAATAATGTTCCGTAGGCATCAAATATTATTGCTTTAATATTTTTCATAAATTAACTTGTATAGATGAGCAATATTAGATTATTTTTTGAAAAAAGTTTATCATTAAATTTAAATTCTACATTGGACAAATCACAATCTCACTATTTATCTAAAGTCATGAGAATAAATATGGGCAAAAGTTTTTCTTTATTCAATCAAAGTGGAGAATGGGAGGCAAAAGTAGAGAATATTAATAAAGGAATTGTAGAATTTTCAGTAAAAAAAAAATTAAGATCTGCAAATAGTGAAAAAGAAATTTGGTTAGCATTTGCTCCAATTAAACTAAATTATTTAAACTTAATGATTCAAAAGGCAACTGAAATTGGAGTTACTAGATTTATTCCAATATTAACTGAAAGAACGGTTGTAAGAAAGTTAAATGATAAAAGATTAAATAAAATTATCATAGAAGCATCTGAACAAAGTAAAAGATTAAATATCCCATCTTTAGATAAACTTATAAAACTAGATGCTTTCTTAAAGTCAAATCAAAATACAAATATAATTTTTGGAGATTTAAATACAGACAATAAAAAAATAGATATTAAAAGTAAAAATCCATTATGTGTTTTAATAGGACCAGAGGGAGATTTTTCATTAAAAGAAAGAGAAAATATTTTAAAACTAAAAAATATAATACCACTCAAAATAAACGATAATATTTTAAGATCTGAAACAGCTGCGATTTCAATGATATCAATAATAAGTTTTAATTTATTATCTTAAATATTTATTTATATTTTTGAAAATATCATCGTATTCTGCATGATGACTAATCCTGCTAAGATATTTTCCATCTTTTAATAAAATAATAGAAGAGCTATGATTTATTAAATAGTTTCCATCTTCAGTAAAAATTTTTTCAGAAAGAACTCCCCAAGATTTAGACATAAGAAATACTTTTTTTGGATCTCCAGTAATTCCATAAATTTTATTCTCAAATGAATTTAAGTAATCTTTTATAACTTCAGGGCTATCTCTTTCTGGATCAATACTAACAAAAAAAACTTTAAATTTTTTTTTCTTTTCTTGATCTAAATTTTTTATTGCTAAATCCAAATTATTTAATGTCATTGGACATACATCTGGACAATTTGTAAAACCAAAAAATATTGCAGTTAGAGGTCCTTCAAAAGAAGATTCTGTTATAATATCATTATTTACGTCATTTAATGAAAAAGAAGATCCTTGAAATTTTTTAACATAATCATCTTCTTTTTTTTCTATAGATATGAATATAGGCAACATAACAAATAGAAATATTACCAAACAACCTATAATAATTGTTATTGAGGTTTTTAAATTCATTGTTGTAAAATATTTTTTAATAATTATATAAATACCATGTCATCCATTATAAAGAAACTATTTGGCACACTTTTAGAAAAACCATGGGAAGAAAGCCAGGCTTTAATCGATAATAAGCATGTAGGCAAAACTTTTGGCGTTACAAATCAAATGTCAGCGGTAATTATAATATTTGGAATTAGTACAGCAATATTTAGTTTAATTTTTACAGCTTATCTTTATTCAATACCTCCAGAACAAGATACGACTTTAATTTTAAAGAACAAATTATTATGGATTAATACTTTAGTTTTAATTTTTGTTACATATTTTTTTAGCAAAATAAGCAAAGATTTAAAAAATAATTTAACAAATAAAATAAAAAATAATATTGTTGCAGTAGGAGCTTTAAGTTATTTATTTTTATTTTTGCAAATTATACTTTGGTATCAATTGATGAAACAAGGTCATTTTGTTTCAACAAATAATTATTTTTCTTCTTACTATATTTTTACAGCATTGCATGGATTACATTTATTGGGTGGTTTGTTTTTTTGGGGCAAAATAAGCTCAAGAATATTTAAATTGAAAGAGAAAGATTATGTAAAAGAGACAAGTAACCTACAAGCATTATCTCTTTATTGGTTATTTTTATTTATTGTTTGGTTGGTATTTTTTGGAATTATGTTTATTTACAACGATTCAGTTATAGCTTGGTGCAAATCATTAATTGCTTAAAAAATATTATAAAAATAGAACCAGTACAACTCCAACAACTGCAATTATAGACAGCAGTATATTTACAGACTTCAAATATTTTTTTGTTCTTGAATTGGTTTCTTTTTTTGAGAATGCTCCTGCGCCAAAAGAAATAACAAAATAAAATAATAAAACCAGTATTAGAATAACAGCTAAAATTTCGATTTTTCCGAGCATATAATCATTGTTATATTTGATATTTTGGGAGATTCTTAAGACATTTTGTCATAGGTTTTTATATGATATTTATTCTATATAGGCTGTTATGCACGTAGGTATTATATTCTTTTTAGTAATTCTTGGATCAGTATTGTTCCATATTTTTACTCCTTGGTATTGGACAGATGTTGCTTCAAACTGGGGAGGAATGGATGATACCATTACTTTAACATTCTGGATCGGTGGAGGAGTTTTTATAGCTGTTTGTCTTTTCATGGTTTACTGCGTTTTTAAATTTTCTTATAAAAAAGAAAGAAAAGCAGAATACAAACCCGAAGATAAAAAATTAGAAAAAATACTTACATGGGCAACAACATTAGGTGTAGCTGCTCTTTTAGCTCCAGGATTAATTATATGGAATCAGTATGTTAATGTTCCAAAAAATGCAATTGAGATAGATGTAATGGCATGGCAATGGGGATGGCAATATAGGCTTCCTGGTGAAGATGGAAAATTAGGAACTACAAAAGTTGTTAATATAAATGACAATAATCCTTTTGGAATTAATTTAGATGATCCTTTCGGAAATGATGATGTAATGATTCAAAGTGATGTAATAAATTTAGAAAACAATAGGCCAGTTAAAATATTATTGAGATCAGTCGACGTACTTCATAATTGGTATGTTCCTCAATTTAGAGCAAAAATGGATGCAGTACCTGGAATTGTAACTTATTACTGGTTTGAGCCTAATAAAACTGGAGAGTTTGAAGTTTTGTGTGCTGAATATTGTGGAGTTGGGCATTATGCTATGAGAGGCGGTGTAGAAGTACAAGACAAACAAGACTATGATAATTGGCTTCAACAACAAGAAACATTTTCAGACTTAATAGCAAAACATAAGATATTAGAAAACGAAAAAACAAAATTGGCAAAAAAATAAATTAAATGGTAAAAAATATATAAAGGAAACAAATGTCAGAAGATTTTAGCGATAATAAAACAATACAAGCCCAATCCTCAGAAACTATTTCCGGAGGAGGATCTGGAATAACACCAGATATGGATTATGTAAGGCCTGCTGAAGTTGGAGAACAGGATTTATATCATGGCCATAGTTTTATAACAAAATGGATTTTTTGCCAGGATGCAAAAGTTATTGGAGTACAATATTTTCTTTTAGCTACTTTTACAGGAATAATTGGTTTAATTCTTTCTTGGTTGATGCGTTTACAATTGGGCTTTCCAGAATTAGTTCCTTTTATGACCGCAGAGCATTATTATCAATTTGTAACAATGCACGGAATGATAATGGTAGTTTATTTTTTAACTGCACTGTTTTTAGGTGGATTTGGAAATTATTTAATACCATTGATGGTTGGTGCAAGAGATATGGTTTTTCCTTATCTTAACATGGTAAGTTTTTGGAGTTTTTTTGTTGCGGTAGGAGTTTTATTAGCAAGTTTTTTTGTTCCTGGTGGACCAACAGGTTCAGGCTGGACGCTTTATCCTCCTCAAGCAATTTTAGAAGGTACTCCAGGATCAGGATGGGGAATAATGTTGATGTGTATATCCCTAATTTTATTTGTAGCCGGATTTACCATGGGTGGCTTAAACTATTTAATTACTGTACTTCAAGCTAGAACAAGAGGAATGACATTGATGAGAATGCCCCTAACTGTTTGGGGAATTTTTACTGCTACAGTGTTAGCAATGCTAGCTTTCCCAGCATTATTGGTAGGTGCATTAATGATGAGTTTAGACAATGTGCTTGGAACAAGCTTTTTCATGCCAACTATTTTAAAAGCAGGAGAAGTTTTAGAATATGGCGGTGGAAGTCCTATACTTTTCCAACATTTATTCTGGTTCTTCGGACACCCTGAAGTTTATATTGTTGAACTACCTGCATTTGGAATAATTTCAGATTTAATTTCTGTGCATGCTAGAAAAAATATATTTGGTTATAGAATGATGGTTTGGGCTATAGTTGGTATAGGTGCACTAAGCTTTTTTGTATGGGCACACCACATGTATGTTAGTGGAATGAATCCTTGGTTTGGATTCTTTTTTGCAACTACCACTCTTATAATAGCTGTCCCTACAGCAATGAAAGTTTATAACTGGATATTAACGCTTTGGAGAGGAAACATTAGGCTTAACACTGTTATGCTATGGTGTTTAGGTTTTATTGTTACTTTTGTAAATGGTGGAATTACGGGAATTTTCTTAGGAAATGTTAGTGTTGATGTTCCATTGTCAGACACATACTTTGTTATTGCACACTTTCATATGGTTATGGGTATTGCACCACTTATGGTAATTATGGGTGCTGTTTACCATTGGTTTCCACTTGTAGCAGGAAGGTTTTTGGATGAAAAATTGGGCAAATGGCATTTCTGGTTAACATTTTTAGGTGCTTATTCAATTTATTTCCCAATGCACTACTTAGGATTTATTGGAGTACCAAGAAGATACTTTGAAATGTATGACAGTCCATATGTTACATCCGCTGTTGGAATGAATGAATTTATTAGTTTAGCAGCCTTTATAGTTGGTGCCGCACAATTTATTTTAATTTATAATATTATTAAAACTTTAAAGACGGGTAAGCCAGCAGGACATAATCCTTGGCAGGCATGTTCACTAGAATGGTTAACACCAACAGTTCCACCTGAACATGGTAATTGGGGTGATAGACTTCCAACAGTTCATAGATGGGCTTATGATTACAGCGTTCCTGGAGCTAAAGAAGATTTTATAACCCAAACTACACCACCAAGTGAAGTGGCGCATACGAAAGTAGAAAAAACATAAATATTAAATCATGTCTGATTTTAAAATAGAAGGCTACGAATTAAAACCCGGTTTTAAAGGAATGGCAAAGGACACTGGTTCTGATCAAACCATGTTCAAAGGTGTTCATTGGGGTAAGGCAATGATGTGGATCTTTTTGTTAAGTGATACCTTTATATTTAGTTGTTTTTTAATTTCATACATGAAGGGTAGAGGTTCAACTATAATTGATTGGCCTAATCCAAGTGAAGTTTTTGGGTTACATGTATTCGGTGTAGATGTTCCTTTGTTACTTATTGCTATCATGACATTTGTTTTAATCACAAGCAGTGGAACTATGGCTCTTGCTGTAAAATATGGTTATGAAAAAAATAAAAAAATGTGTGGATGGCTTATATTAGCTACGGCGATTGGCGGACTTACCTTCGTAGGTATGCAAGCCTTTGAATGGGGTAAATTAATCCACGAAGGTGTAAGACCTTGGGAAAATCCTTTTGGTGCACCACAATTTGGATCTTTTTTCTTCATGATAACTGGATTTCATGGAACCCACGTATCAATAGGAGTAATTTTCTTATTTATCTATGCTTATAAAACTTTTGCAGGTCATTATGATGAAGGTAAAAGAGGTTGGTTTACAACAATGAAAGGTGATTATGTTGAAATTGAAATTCTTGGTTTATATTGGCACTTTGTAGATTTAGTATGGGTATTTATTTTTGCATTCTTTTATTTATGGTAAGTTGAAATATGGAAAAAACAAAAAAACAAGAACAAACATCAACACATAAGATTGGAATATATCTTTGGATATGGGGCCTATTATTCGTTTTAAGTTTTTTTTCATACATGGTTGATTGGTATCAATTCCAAGGAGTGCTTAGATGGTCTTTGATTTTATTTTTTATGTTTTTAAAAGCAGGATTAATTATGGCTTTCTTTATGCACTTATACTGGGAAAGATATGCTCTAGTTAATGTTCTTTTATGGCCAATGACAGCGATTGCTTGTTTTATATTTCTTATGGTTGCGGAATTTGAATATACAGTTTTTACTAGATTTTTTTATTTTGTTGTAGGAGGATAATTAATTATGGATGGATATACTATATTAGCTGGTTTTTTAATTTTCTTCCTATTATTTATTTATCTAACGTGGTTTGGATTTTCAGTAAAAGTAGAAAATGAAAAAGAAGAACAAACATCGGAAATAAAAATTAATCCTTACGACAACCTTCCACTAAGTAGAAGATTAATTGATAAGAAAAATTCAAAAGTAGGAATTTTTGATTTAGGCAATCATATTCTTATTATTGGTGTAATTTTATTAGTTGTATTTGTTAGTCTGAATGTAGATTAGTTTTGACTACTGTTACTTCAAAAAATAAAAGCTCAGTATTTTTAAATACTTCATCTTATTTAAAATCTTTATTATTATTAATGAAACCAAGGGTTATGTCTTTGGTTATATTTACATGTGCTGTTGGATTATTAACTTCACAAACTACAATTCCTTTATTTGATTCATTAATAAGTATTTTCTTTGTTACGATCGGAGCAGGTGCAGCTGGAGCACTTAATATGTGGTATGAGGCTGATTTGGATAAATTAATGACAAGAACTTGTCTTAGACCAATACCAACTGGAAAAATCAATAGAGATCACGCTTTAATATTCGGTGTGGCTCTATCAATTATTTCAGTTTGTGGACTTTATTATTTTTCAAATCTCTTGTCGGCATTTTTGTTATTAGTAACCATTTCCTTTTATCTTTTTGTTTACACAATTTGGTTAAAGAGAAAAACACCCCAGAACATTGTTATTGGTGGAGCTTCAGGAGCCTTGCCTCCAGTTATAGGCTGGACCATTGCAACAAACTCTTTAACGATAGAACCTATAACATTTTTTTTAATTATATTTTATTGGACACCATCTCATTTTTGGGCCTTAAGCCTTTATAAAGCTGAAGATTATTCAAAGGCAAAAATTCCAATGCTTCCAATTACAAATGGAATTGAAGAAACAAAGAAAAAAATATTTGTTTATTCTTTATTTATGCTGCCCGTGATTATGTTGCCATATATCATAGGTTTTACTGGCAAAATGTTTCTTGTCAGTTCTTTAGCACTTACCGTTTATTATAATTATATTTGCTATGATTTATATAAATTTAAAAAAGATAAATTTGATTTAAATAAAGCAAAAAAAGTCTTTGGATATTCAATTCTATATTTATTTTTAATTTTTGTATTATTCTTAATCGACAGTTTAATTTAAGGATTGCGCCTCAAAAAAATTCCGCTAGAGTGTTTATGAATACTCTAGATGAAATATATAAGCACAAGAAGTAACGAAAAAGAATACAGTTTTGGAGAAGTTTTTCTAAAAGGTCTTGCTGATGATGGAGGTCTTTATGTGCCAAAATCATTAAAAAAGTATAGCAGAGAAGAATTATTAAAACTTAAAAACTTAAATTATAATGAATTATCTGCTGAAATAATAAATCAATTTTCAGGAGATTTTATCTCAAGAGAAGAACTTTCGTCTTTGATTAAAAAATCATATTCAACATTTAGAGAAAAAGAGGTTGTAAAAATCTCAAATGTTGGAGAAATAAAATTATTAGAATTATTTCATGGACCAACGTTAGCTTTCAAAGATGTTGCAATGCAATTCATTGGTAATTTGTATGAATATTATTTGAAGAAAAACGACAAAAAAATAAACATAGTAGTTGCAACTTCTGGTGATACTGGAGCAGCAGCAATTGATGCTATTAAAGGAAAATCTAATTTAAATATATTTGTTTTACATCCAAATAATAGAATTTCTTCTGTTCAAAGAAAGATAATGACTACTGTTGATGATAAAAATGTATTTAATATTGCAATTGATGGAAACTTTGATGATTGCCAAAACATAGTTAAAAGTATGTTTTCTGATCTTGAGTTTTCTAAATCAATAAATATGTCAGGTGTGAACTCAATAAATTGGGCAAGAATTATTGCTCAAGCGGTATATTATTTTTATTCATATTTTAAATTAGGAAAAGAAACTATTTCATTTTCTGTTCCTACAGGAAACTTTGGCGACGTTTTTGCGGGCTATCTTGCAAAGAAAATGGGATTACCAATTGATAAACTAATTGTTGCAACAAACGAAAATGATATTTTGCATAGAGCGATTTCAAAAGGAGATTATATTTCAAAAGAAGTTAAAGAAACATTGTCACCTAGTATGGATATTCAATTAGCAAGTAACTTTGAAAGATTAATTTATTACGTAAATAATTCTGACTCCGAAAAAACAGTAGAAATTATGAAAAAAGTTAAGCAAAATTCTTATCAAATTGAAAAGAACAATTTAGATGTAATTCAAAAGGATTTTTTATCAGAAACTTGTAATGAACAAGAAACTTTAGACATTATTAAAAAAAATTATGAAGAAAATAATATCATATTAGATCCTCATACAGCGGTTGGAGTAGGGGCTGCAAAAAAACTATCTTTTAATGACTGTGTTGTTTTATCAACTGCACATCCATGTAAATTTCCAGATGCTACAAATAATGCAATAAATAAGCATGAAAAATTACCAAAAGAACTTCAACATGTGCTTGATAAAAATGAGAATTTTCAAGTATTAAAAAACAACACTGAAGAAGTAAAAAACTTTGTTAAAAGCAAAATTTAAAGGGCCGTTCTGTTTCTCCCTCAATTTTAATTAATAACATAAAATATAGACTTTTTGAAATACTTCACTGAGGAATTCACTGAGAGTTTGACCATATTTCTAAAACCTTGCTTCTCGACTTCACTGAGAATTGGGGTAAAATTTGAATATGAGTTTAAAAGAAACTGATGCAAGAATAAAAATAGATAAAATGCTTTTGGAATCAGGTTGGAAACTTCCTGGTTGGCATGAAGATAAAGAAATCAATGTCAAAACTGAAATAAAAAATGAGCATGGAAAAGCAGATTACGTTTTGTTAAATTCTAAAGGTTTTTTTTTATGTACAGTTGAGGCAAAAAACAGTTCCAAGTCTCCTCTAGCAGGTAAAGAAAAATCAAGACAATACGCCCAATCTTTAAAATCAAGATTTATAATTCTATCTAATGGAATTAAGCATTATTTGTGGGATACAAAATTAGGCAATCCACATTTAATAGATAGATTACCAACCCAAAAATATTTAGAATTAAGAGGAGAGTCTTTTAATCCTCCAAGAGATGAAGATGAAGACGTTAATGATGATTATTTAACATTAACACAGTTTCCAGAATACAAAAAAAATCCTGATTTTAACAATGAAGATAAAAAAGAAAGTTTCATTAAAAAAAATAAACTTAAGTTTTTAAGAGATTATCAAGTTAAAGCAATTCAAGCAATAAAGGATAAAATTAAAAATGGTGGAGACAGGTTTCTTTTAGAAATGGCGACCGGTACTGGAAAAACAAATACTTCTGCTGGAATAATTAAAATGTTTTTAAGATTGTATAAAGTAAAAAGAGTTTTATTTTTAGTAGATAGATTAGAATTAGAAACCCAAGCGAAGAAAGAGTTTGAACAAGTTTTAAAAAATGATTTTAAAACAGTTATTTGGAAAGAAAATAAAGATGATTGGAGAAAAGCAGAAATTGTAATTTCAACTGTACAATCATTTACTAAACACAATAAATATAAGAGAATATTTCAACCAAATGATTTTGACTTTGTTATTTCAGATGAAGCACACAGAAGTCTAGGACTTAGAAGTAGAAATGTTTTTGAATACTTTGTTGGATTTAAATTAGGTTTAACCGCAACTCCTAGAGATTTCTTAAAATCTGTGGATGCTGACAACATGTCTGTGTCTGATCCTAAACAATTAGAGAGAAGATTAATTTTAGATACATACACTATATTTGGTTGCGAAGATGGTGAACCAACTTTTAAATATACATTAGCAGATGGAGTTAGAGATGGATTTTTAGTAAATCCAACTGTTATAGATGTAGAGACAGGTCTTTCCGCAGAAATGATGAAAGAAGAAGGATTATCATTTAAGGGTGTTGATGAAGACGGTAATGATGTTGAAGAAGAAGTTTTTACAAAAAAAGATTACGAAAAAAGATTTAAATCTCATGAAACGAATTTATCTTTTTGTAATGCGTTTATTAAAAACGCTTTATTAGATCCCTTCACGGATGAAATTGGAAAAACACTAATTTTTTGTGTTTCCCAAAATCATGCGGAGAGAATTACGGAAATTTTAAACGAACTTGCAGAAAAAGAATTTCCAAATAGATATAACTCTGATTTTGCAGTCCAGATCACCTCTAGTGTGGATTCAATGAATCCTCAACAGATGACAGTAGATTTTTCAAATAATAATCTTTTGGGAAACTCTCCATTAAACCCTTTATACAAAACTTCAAAAGCAAGAGTTTGTGTAACAGTTGCGATGATGACGACAGGTTATGATTGCAGAGATATATTAAATATTTGTTTAATGAGACCTGTTTTTTCTCCTTCAGAATTTATTCAAATGAAAGGAAGGGGAACAAGAATATTTGATTTTACTGAATGTTGGATGTCAAAAAATGATATACCTGATATTGATTATCCTAAAAAACAAAGTTTTAAACTTTTTGATTATTTTCATAATTATCACTACTTTGAAAATGAGTTTAATTATGATGAAAAACTAAAATTACCCGAACCAAGAAAAATCCCTCCTACGACTCCGCCACCTCCACCTAACGATCTAGTATACAATTTAGAAAAGGATCCAGTTAAGAAAACAGAGGAAATTTTTATACCACAAACGGGCATGAGAATAGATAGAGAACTATATAAGTCTTTTAAAGATAAAGTTATTAATGATGATGTATTAAAAAAATTTGTTGAAAGGCAAGAATTTAACAAAGCAGATGAATACTTAAAACAAAATATATTAAATAAATCAGAGACAAAATTTTCTTTAGATAAACTTAGAAAATCTCTTGGATTAGATATTAATATTTCGATAAAAGAACTGCTATTATATACATTTGGATTTATTGATAAAATTAAGACTAAAGATGAAATAATTTTAGATGAGCATGAAAAATTAGATGATAAATTTAAATTTAAAGATAATGAGTTTTATGAAAGTAAACAGGTTCTAGAAGCATATGTTACTGATAAAAGTTTTAGAGAAATAATCGATAATAAAAAATTTGCTGAGTTAAATACACATCCATCTGGAGAATTTTTTAAAAAACTATCATCTGAAGTAAGAGAGAAATTACCTTCATATATTAAAGAAAATATTGATATAAACAGATTTATAAATGCTTGATAACGAAACAAAAAAAAGGATTAATAGTTTAAGAGACATTCTTGTAGGCAAACTACCAGATCCAAAAGCACAAGTTGAACAAATTACAAACGGTCTAATCTACAAGTTTATGAATGACATGGATCAAGAATCAGTATCCATGGGTGGTAAAGCAACTTATTTCTCAGGAAAATTTAAGAAATATTCTTGGAAGCATTTAATGGATACAAAAACGAGTGGTGTTGAAAAAGTTTCTCTCTATTCAGAATCAATAAAAGAAATGTATAATAATGAAAATCTTCCAGAATTATTTAGAGAAATTTTTAAAGGATCATTTATTCCTTTCCAAGATGCTGCAACACTTAACATGTTTTTAAAAGAGATTAATGAATTTAATTACTCTAATTCTGAACAATTAGGAGATGCATTTGAATATTTATTATCTTTTATGGGTTCACAGGGAGACGCAGGTCAATTTAGAACACCAAGACATATAATTGACTTTATTGTTGAGATAGTTAATCCGCAAAAAAAAGAAACAATATTAGACCCTGCCTGTGGTACAGCGGGATTTTTAATTAGTTCTTACAAACATATTTTAAAACAAAATACTAAAAAGAATTTAGGTGACGGTCTAAATGCATCAGATAGAAAAAAGATTGGTGAAAATTTAAATGGTTACGACATTTCTCCCGATATGGTGAAAATGTCTTTAGTAAATATGTATTTACATAAATTTACTAATCCTAAAATTAATGAATATGACACTCTTTCAAGTGAAGATAATTGGAATGAATACTATGATGTAATACTTGCAAATCCTCCATTCTTTTCACCAAAAGGAGGTATTACACCACACAATAAATTTGGAGTTAAATCAACAAAAGCGGAAGTATTATTTGTTGATTATATTAATGAACATTTAAAACCAAATGGTCGTGCAGGAATAATTATTCCCGATGGAATTATATTTCAGAATGGTGTTGCCTATAAGCAGTTAAGAAAAAATTTAATAAATAACTCTTTGATAGCAGTAATAAGTTTGCCTGCTGGTGTATTTCAACCATACTCTGGAGTTAAAACATCAATTCTAATACTTGACAAATTGAGAAATAAGAAAAATGAAAATATATATTTTATTAACATTGATAATGATGGTTACTCACTAACTTCTAGTAGGAACAAAATTGAAGGTAGTGAGCTAGAATATTTTTCAAATGATTTTTTCAATAAAATTAAAATTAAAAATGAAAAAATTAAGGTTTTTACAAAAAAAGAAATACTACTTAATGAATATTATAGTTTAGTAACTTCATCTTATGAAGATTATTCATTTCAATCAAAAAAATATACCACATTAAGTCTTAAAGATGTGTGCAACATAAAAACAGGAAAAAAGGATGTTAATGAAGGAAACCCTAATGGAATTTACCCATTTTTTACTTGTGCTGAAAAAAATACATATTCAGATAAATTTAGTTTTGACTGCGAAGCGTTATTAATCGTTGGAAATGGTAGATGGACTGGAAAAGTTGATTATTATAAAGGTAAGTTTGAAGCATATCAAAGAACATATGTTCTAAGTGACTTTAAAGAATTAAATTGCAAGTATTTATATCACTTGCTTAGAAATAAAATGCCAGAATATTTAAATAAACTTAAAATTGGAAATGCAATTCCTTTTATAAAACTTCCAATGTTACAAAACTTCAACTTACCACTACCAAAAATAGAAACTCAAAATCATATAGTTGAAGAATTAGATGGATATCAAAAAATTATTGATGGATGCAAACAGGTTGTAGAAAACTATAAACCTTCAATTGATATTGACCCAAGTTGGGAGATGGTTGAAATAGGAAAACTATGCTCGCTTATGACTGGTGCAACACCCAGAACTGATAATAAAAAATTTTATGAAAATGGTGACATACCATGGTTGGTCTCAGGTGATATACACAATGTTGAGATTAATACTGCTAAAAAGTTTATTACTAAAAAAGGCGTAGAAAATTCTAATGTAAAATTTCTTCCAATTAATAGTGTTTTAATTGCTTTAAATGGACAAGGCAAAACAAGAGGAACAGTAGCAATATTAAGAACAAAAGCAACTTGCAATCAATCAATTGTATCTATCAACCCAAATGATGAAAAAATTCTTAAAACAGAATTTTTATATTTATATCTAAATAGTATTTATAAAAAAATAAGAAATTTAACTGGAGACAAACAAAGAAGTGGGTTGAATATGCCAATTATTAGAAAAGTTAAAATTCCAGTTGCTCCAATTAAAGAACAAATAAAATTTATAGATACATGGAATTATGAAAAGAATATGATTAATATTAATAAAAAAACAATAGATGATTTTCAAAATAAAATTCAAATCAAAATTCAAAAATTTTGGTCTAATTAGTTACAGTTACAAATGAGACTATAACGCTTAAGTTTTGTTTTCTAAATTCATTGAATCTTCACTGAACCTTCATTGAACTTTATTTTAGGAAAATGAGTAAGGACAACGTTAACCTTTAATAAGGGGCGTTCTGTTGCCAGGTGCCCCGAATTTTAAGCTACCATCATGATAATTATGAATACAATCAAAACAATTACTGGAGCAAAAAAATATTGCATATTTTAAATATTTTATAAATTTGCAGCTTCTCTAGCAATCAAATCGACTTCATTATTTAATTGATCAGTAGAATGTGCCTTTACCCAATTCCAATTTATTTCAAATTCATTATTTAAAAGATCTAACTCTTCCCAAAGTTCTTTATTTTTAACTGGTTGCTTATCCGCAGTTTTCCATCCATTTTTTTTCCAATTATGGATCCACTCAGTTATTCCTGACTTTACATATTTAGAGTCTGTGAAAATTTCAATTTTACTACCTTTGGGAATTTTCTTTAATGCCTCAATAGGAGCAAGTAACTCCATTTGATTGTTTGTAGTATTTTTTTTACTTCCCTTAATCTTAGTTTTTTTTCCATCATCAATGATTATTGCTGCCCATCCACCATTTCCTGGATTTTCTAAACAAGAACCATCAGTATAAATTTTAATCATTTAATTATAATAATTTTTAAAGTTGTTAAATTGATTATGCACTTTAAGTTTTTGAATATATTCCCTTGGATTCTTTATCTTAATAACAGCACTTTTTGGAGTATTTAAGTAATCATAAGTTCTTGTTAATAAATATCTAAGAGCCGCACCTCTACACAAGACATTTAAAGCTTTTTTTTCTTTTGTAGAGAACTTTCTTATTTTTGAATAACCTTTAATAAGATTTTTTGATTTTTTCTTATTAAATACAAATTTATTATTTTTTTTATCAAAACATAACGCGTTTATACAAATAGCAATTTCGTAAATTAAAAAATCATTACATGCGAAATAGAAGTCTATATATCCGTGAAATTTATTTTTCTTAAAAAAGATATTATCAATAAATAAATCAGCATGAATAATTCCATGAGGTAAATTTTTGGGCCAGTTATTTTTTATTTGTAAGAAGCTATTTTTCATTAAACTACTTAAATTAGGGCTAATAATTTTAGATTTATTTCCGATATTATTTAGCAATTTTGGCCAATCTTTTAAAGATAAAGAATTTCTTCTATAAAGTTTTATTTTTTTTGATGCTCTATGAAATTTAGCAATATTTTTACCAATTTCGTAACAATTTTTAGGGTTTAATTTTAACTTATCTTTTCCTTCAACAAAGGAAACAATTGAAGCTGTTTTGTTTTTAATTTTTATTAAAAAACTTCCCCTTTTATTTTTTTGAGGTTTTGGGCAATTAATTTTATATTTACTTAACTTATCCATTAAATTCATAAAGAAAGGTAAATCTTTTTTCTGAACCCTTCTTTCAAAAAGTGTAAGTATGAATTTTTTGTCTTTTGTTTTTAAAAGATAATTAGTATTTTCAATTCCTTTTTTAATACCTTTGAAAGAAACTATTTTTCCTAAATTATAATTTTTTTCTATTGATAGAATATCTTTTGAAGATATTTTTGTATAAATTGCCATCTAATTTAATTTTCCCGGAATTTTAAATGTTATATTTTCTTTAACTATTTCTATTTCTTCTATCGCAACTGTAAATTGTTTTTTTAAATTATTTATAAAGTTATCAACTAATATTTCAGGCGCAGAAGCCCCTGATGAAATTCCTATAGTTGTATATTTTTCAATTTCATCAAAAGGTACAACACTTTCAGAATGAAT
>CACDEU010000012.1 GCA_902551895.1 uncultured Pelagibacteraceae bacterium | reverse complement strand
AAGGAAGAATTTAATAAAATCTGCGACCTGTTAAAAAGGACGCCAAATCTAACTGAGCTCGGAATTTTTTCAGCAATGTGGAATGAACATTGTTCGTATAAATCATCAAGGATTCATTTAAAAAAACTTAACACAAAAGGAAAAAAAGTAATTCAAGGTCCGGGGGAAAATGCTGGGGTTATCGATATTGAAGATGAAGATGCAATAGTTTTTAAAATAGAAAGTCATAATCACCCCTCATTTATTGAACCATATCAAGGAGCTGCAACCGGTGTTGGCGGTATAATGAGAGATGTTTTTACAATGGGCGCAAGACCTATTGCAAATTTAAATTCAATTCACTTTGGCTCTCCACAGCATCCTAAAACAAAAAATTTATTAAGAGGAGTGGTTAAAGGTATTGGTGGTTACGGAAATTGTATGGGTATACCAACTGTAGGTGGTCAAACTAGCTTTGACGATTCATATAATGGAAACATTTTAGTTAATGCAATGACTTTGGGATTAGTAAATAAGAATAAAATTTTTTATTCGAAAGCTGCCGGTGTCAATAAACCGGTAATATATGTAGGTTCAAAAACTGGTCGAGATGGAATTCATGGTGCGAGTATGGCTTCAGCAATTTTTGATGATAAAATTGAAGAAAAAAAACCAACAGTACAAGTTGGAGATCCTTTTACAGAAAAATTATTATTAGAAGCTTGCTTAGAGTTAATGGCAGGAAAATCAATTATATCTATTCAAGATATGGGGGCAGCAGGATTAACTTCTTCTAGTATTGAAATGGCTTCGAAGGGAAATTTGGGTATTGAGTTAAATTTAAATAAAGTTCCATGTCGTGAAGAAAAAATGACTCCATACGAAATTATGCTTTCTGAAAGTCAAGAAAGAATGTTAATTGTTTTAGAAAGTGGTAAAGAAGTAGAAGCAAAAAAGATTTTTGATAAATGGAATTTAGATTTTGCTGTAATAGGAAAGACTACTGACACAAAAAAAATCGAATTGTTTTTCGATAAAAATAAGGTAGCAGAAATTCCTATAAATATACTGGCAGAAAACGCACCTCTTTATGATAGAAAATGGAAAAAAACAAAACTTCCACAAAAAATAAAAATTAATAAAGACGATTTTAAAAAATTAAAAATTACTGAAGTTCTTAAAAAAATATTAAGCTTACCGAATATTTCAAGTAAAGAATGGATCTGGCAACAATATGATCATACAATAATGGGTGATACTATCCAAAAACCTGGTTCGGACTCTGGCGTTGTAAGAGTACATGGTACCAATAAAGCTGTTGCAACATCAGTAGATTCTTCGGCTGTGTATTGTTACGCCCATCCACTTACAGGTGGAAAACAAGTTGTTTGCGAAAGTTGGAGAAATTTAATTTCATGTGGATCTAGGCCAATTGCTATCACAAATTGTTTAAACTTTGGTAACCCAGAAAAAGAAAAAAATATGGGTGAGTTTGTTGAATGTGTTGAGGGCATTAATGAAGCGAGTAAATTTTTAGATTATCCAGTGGTCTCAGGTAACGTATCTTTTTACAATGAAACAAAAGATAAGGGGATTAAACCTACGCCTGCAATTGGTGGTGTTGGATTAATTAAAGATTATAAAAAAATGATCACTATGGACCTCAAAAAGGAAAATAATTTAATTTTAGTTGTTGGAAAGACAGAAGGTCATTTAGATCAAAGTATTTTTGCAATAAATATTTTAAATGAAAAAAAAGGACCTCCACCAGAAGTTAATTTATTTAACGAAAAAAATAATGGTGAAACGATTTTAAAATTAATGGAAGAAGGTTTAATAAATTCTGCACACGACGTCTCTTTAGGTGGTATAATTACCGCTCTTTCAAAAATGGCAATAAAGGGTAAAAAGGGCTTTAAACTAAATAAGCTTAAAGTTTTAATAAATAAATTCGATTACTATTTTGGTGAAGATCAAGGAAGGTACATAATTGAAATAGATGCGAAAAATCTTTCAAAAGTAGAAAAAATTTTAAAGGATAATTCAGTACATTATGATGATATTGGATTAGTAACTAAAAATGAGATAATAATAGACAAAGAGCCAATTCTGCATATTGACGATTTAATTAAATCTAATATGAGTTGGTTAAAAGATTATATGGATAAATAATATGGCAATGGATTTAAATGAAATAGAAAAATTAATTAAAGAAGCAATGCCAGATGCAAAGATTGAAATTCAAGATCTAGCAGGTGATGGTAATCACTATTCAGCAACAGTTACATCTTCAACATTTGCTGGAAAAAGTAAAATTGAACAACATAAAATGGTGTATAATTCATTGAAGGGTAAAATGGGAAATGAATTACATGCACTAGCAATTAAAACAAAGGAGTAAGATGGATCAACAAATAAATGATTTAATTAGCAATGAAATAGAAAGTAATGAAGTTTGTCTTTTTATGAAAGGAACACCTGATGCACCTCAATGCGGTTTTTCAATGGCTGTTACTAATATGTTAAAAATTTTAGAAGTAAATTTCAAAGCTGTTAATGTTTTAGAAAATGAAAAATTAAGACAAGGTATAAAAGAATTTAGTGACTGGCCAACAATACCTCAGCTTTATATAAAAAAAGAATTTGTTGGTGGATGCGATATCGTAAAAGAAATGTATGAAAATGGTGAACTTAAAAAAGTTCTTGAAGATAAAGGAATTAATTTTAAAAAATAATTATCTTGAATAGTATTCGATTACTAGATTTGGCTCCATTACAACAGGATACGGAACTTCTTCAAATTTAGGAACTCTTACAAATTTTACTTTTTTATTTTTCTCGTCTAATTGTAAATATTCAGGGACTTCTCTTTCTTTGTTGGCAAGCGCTATATCAATTAAGGCTAATTGTTTTGATTTATCCCTAATCTCTATATTATCTTCTTCTCTAACTTGATAGCTTGCAATATTAACTTTTTTTCCATTAACTCTTACATGGCCATGATTTATTAATTGTCTTGAAGAAAAAATAGTATTCGAAAGTTTTGATCTATAAATTACTGCATCAAGTCTTCTCTCTAATAAACCAATTAAATTTTCTGCAGTATCTCCTTTTTTCATTATAGCTTTTTTATAAACATTCCTAAATTGTCTTTCATTCATATTGCCATAATAGGATTTTAATTTCTGTTTTGCATTTAATTGGATTCCATAATCTGATGGTTTGGCTGATTTTGTTTGCCCGTGCTGTCCTGGTGGATATGCTCTTGTATTAAATGGGCTCTTAGGTCTTCCCCATAGATTCACTCTTAGCCTTCTATCAACTTTATGTTTAGAGTTTAATCTTTTTGTCATTTAATAGAACGCTTTATAAACACAAGATCAATTTTGTCAATCAGCCTTTTTTTTAGCTAAACTAGCAAATACACTTGATAAAATACGTGTTTCTTTTTCTGATAAATCCATTTTATAAAATATACTTCTTAAATTTTCTAACATTTTAGGTTTTTTTTCTTTTGGTTTAAAAAAATTTATTTCTTCAAGATGTCTGATACATAAATTTGTCATGGCTTGGATGTTTTTTTTTGAAGCAGGTTTAATTTTCTTTGATTTAGAATATTTTGATTTTTTTATATTTAACAACTGAAAAATAGTTTGAGCCACAATTATTAAACTATGAGATAAATTCAATGATTTAAATTTATTATTACTGGGTATTTGTAATACATAATTTGAAAAGCTTATTTCATTATTTGATAATCCAGAAGCTTCTGGTCCAAATAAAAAAGCAACTTTTTTACTAAAGTCTATTTTATTTAGTTCATTTAACTTTATATGTTTAATATTTTTGTTTCTAAATCTTGAAGTTGTTGAAATTAAAATATCGATATTTTTCATTGCAGGTTCTAAATTCACATAAACCTTACTTTTCTTAATAATTTCGTTAGCTCCTACTGAAGTAGCAACAATTTTATCATTGGGGAAAGTCGGTTTTGGATTTATTACGATTAATTTAGAAAAATTAAAATTTTTCATTGCTCTAGCACATGCGCCAATATTTTCTGATAACTGAGGCTTATGTAAAATAAAAGAAATATTATTGAACATTAAAGACTTGCAGGTGCTTTATCTTTGAACAGTTTATAATCTAAACTATCAACTAGTGCTTTAAATGAAGCATCGATAATGTTTGGAGAAACTCCAATTGTAAACCAGTTTTTACCTTTTGAATCTGTACTTTCAATTGAAACTCTTGTTACAGCTTCTGTTCCGGTATTAAGAATTCTGACTTTATAGTCAACTAATTTTAAATCTTTTAAATATTGAGAATATTTTGCAAGTTTATCTACATTGTTTCTTATTGCATTATCAAGTGCGTGAACAGGGCCATTGCCCTCTCCTTCACAAAGAATTAACTTTTTATCAACTTCTAATTGAGCTTTTGCAGAAGATATAATTTCTCCTAAGCTATTCTTTTTTACAGAAACATCGTATTCCTTAATTGAGATATACCTTGGAATTTCTCCCATTATTCTTCTTGCTAGTAATTCAAAAGATGCATCTGCACCATCGTAACTGTAACCAATGAATTCTCTATCCTTAACTTCTTCTAAAAGTTTTTTTATTTTTGGATCATCTTGTTTAAAATCTATTCCAATAGATTTGAGTCTAGAAACTATGTTTGATTTTCCAGATTGGTCAGAAACAACAATGTTTCTTACATTTCCTACATCTTCAGGGTTTATATGCTCGTATGTTTTTGGATCTTTTTGTACAGCAGAAACATGCAAACCACCTTTATGAGAAAACGCAGCAGCCCCAACATAAGGTAAATGCTGATTAGGTTTTCTATTTAATATTTCATCAAGTAATCTTGAACATTGAGTTAATTTACTAATATTTTCTTTTTTAATATTTATTTCATAACTATTTGAATAAACTTCTTTTAAATGCAAAGTTGGAATTATAGACATTAAATTTGCATTTCCACATCTTTCACCCAATCCATTAATCGTTCCTTGTATTTGTCTAGCGCCTGATAAAACTGCAGCAAGTGAATTTGCAACTGCATTTCCTGTATCATTATGGGCATGAATACCAATATTTTTTCCTGGTACTGATTTAGTAACTTCATTTACAATATCTGTAACTTCATTAGGCAAGGTTCCCCCATTTGTATCACAAAGTACGATCCATCTAGCTCCATTATCGTATGCTGATTTTATACATGAGAGCGCATATTCTTTATTATTTTTAAAGCCATCAAAAAAATGTTCTGCATCAAACATAAATTCTTTTTTTTCTTTAACAAAAAGCTTTGCGCTCTCTGAAATGTTTTCTAAATTTTCTTCATTTGATATTCCTAATGCAACATCAACATGAAAATCCCAAGATTTACCAACTAAGCACACGGCTGGAGTGTTGCTATTTAATATAGATGAAAGTCCTGGGTCATTTTCAGCGCTTCTACCAGCTCTTTTTGTCATACCAAATGCTGTTAAAATTGAATTATTAAATTTAATTTTTTTTTGAAAAAACTCTGTATCAGTTGGGTTAGCACCGGGCCAACCTCCTTCAATATAGTCAACACCTAAATCATCTAAAGCTTTTGCTATTTTTAATTTATCATCTATTGAAAAATCAACACCTTGGGTTTGTGCACCATCTCTCAAAGTGGTATCAAATATATGTATTTTTTCTTTGCTCATTTAAATTTCCAAAGGGTTTTATCATCTTTGTCTTCAATTAAAACTCCTTTGTCTAATAATTCATTTCTGATTTCGTCAGCTGATTTATAATCTTTATTTTTTCTAGCTTTATTTCTTGCTGCAATTTTTTGTTTTATTTCTTCTTCAGTAATCTTAGATTTACTTTGCTTAAATTGATCCCATGAATTTTTACTTTCATTTAATAGGCCAATAAAATTACACGCTGAAACAAATATTTCTTTATCCTTGATTGAACCTTTTTGAGATTTTTCAAATAATTTATGAAGATTAGCGATATAACCTGGGGTATTTAAATCATCATACAATGGAGAAAGATATTCTTCGGGAATTAGTACTCGTTTTTTAATATCAGTATAACTTTCATACCACTTGTTAACTGTTTTCTCACATTCTGATAAAAGTTTATCATTCCAATCTAAAGGTTGTTTGTAGTGTGCACTAATCAAAGCTAATCTTAATACCTGGCCACTTACTTTGTTTTTAAAATCCCCAATTTTTAAAATGTTGCCTTGCGATTTTGACATTTTTTCACTTGAGATTGTTATAAATCCATTATGAACCCAATAATTAGCGAATGTTTGATTTTCATTTGCACATCTAGATTGTGCAATTTCATTTTCGTGATGTGGAAAAATTAAATCCATTCCACCTCCATGAATATCAAATTTATCACCTAAAAATTTTTTTGACATTACTGAACATTCTAGGTGCCAACCAGGTCTTCCTTTTCCCCAAGGTGAATCCCATGAAGGTTCTGCTTCTGCTGATGGCTTCCACAATACAAAGTCAGCTGGATTTTTTTTATTTTCTGACACTTCAACTCTTGCACCTGCAATTAGCTCATCTAGATTTTTATTTGATAATTTTCCATAATCTTTAAATTTTTTTACTTCAAAATAAACATGGTTCTTGATCTCGTATGCAAATTTATTTTGAATAAGTTTATTAATCATTTCAATCATTAATGAAATATTTTCAGTTGCCTTGGGTTCTTTTGTGGGAACTTCACAATTTAAATATTTGCAGTCTTGATGAAAAATATTTGTAATATTCTTTGTGAGATCATCAATTGTAATATTTTTTTCGACTGATGAAGATATTATTTTATCATCAATATCAGTAATATTTCGAACATAACTAACTGAATTTTTTCCGTATTTACATTTTAAAATTTTAAACAAAATATCAAATACAACCAAAGGTCTTGCATTACCAATATGCGGATTATCATAAACAGTTGGTCCACATACATACATTCCAATTTTTTTTGGATCGATTGGTATAAATTTATGCTTTTTATTACCAAGGCTATTTGTTAAAAAAATATCTTTATTCATTATTCTAGAAATATACTTTAATTTGATGTTTGTGAATCTTTTAGATTACTTAGGAATCTTACAAACTGGAATTGGCTCCATTTTGTGAAGATTTAATTTTCTAATTTTAATGTATTTTTCGTAATTTGGGGAATCTGGGTTATTCATAGCATCCTCCACTTCTTCATACCTTAAGCCTAATTGATTTTCATCAGTTCTTCCATCATCCCATAAACCATCTGTGGGTTTTGCTTTGATAATTTCTTCAAGTATTTTTAATTCTTTTCCAAGTTCCCAAACTTCTGTTTTTGTACAATCAGCAATTGGAGAAATATCAACGCCACCATCTCCATATTTTGTATAAAAACCTACACCAAAATCCTCTACTTTATTTCCTGTACCAACTACAATTCCTTTATTTGCTGCTGCCGCTTGATAAAGAGTTGTCATTCTTAATCTAGCTCTTGAGTTGGCCATACCATGTTCGCTTTTAAAATCTGTCATTGTATTTTCAAAATTATTAAATACTTTATCAAGCTCTAGCGAATGAGATTCTACATTATTAAATTTATCGCTTAACCATTTCTTATGTAAAAGACTTAGATCGTTCTGTTCTTTATTTTGTTTAATTGGCATGGTTAAAACTATAGTTTTTAAACCAGTCATTGCGCATAAGGTGCTTGTTACTGATGAGTCTATGCCTCCAGAAATACCAATAACTAATGACTGAGCTTTAACAGGCATTGAATTAACATAATTCAATATCCAATCTTTTATAAATATAACTTTTTTAGATACTTCCATAATTCAAATATACGCTAAAAGATTTCTTTTTAAATGCGTTAAGAAACCGCTCTAATTCCACTTCTTGCATAAATGGAATTTTTTTTAATTTCATCGGAAATTAAAAATGACAGTTCTAAGGCTTGATTAGCATTTAATCTTGGGTCACAATGTGTACGATATCTGCTTGACAAATCTTTGTCAGAAATTTTTTGTGTACCACCCGTGCATTCTGTAACATTTTGTCCAGTCATTTCTATATGCAATCCTCCAGCATAAGATCCTTCACTTTGATGCACAGCAAAAACATTTTTTACTTCTTTTAAAACGTTATTAAATGGTCTGGTTTTGAAACCTGTAGAGGATTTTACTGTATTTCCATGCATTGGGTCACAAGACCAAATAACATTTAAACCTTCTTTTTTTATAGTTCTAACTAATTTTGGTAAAAATTTTCCAACATTTTCACAACCAAATCTTGAAATTAAAGTTATTTTTCCTTTTTCATTTTTTGGATTTATTGCATTACAAATTTTAACTATTTCATCGGGTTTTGATGTTGGTCCACACTTAATTCCAATTGGATTTTCAATTCCTCTACAAAATTCAACATGGCCTCCATCTAATTGCCTTGTTCTATCTCCTATCCACACAAAGTGTGCCGATGTATCGTGATATTCTCCCGTAGTTGAATCAATTCTTGTCATACTTTCTTCAAATGGAAGTAACAAAGCTTCATGAGAAGTCCAAAAGTTAACTGTCTTTAATCTTCTATTAAAATCTGAATTTATTCCACAAGCATCCATAAATGCTAATGCATCCGCAATTTTATCCTCTAATTCTTTAAACTTCTTAGCTTGTGGGCTTTTTTTAATATATCCTAAGTTCCATAAATGAACTTTCTTTAAATCAGCAAATCCACCATGGCAAAAAGCTCTAATTAAATTTAGTGTTGATGCTGCTTGTGAATAAGCTTTAAATAATCTTTTTGGATCAGGTTTTCTTGCTTTTTCATTAAACTCTATCCCATTTATATTATCACCAAGATAGCTGGGTAATTCTATATCACCCTGTTTTTCAGTTGGTGCACTTCTAGGTTTTGAAAATTGTCCCGCTATCCTACCAAGTTTAACAACTGGTAATGATGCTGAATAAGTCAAAACTAAAGACATTTGTAACATAACTTTAAAATAATCTCTTATATTGTCTGGATTAAATTCGGCAAAACTTTCAGCACAATCGCCTCCTTGCAATAAGAAAGCTTTTCCATCAACAACATCAGCTAGTTGTTGTTTCAAATGTCTTGTTTCGCCCGCAAATACTAATGGAGGAAAATCTTTTATTTTTCCAAGAACCATATTAAGTTCTTTTTCATCCTCGTAGGTAGGGATGTGTTTAACCGGATAATTTCTCCAACTATTTGTTTTCCATTTTTTCATAATACAACTTAAAGTATATATAGATCAGATATTATAAATGTAAATTTATTTTTTATTAAGTATTTATTACTCTACTGTTACTGATTTTGCTAAGTTTCTTGGTTTATCTATATCACAATTTTTTAACAATGCTACATGATAAGCTAAAAACTGAAGCGGGATACTTAATAAAAAAGGGTTAAGAGTTGAGTTAGTTTTTGGAATTTGAAATTTAAATCTTATATTTTCACTCATTGTTTTAGATGTATCATCAGTTATCATTACAACTTTACCACCTCTTGCTATTACCTCCTGCATATTCGAAATAGTTTTTTCAAAATATCTATCTTTTGGTGCTAATACAATTACTGGCATACCATCTTCAATTAATGCAAGCGGTCCGTGTTTCATTTCACCCGCAGCATAACCTTCAGCATGAATATAAGAAAGTTCTTTTAGTTTAAGAGCACCTTCCATTGCAATTGGATATGAATATCCTCTGCCCAAATACATGGTTCCTTTAGCGGTAACAAAATCTCTAGCAACAATTTGTATATCCTTCTGTTTTGATAAAGTTTTTTTAATAAAATCTGGTAACTTTATTAAATCTAAAATAAGTTTTTTATAATTTTCTTGGTTAATTTCACTTCTTTCTTTTGATATTTTTAATATTAGCAAATAAAGAACAAGCATTTGACCTAAAAAAGCTTTAGTAGATGCAACACCAATTTCAGGTCCAGCATGAATTGGTAAAACAAAATCTGCAAGTCTTGCTATTGAGCTTTCTACAACATTAACTATACCGCAAGTCTTAACGTTATTTTTTTTACATTTTTCAAGTGCAGCATATGTATCAGCTGTTTCTCCCGACTGTGATACAAAGATGTAAAGGTCATCTTTATTTAGTTTTACATTTCTATATCTAAACTCAGATGCTATGTCTGCCTCAACATCAATGGAAGTATTTTCTTCTATCCAATATTTTGCCATTAAACATGAATGATATGCTGTTCCACAGGCTATTAATCTTATTTTATTAATCTTTTTGGGATCAATTGGTAGATTAAAAATATTAATTTCATTACGCGATTTATCTAAATATTCATTGATACATTTTTTTGTAGTAAATAACTGCTCATCAATTTCCTTAGACATAAAGTCTTTATAATCTCCTTTTTCAGCAATATTGTCCTCATTAGATAGTTCTAAAATTTCTTTATTAATTTTTTTTTTTTCTGAATTATAAAATTCAACTTTTTCTCTGTAAAGCAAGCAAAAATCTCCATCATCAAGATAAGAAATCTTATTTGTCATTGATTTAAGAGCGTAAGAATCTGAACCTATAAAATTTTCATTATGACCATATCCTACTGCTAGTGGACTTCCTCTTCTTGCTCCAACAACTAAATTGTTAAAATCTTTAAATATTACTCCAAGAGCAAAACTACCTTCTAGTTTTTCTAAAGTTTTATGAATACAATTTATTAAAGCTTCTGATTTTAAATAATCAGTTAACATTACTGTTATAACTTCTGTATCTGTTTGAGATTTAAAAGAATAACCTTTTTTAATATACTCATCCCTTAATTTATCAGAATTTTCAATTATACCATTGTGTACAACTGAAACAACTTCAGAGGAATGTGGATGAGCGTTAATTTGATTTGGGATTCCGTGTGTTGCCCATCTTACGTGCCCAATGCCAAGATCACCATCCGAAGGATTTTGAAAAAGTATTTTTTCTAAGTTATCTACTCTTCCAGAACATTTTTGTTCATTAATTTGATTATTACTTAGTGTTGAGATCCCAGCTGAGTCATAGCCACGATATTCTAGTTTTTTCAATGCACTAATTATACTTGCTGATACTGATTTATTACTTACTATTCCAACTATTCCACACATAATTTATTTTTTTCTCTTATAATTTTCCACTTCATTTTGATTTGATCTTGTGAGTGCTAAAGAATTTTTTTTAACACTTTTAGTTATAACAGATCCTGCACCTATTGTACTTTTCTCGTTTAAAGTAACTGGCGCAACAAGAGATGAATTTGAGCCAACAAATACTTTATTTTTGATTACTGTTTTATTTTTATTTTTTCCATCATAGTTACAAGTAATTGTGCCTGCGCCGATATTAACAAAATTTCCAATATTAGTATCTCCAATATAAGATAAATGATTTACTTTTGAATTTTTTCCTACATTGCTTTTCTTTATCTCAACAAAATTTCCAACTCTTGATCCTGATTTTAAAACTGTACCTGGTCTTAACCTTGCAAAAGGTCCTACTGTTACATTATTTTCTATTTTAACATTTTCTAAATGAGAAAAAGATTTTATTTTAGAGTTATTTTGTATTTTAACTTTTTCTCCAAGAACTACATAGGGCTCTATTGTTACGTTTTTTCCAATTTTTGTATCTTTTGAAAAATAAACGGTCTCTGGTGCAAGCATCTTAACACCATTTTTTATAAATTTTTCCCTTAATCTTACTTGAGCTTTTTGTAAATTTATTTGTTTCATTTGCAATTTTATTTATAGTTAAGTAAACATGATCGTTAATTCACAAATTATTTCTTATTAATACTTTTTAAATGACTCAAAAATTTACCATATTGTTTGATTTAGACGGTACATTAGTTGATACAGCTCCAGATCTTATGAATGCTCACAATCATGTTATGAGAAAATTTGGATATGAAACCAAATCAACTGATGACATAAGGAAATTAGTAGGTCAAGGAGCGGGGTCATTAATTGGTAGATCGGTATGGGGACAGGCAAAAAAAGAATTGAAAAAGATTAATGATGATAAAATTAAGAAAGAAATGGTAACAGAGTTTATAGATTTTTATGGAAAAAATATTGCAAATGAAAGTAAATTAATTAATGGAGCTTACGACTTTTTAAAATGGTGTAAAGAAAATAAAATATCAATGGGTGTGTGTACAAATAAACAAGAACATCTTGCAATTGATTTGTTAAAACAAATTAAAGTTTACGATTTTTTTGAATACGTTGCGGGAAGTGACACTTTTGATTTTTGTAAGCCTGACCCTAGGCACTTAACTAATGTAATAGAAATTATGCAAGGTGATATAAAAAAAAGTATAATGATTGGTGATAGTGAAACAGATGGAAATGCAGCAACTGCTGCTAGTATCCCATTTATTCTATTAGAAGATGGATATACTGAAAAAAATGTAAATGAAATTTCTCATGATCATTTAATAAGTGATTTTGTTGGAATTGAAAAAATAGTTCAAAAATACTTACATCATTAATATTGATTATTCTCATTCCTGGTTGTATTAAAAAACAATAAAAATTGGAGAGAAATTGAAAATTCATACTGTAAAAGTATACCCATCAAAAATTAAATTAAGTAAGAAAAATCAACTTGCTTGGAAATTGGCAGAAACATCTAGTGACAATGCAAAATTAAATAAAAAATCTATTGAAATGGTGATCAATAGAATTATCGATAATGCTTCAGTTGCAACTGCTTCATTAAATAGAAAATCAGTAATTTCTTCAAGAGAAATGGCTTTAAAGCATCCTAAGAAATATGGGGCAACATTATTTGGTGTTAGTTCAAAAAATAAATTTGATTGTGAGTGGGCAGCATGGGCAAATGGAACGGCAGTAAGAGAATTAGATTTTCATGATACTTTTTTAGCTGCAGATTATAGTCACCCAGGTGACAATATCCCACCTCTTTTAGCTGTTGCTCAACAAAAGAAAAAAAGTGGAATGGATTTAATAAGAGGAATAATTACCGCTTATGAAGTTCAGGTAAATTTAGTTAAAGGAATTTGTTTACACAAACATAAAGTTGATCATATTGCACATCTTGGACCTAGTGTTGCTGCAGGCATTGGTGCAATGCTTAGATTAAATACAAATACAATTTATCAAGCAATTCAACAGGCACTTCATACAACAATATCCACAAGACAATCTAGAAAAGGTGAGATTTCAAGTTGGAAGGCTTACGCACCTGCTCATGCAGGCAAACTTGCAATTGAAGCTGTAGACAGAGTAATGCGCGGTGAAGGAGCACCAAGTCCTATTTATGAAGGAGAAGATAGTGTAATTGCTCGAATACTTGATGGCAAAAAAGCATTATACAAAGTTCCTTTACCAAAAAAAAAAGAGGAAAAAAAAGCTATATTAGAAACATACACAAAAGAATATTCTGCCGAATATCAAGCGCAAGCTCTTATCGATATAGCTAAAAAACTTAACAAAAAAATTCAAAATCTTAGTCAAATAAAAAAAATTGATATCTATACAAGTCATCACACACATTTTGTAATTGGAACTGGTGCAAACGATCCTCAAAAAATGGATCCTAAGGCAAGTAGAGAGACCTTAGATCATTCAATAATGTATATATTTGCTGTAGCTTTAGAAGATGCGAGCTGGCATCATGTTAACTCATATAAAAAGTCTAGAGCTAATAAAAAAAGCACTATAAAGATTTGGCGATCAATTAAAACACATGAAGATAAAAAATGGACTAAAAAATATCATGATCCCAATCCAAAAAATAAATCATTTGGAGCAAAAGTAGTTGTGACACTAAATAATAATAAAAAAATTATTGAACAATTAGATAAGGCTGATGCACACCCATATGGATTAAGACCTTTTGTAAGAAAAAATTATATAAATAAATTTTTAACATTAACAAAAAATATTCTTTCTAAAAAAGAAAGTGATCGTTTTTTAAAAACTGTACAAAATTTAACTAAATTAAAATCAGGACAGTTAAATAAACTTAATATAGAAATCAAAAGTTCTAATTTGAAAAAAAATAATAAAAAAGGGATTTTTTAGTGCATTTTATAAAAAAAAAGCCAGAAGAAAAAAGAGAAGAATTTGATAAAAAATTAAAATCAAAAAAAATATTAAGAGTTCCTGGTGCTTATAACCCTTTAACGGCAAAAGTAATTGAAGAAATTGGTTATGATGCTGTTTACGTTTCTGGAGGAGTTATGTCCAACGATTTAGGATATCCTGACATTGGATTAACTACTCTACAAGATGTAAGTAATAGAGCTAATCAAATAGCTAGAGTTACAAACTTACCAACAATTGTTGATATTGATACTGGATTTAAATCTTGCAAAGAAACTATTGAAACTTTTGAAAAATTTGGAATTACTGGAGTTCATATTGAAGACCAAGTGGCACAAAAAAGATGTGGTCATCTAGAAAATAAAGAATTGGTTACTAAAGAAGAAATGATAAAAAAAATTAAGGAATGTGTAAACTCAAAGAAAGATAAAAACTTTAAAGTAATTGCAAGATCGGATGCTAAAAGTGTTGAGGGCATTGATAAGATGATCGATAGGTGCAAGAGTTATGTCGATGCTGGGGCAGAAGTTATTTTTCCTGAAGCTTTACATGACGAAAAAGAATTTGAAAAAGTAAGAAAATCTCTTAATTGTTATCTGCTAGCTAATATGACTGAATTTGGTAAATCAAAATTATTAAATTATAAAGAGCTAGAAAATATAGGCTACAATATTGTAATTTATCCTGTAACTACACAACGATTAGCTATGAAAAACGTGGAAGATGGCCTGCGTGCTATTTTTGACGATGGACATCAAAATAATATTATTGATAAAATGCAAACCAGAAAAAGATTGTATGATTTAGTTGAGTACGAAAAATATAATTCACTAGATGAAAAAATTTATAATTTTAGTACAGAGGGTCATGAATAATGGGTGATGAAATTAAAAAAGGCTTATTAGGTATTGTTGTTGACGAAACTACAGTTTCGCAAGTAATGCCCGACATAAATTCTCTTACATACAGAGGTTATGCAGTTCAAGATCTTTGCGCAAAATGTAATTTTGAAGAAGTTGCTTATCTTGTTTTAAACGGAGAACTTCCAAATAAAAAACAATTAAAAAGTTTTATTAAAGAAGAAAGATCAGATCGAAAGCTTTCAAAAGAAATTTTAAGCGATATTAGAAAAATGCCAAAAAAGGCCCATCCTATGGATGTGGCTAGAACAGCTGTAAGTTTAATGGCTTTAGAAGATAAAGAAACAAAAGATAATTCTCCAAAAGCTAACATGAGAAAAGCTATAAGAATATTTTCAAAAACCCCAATTGCTTTAGCCGCCTTTTTTAGGGCTAGAAAAGGTAAAAAAATGATAGCTCCAAAAAAAAACTTATCTTTCTCAGAAAACTTTTTTTATATGTGTTTCGGAAAAGTACCAAGTAAAGAAATTGTTAAGGCATTTGATGTTTCATTAATACTATACGCTGAACATAGTTTTAATGTTTCAACATTTACTGCAAGAACTATAACTAGTAGTTTGTCTGATATTCATGGAGCAATAACTGGTGCTATTGCAAGTTTAAAAGGTCCTTTACATGGTGGTGCTAATGAAGAAGTGATGCATATGATGAATAAAATCAAAAAGCCTGAAAACGCACTCAAATGGATCAATAAAGCGCTTAAAAATAAAGATGTTGTAATGGGTTTTGGTCATAGGGTTTATAAAAGAGGCGATTCAAGAGTGCCTACAATGGAGAAATACTTTAAAAAAGTTGCATCAATAAAAAAAGATAATAAATTTATTAAAATTTATGACATTGTTAAAAATGTTATGATTGAAAGAAAAAATATTCATCCAAATGTTGACTACCCTACTGGACCTACTTACCATCTAATGGGTTTTGATACAGATTTCTTCACACCTATCTTTGTAATATCTAGAATTACTGGTTGGTCTGCACACATTATGGAACAACATGCGGCAAATAAATTAATTAGACCACTTTCTAAATATAGTGGAGCAAAGCATAGAAAAGTTATGCTCCTTAATCAAAGATAAAATTATAGATTAACTAAAAGCTTCTGTCCAATTTCCTTGTGTTGATGCTTTTGAATATTCTGTTGCTCTTCCTTCAAAGAAATTCATATGTTCAACTGCATTCAGCATAGTATCTAACCAAGTTAATGGATTTTTATCAACTTCATAAATTGGCTCTAAACCTAATTGAGCAAGCCTTCTGTTTCCAATAAATCTTATATAATCTTTAACTTCTTTTGCTGTTAATCCTTCCATAGGTCCCATTTCAAAAGCTAAATCAATAAAAGCATCTTCATGATGAATTATTGTTCTACACGCTTCGTAAAGTTCTTTTTTAAGTTGAGGTGTCCAAATTTCTGGATTTTCTTTTATAAACTCTTTGAACAATCTTATCATAGAATTGCAATGTAAAGTTTCATCTCTTACGGACCAGGTAACTATCTGACCCATACCTTTCATTTTGTTAAACCTTGGAAAATTAAGCAAGATTGCAAAGCTTGCGAACAATTGTAATCCTTCAGTAAACGCACTGAACACTGCCATAGTTTTTGCAATATCTTCTTTTGAATTAACATTAAATCCTTGCATGTAATCATATTTGTCTTTCATTTCTTTATATTTCATAAATGCCGAATATTCAGATTCAGGCATTCCAATTGTATCAAGTAAATGAGAATAAGCTGCAATATGAACTGTTTCCATCGATGCAAACGCTGTCATCATCATTAGGACTTCAGTTGGTTTAAAAACTGTTGTGTAATGTCTTAGGTAACAATTATTAACCTCAACATCAGCCTGTGTAAAAAATCTAAAAATTTGAGTTAATAAATTTTTTTCGGATTGTGATAGATTTTTTTGCCAATCTCTTACGTCATCGCCTAAAGGCACTTCTTCTGGTAGCCAGTGAATTCTTTGTTGAGTTAACCAAGCGTCGTAACACCATGGATATCTAAATGGTTTGTATACTGGGTTCTCTACCAACAGACCCATTTTTTTTGGGGTAATTATTTCTTTTTTAACATTTTTTATTACTGACATGATAAACATTCCTCATATTCTTGCTCTTCGTTTTGTTGATTTTTAGATTTATAAACATTAGCTGTAACATCGGTTACTTTTGCATCATTAACATTTTCAGCTCTTTGGATTGATTTAGATCTACAATAATAAAGGCTCTTAAGGCCTTTTTTCCATGCTTGAAAATGAATTTGGTGCAACTCTTTTTTATGAATATCTGCAGGAATAAATATATTTATAGATTGTGCTTGAGATATATGAGGCGTTCTATCGGCACCTAATTCTACAATCCATTTTTGATCCAATTCAAATGCTGTTTTAAACACATCTTTTTCTTGTTGTGTTAAGAAATCTAAATGAGATACAGAACCTTGGTTAGTTGTAATGCTAGACCATGTTTCATCATCATTTTTATCATGTTTTTCTAATATCTTTTCAAGATATCTATTTCTAACATTAAAAGAACCTGAAAGTGTTTTGTGTGTAAAGCTATTAGCGGCAATTGGTTCAACACCTGGTGAAGTTCCACCGCAAATAATAGATATTGAAGCTGTAGGAGCTATTGCTGTTTTGTTTGAAAATCTTTCTTTTATTCCATAATCTGCAGCATCAGGGCACGCTCCCCTTTCCTCTGCTAACTCTTTAGAAGCTTTATCTACATCTTTTTGGATATGTTCAAAAATCTTTTTATTCCAAACTTTGCTCATAACAGACTCAAGTGGAATCATTTTTTTTTGGAAAAATGAATGAAGACCCATAACACCTAAACCTACACTTCTTTCTCTCATAGCTGAATAGGTAGCATCACTAAATTCTTCAGGTGCTCTTTCAATAAAATCTGTTAACACATTATCTAAAAATCTCATTACATCTTCTATAAAATTTTTATCATCTTTCCATTCATCGTATTTTTCTATGTTTAAAGAAGATAAACAACATACAGCCGTTCTATCTCTACCATCTTTATCAACTCCTGTTGGTAAAGTAATTTCACTACACAAGTTAGATGTTTTAACTGTAAGTCCAGCAAGTTTGTGGTGTTGAGGAATAAGTCTATTTACTGTATCTATATAAATTATATAAGGCTCTCCTGTTTCTATTCTTGCAGTTAACAATCTTATCCATAAATTCCTAGCAGAAACAGTTGATTGAACTACTCCATCTTTAGGGCTTTTTAGAGCCCACTGTTCATCAAGCTCAACTGCTCTCATGAAAGCGTCACTTACAAGAACACCATGATGAAGATTTAATGATTTTCTATTTGGATCTCCTCCAGTAGGTCTTCTCATTTCAATAAACTCTTCTATCTCTGGATGATCAATTGGAAGATAGCATGCAGCAGAACCTCTTCTAAGTGATCCTTGGCTAATAGCCATTGTTAAAGAATCCATTACTTTAATAAAAGGAATTATTCCTGAAGTTTTTCCCACTCTACCAATTTTTTCTCCAATAGATCTTAGGTTCCCCCAATAACTTCCTATACCACCACCTTTAGCTGCCAACCAAACATTTTCACTCCAGAGATCTAAAATTCCATGAAGGCTATCGTTTGCTTCATTTAAAAAACATGAAATAGGCAAACCTCTTTTGGTTCCACCATTTGAAAGTACAGGTGTTGCTGGCATGAACCAAAGATTGCTTATGTAGTTATATAATCTTTGAGCATGTAAATTATCATCAGCATAGTGGCTTGCCACTCTTGCAAATAAATCTTGGTAGGATTCGTTAAAACCTAGATATCTATCACTTAGAGTTGCTTTTCCAAATGATGTTAGGTTTTCATCTTTGGTTCGATCAATTTTAATTGTTATACCTTTTGAATTTTGAAAAAGTTCAGTTTCATTATTCAAAGAGAATAAATCTGGTCTTTTATCTAAATGGTTTTCTTGTGTTTCTGGTGAAAATTCAGAGACAGCTTTCTTGATGGCTTGAGACAAAACTTTGTTCATTTAACTCCCTTATTTTTAGTAAAACAACTAGATGTTGTATGTAGATTTCTTTAATATACTATATAAATCAGAAATCAATAGAACATATATAGAACATAACAAATAAATATCAATAAAAAAATAAAAAAAATGTACATATATTAACATGGTAAATTCAACAAAAATTGATCCTTATGGTTTTAGAGAATATGACGCCAGATGGTTGTATGATAAAAACATCAACCTTCTAGGGATTGAGAATCTGGGAAAAGGTCTGGGTACTCAAATTATAAATCATACAAAAAAAAATAACCCAAGAATAATCGTAGGTCACGACTATAGATCTTACAGTGAAGAAATTAAATTAGCGTTAAAAAAAGGATTGGTGTCAACAGGATGCTTTGTTGAAGATGTCGGTTTGTCATTATCACCAATGGTTTATTTCGCACAATTTAATTTAAACTCAGATGCAGTAGCTATGGTAACAGCTAGTCATAATGAGAATGGTTGGACCGGTGTTAAGATGGGGATTAAAAAAGGTTTAACTCATGCCCCAGAAGAAATGAAAGAATTAAAAGATATAACATTAAATCAAAAATTTACAGAAGGAAAAGGAAGTGAAAAACAAATAAGTAATTTTCAAGAAGTTTATAAGAATGATTTAATAAGTAAAAATAAGATAAATAAAAAAATAAAAGCAGTTGTTGCGTGTGGAAACGGAACGGCGGGAATATTTGCACCAGATATTTTAAGAGGTATAGGTTGTGAAGTAATTGAACTTGATTGTAAATTAGATTGGAATTTTCCAAAATATAATCCAAATCCCGAAGATCTTGAAATGTTACATGCAATATCAAAAGTAGTAAAAGATAATAATGCTGATATTGGTTTTGGCTTTGATGGTGATGGAGATCGATGTGGTGTTATTGATAATGAAGGTAATGAAATATTTTCAGACAAAATAGGATTAATTATAGCAAGAAACTTATCACCTAAATACAAAGGCTCTAAATTTGTAGTTGATGTAAAATCAACAGGGCTTTACTCAAATGATAAAATTCTTTTAGAAAATGATTGTAAAACTATTTATTGGAAAACAGGACACTCTCATATCAAAAGAAAAGTAAATAACGAAAAGGCCTTAGCAGGATTTGAAAAAAGTGGACATTTCTTTTTTAATCAACCTCTGGGGTATGGCTATGATGATGGAATTAATTCTGCTATTCAAGTTTGTCATTTACTTGATAAACAAAATAAAAAAATGAGCGAAATAATAAAAGAATTACCTAATACATATCAATCCCCTACTATGGCTCCTTTCTGCAAGGATGAAGAAAAATATCAAGTAGTTGATGAGTTGGTAAATCAAGTTAAAGAAATTAAAGATAATAAAACTAAAGTTGACGGCCAGGAAATTGTTGAAGTATTAACAGTAAATGGTGTTAGATTTTCTTTTAATGATGGTTCTTGGGGTTTAATTAGAGCTTCATCAAATAAACCTTCATTAGTGGTTGTTACTGAGAGTCCTACATCTGACGATAGAAAGAAAAAGATCTTTAAATTCATTGATGAGTTACTCCAAAAAACTGGTAAAATTGGTGAATACGATCAAAAAATATAAGTCATAAATTCAACTAATACGAGTTTAAAAAAATTTAGAGAATCACATATAAGCTAATTAAGGGGCGGTAGAGGGAGACTGAAACCGCCTCTTTTTTTTTATAAATTTAAAAACCTGTAAATAAATATAGTCCCAACAACAAACAGAAATAATCCAAAAAAGGCCTGAACTTTTGTTTTGTCTACTTTATGTATAGTGTTTGCACCAACTCTTGCCATAAAAGTAGTAATTGGAATAAATATCAAAAAAGCAGGTACATTTATAAACCCAATGCTTAGGGGTAAATTAGCATCTAAAAAAGAACCAGATATTAAAAAACCAATAGCTCCAACTATTGCAATAATTAACCCTATTGCAGCAGCACTACCAATAGCTTTTTTTATTGGATAGCCAAAATATCTTAAAACAGGAACATTCATTACTGCCCCACCAATTCCCATTGAGGCAGAAACAAATCCTGATCCAAAACCAGTTATTATTCTCGAAAAAAGATTAAATTTTTTTTTAGAATTAATTTTTCTATTGGAACTCAATAATAGATAAGTTCCCAAAAAATAGACAACTAACGAAAAAAATAAAACTAATACTTTAGTCTGCATTAATGCAGCAAAAACAGTGCCTGCTAAAACTCCAATTATCACAAAAATTATATAGGTTTTTATTATATTTAGATCTACATAATTGTTTTTTTTATGAGTTAAGACAGAGGATAAGGCTGTTGGAACAATTATAGAAAAAGAAGTCCCGACAGCTAGATGCATTATGTAAGATTTATCTATATTTAAAGTTTCAAATATAAAAAAAAGAAAAGGAACTGTTATTAAACCTCCTCCAATTCCAAATAAGCCAGCAAAAAAACCTACAGGAAAAGCTGTTAGGACCATTAAAAAAATAAAATAAGAGTATTCGTTTGATAAAATTGAACTAATCAATTTAACCTTCTAGTCGTGCTTGAGGTGCTAATTTAACTTTATCCATTATATGGTCTATTTTTTTAACGTCAGCATCTCTTACGCACAAATTTTCACTTAAATATCTTTTCCAAAAGCTAGATCCTGTTTGGCCATGAAACAAACCTAAAGTGTGCCTCATTATTTGATTTAGTCTTGTTCCTTTTTTTGTTTCTTCTTTTACATAAGGGATTAGATTTTCAATAACTTCTTGTCTTGATGGAGTATCAATATTTTTAAAAATTTCTTTTTCAATTTCAGATAAGAAGTAAGGAGAATGATAAACTGATCTACCTATCATTACACCATCAACTTTGGTTAAGTGATTTTTAATCTGGTTAGTAGAGGTAATACCTCCATTTATAATTATTTCTTCTTTTTTAAAATCTTTTTTTAAATTATAAACAACATCATATTTTAATGGGGGGATATTAAGATTTTGTTTAGGTGTAAACTTTCCTAACATAGCTTTTCTAGCATGTATAATAAATGTTTTAACTCCAGTATTTTTTAATTTATCTATAAATTTATATAAATTTTCATAATCTTCTTGATCATCGTAACCAATTCTGGTTTTAACTGTAACGGGAAGTTTGGTTGAAGCTTGCATTTTACTTAAACAATCAGCCACAAGATCTGGCTCTTTCATTAAGCAAGCACCAAATTTATTTTTTTGAACTTTTTTACTTGGACATCCAAGATTTAAATTAATTTCATCATAACCAAATTCTTCACCAAGTTTCGCTGCATTGGCTAAAAGTTTTGGCGATGAACCTCCTACCTGGAGTGCTAAAGGTTTTTCATTAATGTTAAATGATAAAAGTTTTTTTTTATCACCCCTGTCAATTGCTTCTGAAACGATCATCTCGGTGTACAAAAGAACATTTTTACTAATTAATCGTAAAAAATATCTTTCATGACGATCTGTGCAATCCATCATTGGTGCAACTGATACTTTTCTATTCATAATATAAGATTGTTATATTATATAATTAACTGTTTGAAGTCTCTGAATCTTTTTGTTCTTCGCTAGCTATTTCTTCATCCTTAAGGTTATCTAAAGAAACATCTTCATTTTGAGCTTCTGTTGATTCATCTGAAGGTTCGCTTTCAATTGATTGTTCGTCTGGCGAATTTTTTAATTCAGCAAGATCTTCCTTTGATACTTGAATTTTTTCTGGAATTTTTCTAGCTCTTTTTGATGGCAATATTGGTACACCACTCTTTGATATTTCACCTTTGTAAAGATTTTCAAAATCATCACCCACTACTTCATCATCCTCTGAGGCATCATCAACTTGTTCAATATGTTTTCTAAGTTTGTAGACAGCGCTTTCTACTAGATCTTTAACTTTAATATTTTCTTCTGCAATTTCTCTAAGAGAAATGACGGTATTTTTGTCATTGTCTCTATCTAAAGTTGGCTCCAGACCTGAGTTAAGTTGAGTTGCTCTTTCTTTTGCAACCAATACTAATTCATAAGGACTATCTACTTTATCTATACAATCTTCTACTGTTACTCTTGCCATGCGAGCTATTTATACTTGGTAAACTTTAAAATCAAGTGATTTTTATAGGATTTAAATTTTTTCTTATAAAGAACAAAGAAATTATTGAAGCAGAAATATATGCTGCAGAAACTAAGGAAATTTCTTCTATTGAAAAACCTTTGTCTATTAAAATACCAAATACAGCTGTTCCAAGGGCTGTAGCAAAAACCATTAAAGCTGTAGTAAGGGCTTTAATAGAGCCTATATATTTAACTCCATATATCTCTGCCCAAGTTGATGATCCAAGGACATTGCAAAGTCCATTCGTAACACCAATTAGTCCAAAGAATACAAATGATGAAAAAGGATTATCAAAATAAAATAAAACCATAGCAGCAAAAAATAATGGAATATTCATGTAAATTAAAATTTTTCTACTAGTAAATTTATCAATTAAAAATCCAGAGAAAATTAATGCTACAACTGAAAGTATAGAATAAGACATAAAAGATTGTGCAATTATATATGGGCCCCAATTTTTTGAAGAAAGAATAAAAGATTGATAAACAAAAGTACCAGTAGCAATTGATGGCATAGCCAGCATGTTTGCACAAACTATATAAAATCTATAATCTTTTATAACTTCAATTCTTTTCCATTGTTTAAAATCCTTTTCATTTAAATTGTTGTCTTTAGCTTTTTCTCTTGAATCAAAATTAAGATTTCTTACTAAAAAATAAGAAGATAGAGGCAAAAAAATTAATACAACAAGTGAAATTCCAATCCAAATATTTTGCCATGTTGTAATTGTCAAAAGGTAAATCATCAAAACTGGTAAAATAAATTCTGCAGCTGATAAACCAAACCATCCTGTGCTTAAAGCTTTTCCTCTAGATTTTGTAAAATATCTAGAAATTGTAGTAGTTGCTGTATGAGACATCATTCCTTGACCAGAAAATCTCATTAATAATATTGCAATAAATAATAATGGTATTGAAGAAATTTTAGAAAAAAAGAAACCAGAAAATGCAAGCAGTAGAATAACAAAAAAAGCAAATTTAGAAATATCTATATCATCAATTTTTTTTCCAACCCAAATTAATATAAAACTACTTAATAGAGTAGCTGAAGCATAAACTGAGCCAAATTGTCCATGAGTAATAGATAATTCATTTCTTATGCTAGGATTAAAAATTCCTAAAAAAAAACTCTGTCCAAAGCTTGAAAAAAATGTAAATATAAAACCAAATATAACTACTTTTAAACTTAAATTTTTAAACATATTTTTTTATGACTTGTAAAGTTGCTTTCATTGGTCTTGGTGTAATGGGCTATCCAATGGCTGGTTATATATCAAAAGGTGGACACAAAGTAACTGTTTTTAATAGAACAAAATCTAAAGCTGAAAAATGGGTGAGTGAATATAAAGGTAATATTGCAGAAACTCCTGCAGAAGCTGCTAAAGATGCAGAATATGTTTTTACCTGTGTTGGAAACGATAATGATCTTAAAGAAGTTACATTTGGCGAACAAGGAGCTTTTAAAACAATTCAAAAAGGATCTGTATACATTGATAACACAACAGCTTCAGCAACTATAGCAAGAGAAATTTACGATCACGCAAAAAAAAATGGTTTCGGTTCTTTAGACGCTCCAGTTTCTGGTGGTCAAGCTGGTGCCGAAAATGGTGCGCTAACAGTTATGATTGGTGGAGATCAAGCTGACTTTGATAAAGCAAAAGATAAAATTGATTGTTACAGTAAAAAAATGAAATTGCTTGGCAAAGCTGGAAGTGGTCAGTTAGCAAAAATGGTTAATCAAATTTGTATTGCTGGCTTAGTACAAGGGTTATCTGAAGGAATTAATTTTGGAATGAAAGCTGGATTAAATATGGAAGATGTTATTGAAGTTATCTCAAAAGGTGCTGCTCAATCTTGGCAAATGGATAATAGATATAAAACAATGATTGATGATAAATTTGATTTTGGTTTTGCAGTTGACTGGATGAGAAAAGATTTAAAAATTGCAATGGATGAAGCAAAGAATAATGGATCTTTACTGCCAATAACTGAGATAATTGATAAATATTATGGTGAAGTTCAGGAACTTGGCGGCAAACGTTGGGATACATCTAGTTTAATCAAAAGATTTAGAAAGTAATAAAGTATGCAACCAGCATACTACGAAAATTTCAAAGAAATAAAAAAGAAAATCTGGTCAATGCTAGATGATGCGGTGACTAATAGAAGTTCTCAATTTAGAATTCCAGTTTTTATTTGTGGAGATCAAAAAGATTTTGATGGAAGAATTGTGGTTCTTAGAAAATCTGATCAAGCAAATAATCTTATTCAATTTCACAGTGATATTAGATCTGATAAAATTCCTAAATTAAAAAGTAATAAAAATGGTTCTATGCTTTTCTATGACAAAGAAGAAAAGATCCAAGTCAGATTGAAAGTTGAATGTACAATTAATCATAATAACGAAATAACAAAAGAGTCTTGGTCAAAAACAGGACATATCAGCAGAAAATGTTATTTAGTTGAAAATGGCCCTGGAACAGAGTCTTCCAGTCCAACATCGGGATTAAAACCTGAGTTAGATAATTTTGAATTTACTATGGAACAAAGTGAAGAAGGTTATAAAAACTTTACTGTAATTCAGTGTAAAATAAAAACTATTGAATGGCTTTATTTAGCTGCCAAAGGACATCGAAGGGCTAGATTTGAAGTTGATAACAATGAAGAATATTGGCTTGTTCCTTAAAAATGTTTATAAAATTTATTTTCTATTTATCTCTAATAATTTTAGGAATGTTTGTTATGAGATTTGGAATAATCCAAATAAGACAATACAAACAAGGCAAAACTAAACTTAAAAAAAAGTCACTGGAACAGATTGCTTTTGGAATTTTTTTTATAATAATTTTAGGATTAATTATTTATTCAATTGATGGGTTGCTTTTTAATTAAACACAACTAAAAAATTGATTTAGAGTATTTTTTCCAGTTATCTTGATAATGTTTAGTATTTTTTGCTATATCCTTTTTTTCTTCTTCAGTTACCTCTCTAATAACTTTACCAGGAGAGCCAATTACAAGTGAATTGTCCGGTATTACTTTATTTTCAGTAATAAGAGCTTTAGCTCCTATAATGCAATTTTTTCCAATTTTTGCATTATTAAGAATCACGGCGCCAATTCCAATTAAACTGTTATCTCCTATCGTGCATCCATGAAGCATAACAAGGTGACCAACTGTTACATTCTTTCCAACTTTTAAAGGACAGCCTGGATCGGTATGTAAAACACTTCCATCTTGTATATTAGAACCCTCACCTATGTGAATATTTTCTATATCTCCTCTAAGAGTTGCATTAAACCAAATGCTAGAGTTTTTATCTAATGTTACATCTCCAATGATAACAGCATTAGGTGCGACCCAATTTTCGCCAGAATTTTTTGGTTTTTTATTTTCCAAATCGTAAAACATATCTTATATAATACTTAACATGTCGCTTACAAAAACTCCAATATGTGATTTTGGAAAAAAAGCTGAAACTTTCCAATTAAAATCTACTGATAATAAAATTATATCACTAAATGATATCAAGGGAGATAAGGGAACTTTGATAATGTTTATTTGCAATCATTGTCCTTATGTAAAGGCAGTTATTGAGGACATTGTTGAGGATACAAATAAATTAGCTGATTTTGGGATAAAATCAGTAGCGATTTGTTCTAATGATGTAAAAAATTATCCTGAAGATTCTTTTGAAAATATGATTGAATTTTCAAAAGAAAATAAATTTAAATTTCCATATATGATTGATGAAACCCAAGAGGTTGCAAAAAAATATGATGCTGTATGTACTCCTGATTTTTTTGGTTACAATAAAGATTTAGAATTACAATACAGAGGAAGAATTAGAGAATTAAAAGAATTGAAACCTGTAAGAAGTGGAGAAAGTGATTTATATAAAGCAATGAAACAAATTTCTGAAACAGGAAAAGGACCAGAAAGTCAAATTCCAAGTATGGGTTGTAATATCAAGTGGTTGAATAATTAATGTATATAGTAGTTACCAGATCTTTTCCTCCAGAAGTTGGTGGAATGCAAAACTTAATGTGGGGACTTACCTGCTCTTTAGCAAAATATAATTTAGTAAAAGTTTTTGCTGATTTTCATGAAAATTATAAAGAGCATGATCAAAAAGTATCTTTTTCAATCGATAGAGTTGCAGGAATAAAACTTTTAAGAAAATATCGAAAATCATATCTGGTTAACGAATTTATAAAAAAAAATAAAAATGTTAATTGTGTTATTGCAGATCATTGGAAAAGTTTAGAATTAATTAAAACAACAAAGAAAAAGATTTGTTTAATCCACTCTAAAGAAATTAATCATAAAAAAGGATCGTTTGCTAATAGAAGAATTTTAAAAGCTTTCAATAATATTGATCAGGTTGTTGCTAACTCTGAATATACAAAAAATCTTGCAGTAGAGATTGGAATAGATGAAAATAAGATAATTGTTATTAACCCAGGCGTTTTTCCTCCTAAAGAAATAGACAAATCATCAATTAATGAAGCTGAAAATTTATTAAAAAATAAAAATCCTAGATTAATTACAGTTTCGAGGTTTGATAAAAGAAAAAATCATGAAAAAGTAATAATGGCATTAAGAAATCTTAAACAAATTTACCCAAATATTATTTATACTTGTATTGGTTATGGAGAAGAAGAAGAAAACGTAAAAAAACTTACAAATGAGCTAGAATTAAATGAACAAGTAATATTTTTAAAAAATGTCCCTCAAGGCCTAAAAAATGCACTAGTTTCAAAATCAAATCTTTTTGTTATGCCATCAATTATACATAAAACTTCAGTTGAAGGATTTGGTATTGCATACGTAGAAGCTGCTCAATACGGAATACCATCTATTGGTGGAAAAGACGGAGGTGCATCAGATGCAATAAAAAATAATGAAACAGGAATGATTTGTGATGGTAATAATTTAGAAGAAATTTATTCTAGTATAGATTTAATTTTAAAAAATAATTCATATTTAGAAATGGGTAAAAAAGCTAAAGATTACTCAACTAAATTTGAATGGGATAATATAACCAAAGAATATTTAAAAATTTTGTGATAAGATAAATTTATGATCGATAAATTTAATGGAATAATCTACTTAATAATTTTCTTAGTTCATTTTATTGGATTAGGTGTTTACGCTTTCCAGTTAATAATAGGAACAAAAAAATTTCGTGAAAAATTTCAAATAGATGAAACAGCATCTACTATGATGAGAATGTGTGGAGCTCTTTTTCTCGGCGCAGTCTTAATGGCAATTTACATTATGTTTGTTAGACCAGGAGGAGTTGAGGGAACATGGGGATTTTTTAACTTAGTTTTTGTACAAAACTTATGCATCTTTTTAGTGAATACTTATTCTATAAAGATTGATAAAACTGGAATAAAAAATGACTCAAACGAAGGTGTAATTGCACCATTAGTTTTTACAATTTTAAGTGCAATTCTTTGTTACGGATTAGCAGATAAAATTTATATTTAATTTAAAATAATTTTTTCTAAAACTTTATCTGTAGATAGTTTTACTAAATCATTAACTTGAATTGCTTTAAAGTTCTCTCTTTCAATGCTTACTTTGTAAGCTGTTGTATGAGATCCAAATAAAGTTAAACCTTTGGCTCCTAAGTGTGCTGCCATATGTGCGGGACCTGTATCATTTGCAATAACAAATTCACTATCTTTAATTAATGAAGAAAGTTGAGAAATATCTAAAGCTTTTCCATTATCAAGAACACATAATGCATTGATATCTTTTGATTCAATAATTTCATCTGGGCCGGGCGCTACTATAATTTTGTACTGATCATTATATTTATTTTTTATTTTTTCAATTAGCTCATTGTAATAAGGCCACTTTTTTTGAGCAAGATGAGGTGAACAAAATGGAAATAAAACAATGTATTTTTCCAATTTATATTCTGATTTTATTTTAGAAATGTCTGTACAGCTCCAAGAAAAATCAGGGAGCATTGTATGCTTTGTATTTATTTCTGATGTCTGTAGTTGATGGTCAAATCTCTCAAGAACAGATTTTTTATCAAATTCTTCTTTTGTTGTATCTTTTGGAAGTGTTGTTTCAGATGAAGACCAGGTATTAAAATTTGAACTAGGAAATAAAATTTTTTTATAAAAACTTGATCTAGAAGAATTTTGCAAATCATAAACCTTGGAAATTTTTAATTTTTTTATTTTTCTCATCAAAAAATAAAGGTAAATTAAATTAAACCTAGATAGCCTCTTGTCTAATATTACATCTGTTAAATGGGGATTTTTTTTAAATAAATCAAAATATGGCTTTGTGGTTAATAAGTATATTTGATCGTTATTGTGGTTTTCAGATATATCTTGAATTGCACCACAAGCTTGCGCTATATCTCCTAATGAACCGTGTTTTATTATTAAAATATTAGACATATTTTTAACAACTTAGCACACTATAAAATTTTATGAATAAAATTCTAGTTGAAGTATCTGTTGGAGAACTTTTTGATAAAATATCCATTTTAGAAATTAAAAAAGACAGAATTAAAGACTCCGAAAAGCTTAATTTTATAAATGACGAATATAAAGTTTTAAAAAATGAACTAGATAAAAATGTAAAAATGGATGTAAAATTAGAAAAATTATTTATTGCCTTAAAAAATATAAATTCAAAATTGTGGATTATTGAAGATGATAAAAGAAAATGTGAAAAAGATTCAAATTTTGGAGAAGAGTTTATTAGATTGTCTAGAGATATTCATTTTCTCAATGATACTCGAGCCAAAATCAAATTAGATATAAACAATCACACAGGATCAAAAATTAAAGAAATTAAAGAATATACTAGTTATTGATATCTATATTTTTTTTCGAGATATTTTATTAAGTTGTGAACTAAAAAAGTAATAAATAAATAAATACTTCCTGCTATTATAAAAACTTCCACCGGTCTAAAAGTTGTAGAAATAATAAATTTTGCAACTCCAGTTATATCCATAAGTGTTACAGTGCTTGCAAGAGATGTTCCTTTTAACATTAATATTATTTCATTGCCATATGCAGGCAAAGACTGTTTAATTGCTATTGGTATTTGTATTTTACTAAAGATAAACACTTTATTTAATCCTAAACTTCTGCCAGCTTCAATTATACCTGGTTTTATTGTTTCAAATGCTGATCTTAAAATCTCAGAAGTATACGCACCAGTATTTAATGAAAATGCTATGATTGCACACCAATAAGGTTCTTTTAAAATGACCCATAAAAAAGTTGTTCTTAAGTATTCTATTTGTCCAAGGCCAAAATAAATAATAAATATCTGAACCAAAAGCGGTGTTCCTCTAAATACATATGAATAACCATACGCAAATCCACTAACTAATTTATTTTTATTTAATCTTAGAATTGCAAAAAATAATCCTAAAATTAATCCAAAAAATAATGATGCTGATAAAAGTTTTAAAGTTATCACTGTTGCACCTAATAATTTTGGGAAACTTGTTATTATTAATTCTAAATCCATTAATATCCTCTGCTATAGTTTTTTTCTAATCTATTGATTAATTTCATACTTAAATAAGTGAGCATCAAATATAATAGTGCAGCAAAAGAATAAAAGAAAAGTGGATCTCTAGTTGATCCAGCTGCAATATAGGACTGTCTCATAATTTCAACTAATCCAGTAACTGAAATTAAAGAAGTATCTTTTAAAGTTATTTGCCAAACATTACTTAGATTAGGTATTGCCAACCTTAACATTTGAGGCATGATTACTTTAAAAAAATATATATATTTTTTTAAACCTAAAACATGGCAAGCCTCGAATTGACCTTTATCTATTGATTGAATTGCTCCTCTAAAAACTTCTGTAGAATAAGCACCAGAAATAATTCCAATTGATGTAGCACCAGTAATAAATGCATTTATTTCAATATAATCATAATAGCCAAATATCTGAGCAACATACATAATTGCACTACTTCCGCCGAAAAAGAAAAGGTAAATAACCAAGAGTTCAGGCACACCTCTGACAACCGTAGTGTAAGAATTTGCAATTAAATTTAAAAATTTATTTTTTGAAAGTTTTAAAGGAGTAAAAACTAATGCAAATAAAAAACCAATTAACATTGCTGTAATTGCAACAGCAATAGTCATAAGAGAAGCTACAAAGAGCTCATCACCCCAACCGTTATCTCCAAATGATATTAATTCCATGGTAAAAGGCGGTAAGATTACCGCCTTTTAAATTTTAAATTTACATTGATGCGTCAAAGCCAAACCATTTAATAGCAAGCTCACTAATTTTTCCAGTTTTTCTTGCTTGGTCGATAGCTTTATTGAAATCTTTAAGTAATTGAGCATCTCTTTTACCAAAAGCAGAGTCTGATCCAAATTGTGCTTCCTGTCTTAAACCAACACCTACTCCGTTTCCAAAATGTCCACCAGAGAAAGTTGGTCCAACTAGGACAACATCTTTTCCAGATTTTTCAGCATAGTCAGTAAACGCTACTGCTGCAGCTAATGCTGCATCACATCTACCTGCTGATAGATCTAGGTTAACTTCATCTTGAGTTTTGTAAGTTCTAACATCAACTGATCCTACATCGCCTGACTCTAAAAAGTTTTGGTGAATAGTTCCAGTTTGTGTACAAACAGTTTTACCAGCTAAAGCTCCTGTAATAGTTTTAAGAGCAGCTTTAACATCTTTACCACCTAAAGATAAATTTATACCTTCTGGTGTAGACATTCCTTCAAGATCAGAACCTTTCATTACTGCAAGGGATGCAACTTCATCAGCATAACCTTGAGAAAAAGTTATTACTTTTTTTCTTTCATCAGTAATAGACATACCTGCCATAATGGCATCGTATTTTCTCAATCTTAAAGATGGAATCATTCCATCCCAGTCTTGTGCTACAATTTTACAATCTCTTTGCATGTAAATACAAAGCCAGTTTGCAAGGTCAACTTCAAATCCAATTAGCTTTCCATCTTCAGATGAATCGTTCCAAGGAGGGTATGCGCCCTCTGTTGCAATTCTAATAGTATCTGCTGATAGAGATGAACTAAAAAGAAATATTGAAGCAAAAACGCTTAATATAATTTTTTTCAATTTCATTATTTTCCCCTATAATTAATATTAATTAAAACACATTATTCCACAAAAACTGAGATTTAAAAAGATAAAATTAATGGTTAATTGATGAGTAAAAATTCCAAGAACTATCAAAGCTTGGGATATATACTCTATCTAAGGTAGCATTGCCAAAGTTTTTGTTAAACACATTCAACCAATTATCCACTTGTTTTGGTTTTTTATCTTGGCTTCCAACTTGAGCAGTTATAACTCCATCAGGTTTAAGAATTCTTACTAATGAATTCATATTTTTAGCTGCTAGATCTATGCAAAATTGATCGTCATTTAAATCAATAAATATTTTATCATAAGCATCATCTTCAATTTTTTTAATACTTTCAAATGCATCACCCCAAACACATTTTACAGAATTTTTCTCAGTAGCGTTTCTACCTATAGAGCCAATGTGTTTTTTACAAACATCAACTACTTCTGGGTCTAATTCATACCAATCAATAAATCCAAAACCTTTTGCAATGCATTCTCGTGCGACTCCCCCATCACCTCCACCAATAATTGCTGCTCTATCTTTGCTTTTATTTAATTTCATTGCAGAATTTACAAATGTACCGCTATATAAATGTTCATCGCTCTCAGCAACTTGTAAATCACCGTCTATAAACAATGATTTTCCATATTCTACTAAATCTAATATTTCAACATGCTGGCCTACTTTTGATTTAAAATCCTCTAAAACTTCTTTAACCAAATAATTTTTTTGTAATCCTTTTGTACTTGTATTGTCATAATAAAAAGAAATTGTATCTCTATTTAGTTCCTTTTTAATAATTCTATTGTGTTCAATTTCTTTTTTTATAACATCTAATGCAATAGATGGTGCAACTGTTCCACAAGTATAAAAATCAAAACTTATTATTCCTTTTTCAGGATATGTATGAAAACTAATATGACTTTCGGCTAATAAGGCTACTAAAGTAAAACCTTGAGGTTCAAATTTATACTTTGCTATATTTAAAACTGTTACTTTTGCTTTTTCGGCAATTTTATGAACTAAACTTTCAAAGAAAGATGCATCGTATTCTTTCTTAGTTCCAATTATATCTAGAGTAACATGCTCCCCTACTTTAATCATATTTCCCTCTAAAATTATAAAAAGTTAACCCTTTTTATAATGAATTATTTTATCTAAGATTTTACTCATCTCTGTAGATGAAAGAATCTTAGGCTTTCCTAATTTTAAAGCAATTATGTATTGATGACAAATATTTTCTATCTCTTGTGCAAGTTCGAAAGCTTGTTTTAAAGTTCCACCGATTGTTAACTGTCCATGGTTTGACATTAAGCAACCTTTTCTTTTTTCTAAAGCTTTTATAATATTAATTGATAAATCTGGTGTACCAAAGGTTGCATATTCAGCACATTTAATATCGTCTCCACCAGCAAGAGCAACCATGTAATGAAAGGCAGGAATTGATTTACCGTGAGTTGAAACTGCAGTTGCGTGAGGAGAATGAGCATGAACGATTGCTTTTGCTTCTCTTTTTTTTATATAAACATCTTGATGAAAACGCCATTCAGATGATGGATTTAATCCTGAATTAAACATTTTTAAATTGTCATATTTTTCATCTAAGGCAAGAAAAACAATATCTTCTGGTTTAAGAGTTTCATATTTAATTCCAGAAGGTGTTAGAAGGAACCCTTCAACATCATTTTCAATTACCCTTATAGAAAGATTTCCCGATCTAAGAGGGGATAAATTCGTAGTATTAAGCATTAGTGCAAACTTAATTATATCTTCTCTTTCTTTTATATTTTTCATTATTTTAAATCTTCAAATTTTAATCTGTGATATCCCCTCGCCTTTAAAGTATTTTCAAATTCTTGATGTCTTTGAAAAGATAATTTAACAAATTCATCCATAACTTTTTTATGTTCTGGAAAGTTTTCTATATTACGACCATGATACTCAGTTGACTCTAATGTTTTAAATTTAGTTTCAGGAGCATTAAACATTCTTGGATCTGCAATATAAGTTACTCTATACCAATTACCTCCAACTAATCGAGAAAAGTAACTATGATTACTAGTAAGCACAATACTAGGAACTAAATAGTTATTTTGTTTAATCCATTTATTATAAGCCGCAGCCATTCCTCTTGTTTCAGGGTCATCTGGGTTGGTTAGTTCTTTTGGTAAATCCCAAGGTTCTATAAAAATACAGTTATGAGTGCTACCTTTTCTAAATAAACCTAATTTGTAATATTCTGGTCTTTCATAGCACCCATCATATTTGTTTTTAAAAACCATTTCTGTAATAGCTTCATTAACTGCCGCTTGATATAATCCCCCTAGCATGCCTTCATAAATTTCGATAGCCTCAAACCATTCATTATTTTCAACTCTTACAATACCAACAATTCTTTGATTTAAACCATATCTAACATCGGAGCTTTTTCTTACAACCTCCCATTCACCTTTTGGAAGTTTAATTTTAAATGATTTATTTACTTCAATTTCACCACTAATCATTTGACCTATATAAAATCCTTTTGAGAAAGTTTTTTCAAAAATAACAATAGAAAAAAATATGCTTATTAAAATTATTGATTTAATTTTCATTTGAACAAATCTTTTAATCCTTTTTCAGATGCTTCACACACACCTTTTTCTGTAATCAATCCTGTAATATATTTGGCAGGTGTTACATCAAAAGCTAAGTTCATAGCTTTACTTTTTTTAGGATATATTTGTATTTTTTTAACATTTCCATTTTCATCCAAGCCCTCTATGTGAGATAGTTCTTCTGAATTCCTTTCTTCTATTGGTATATCTTTATAATTTTTTATATCCCAATCAATTGTTGAACTTGGTAGCGCTACATAAAATGGAACATTATTATCTTTGGCCGCTAGTGCTTTGAGATAAGTTCCAATTTTATTACAAACATCACCATTAGCTAATGTTCTATCTGTTCCAACGATGCACATATCAACCTCACCTCTTTGCATTAAAATACCTCCAGCATTATCTGCAATAATAGTATTAGATACATTTTCTTCGTTTAATTCGTAAGAAGTTAAATTAGCTCCTTGGTTTCTTGGTCTTGTTTCATCTGCCCATACATGAACTGGTATTCCTTTTTTATGTGCATGATAAATCGGAGAAGTTGCAGTTCCCCAATTAATTGTTGCAAGCCAACCAGCATTACAATGAGTTAAAATATTT
>CACDEU010000011.1 GCA_902551895.1 uncultured Pelagibacteraceae bacterium | reverse complement strand
ATGATACCTGAGGCGGTAATTGGTATGCTTGCTTGTGGAAGAATTGGTGCAGTTCATTCTGTAGTATTTGGTGGTTTTGCTTCAAATGAATTGGCAAGTAGAATTGATGACAGTAAAGCAAAAGTTTTACTTACTGCTTCATGTGGTTTTGAACCTGGTAGAACAGTTCAATATAAACCTCTTGTGGACGAAGCTTTAAAATTAGCATCTCACAAAATTGAAAAGCTAATTTTGTTTCAAAGACCAAATAATGAAGTTAAATTAAATTCCCCAAACGAAATTAGTTGGGAAGAATCTTTGTCGAATGCAAAAAATGTTGATTGTGTTGAAATGAATGCGAATGAATTTGCATATATTTTGTATACCTCGGGAACAACAGGAATTCCAAAAGGAATTGTAAGAGATATTGGTGGTCACATTGCTGCTCTTAAATGGACAATGAAAAATATATACAATATTGATCAAGATGATGTTTGGTGGTCAGCAAGTGATATAGGATGGATTGTTGGTCATTCTTATATTGTTTACGCACCATTATTTAAAGGTTGCACAACTGTATTATTTGAAGGTAAGCCAGTTGGGACTCCAGATGCAGGAGCTTTTTGGAAAATAATTTCCGAGTATAAAGTAAAATCTCTATTCACAGCACCAACAGCTTTTAGAGCAATTAAAAAAGAAGATCCTGAGGGTAAATTTTTTTCTAAGTATGATTTAAGCTCATTTGAAAGTTTATTTCTTGCAGGAGAAAGAGCAGATCCAGATACTATTAAGTGGGCAGAATCTCTTTTAAACGTTCCTGTAATTGACCATTGGTGGCAAACTGAAACTAGTTGGGCAATAAGCTCTAATTGTACCGGTATAGAAATGATGAAAACAAAATATGGTTCAGCTTGCAAAGCAGTTCCTGGTTATGATGTTAAAGTTATTAAACCTGACAATAGCATAGCTAAGCCAAACGAAATGGGTGATATAGTTGTAAAACTTCCATTGCCACCTGGAACATTCCCAACTTTATGGAATGCTGATGAAAGATATAAAAAAACTTATATGACAAATTATAAAGGTTATTATCAAACATATGATGCAGGTCATATTGACGATGATGGTTATATTTGGATTATGTCTAGAACTGATGATATTATTAATGTTGCAGGTCATAGACTATCAACTGGTGCAATTGAAGAAGTTTTATCAGAACACCAATCAGTTGCTGAATGTGCGGTTATTGGCATTGCGGATAAACTAAAAGGCCAATTACCAATAGGTTTAATAGCGCTTAAAGCTGGAGTTCAAAAAGATAATGAAACAATATCAAAAGAATGTATTCAAATGGTAAGAGATAAAGTCGGTCCAGTTGCTGCTTTTAAAATTGCAATAGTTGTAAAAAGATTGCCAAAAACAAGGTCTGGAAAAATTCTAAGAGGAACGGTTAGAAAGATAGCTGATAAAGAAGATTATAAAATGCCAGCTACAATTGATGATCCTGCAATTTTAGATGAAATAAAACAGGATTTAATAAGTAATAATATTTTAAAATAATGACAAAAGCTTACTTATTTATGTTTATTGCAATTTTTTGTGAAGTTGCAGGCACATTACTTCTTCCTTCTACTCACAATTTTACAAGAATAGTTCCAACAGTTATAGCCGCCACATGTTATTTATCAGCTTTATATTGTCTTACCCATGTATTACATAAAATTCCCATTGCCATTGTTTATGCAACTTGGAGTGGATTAGGAATATTTACAATTGCAATATTCGGATACTTCTTTTTTAAACAAAGTCTTAGTTGGCAAGCAGTTTTAGGATTGTTTTTTATAGTTGTTGGTGTTGTTTTGGTTAATAGTTTTTCTTCAAGAGTTATTTAAATTTCATTGGGTTTCCATCAGGTTCTCCAATTATCTTTCCATCTTTCATTTTAATTTTACCATTAATTATTGTTACAATAGGAGTTCCTTTAAATTTATATCCATTAAATGGAGACCAGCCACATTTACTCTCAATATTTTCATTTTTAATCTCAATTGTTTTATTCATATCAACAATTGTGAAGTCCGCATCAAACCCTTCTTTTATAAATCCTTTATTTTTAATTCCAAAAATTTTAACTGGATTTTCACAAACAAGATTCATCAACTGATTTAAAGTTAATTTTCCATCATTTATATGATTCAGCATAACAGGTATAAGAGTTTGCACTCCTGGCATACCAGATGGTGAGTTGGGGTATTCTTTTTCTTTATTTACTTTTAAATGTGGAGCATGGTCTGATCCAATTGTATCATTTAAATTATTTTTAACCGCATACCATAGCCTATCGTAATGAGATTTATCTCTTAATGGAGGGTTCATTTGAGCATAGGTTCCAAGTTTATCATAACAATCAGGAGCATAAATTGTTAAATGCTGAGGAGTAATCTCGAATGAAATATTGCCTTTATGTTGTGATAAAAAATCAATTTCTTCTTTTGTTGTTATATGAAGAACATGAGCTCTTTTGTTATATTTCTCCGCAATTCTGACAATTCGTCTAGTAGAAGACATTGCGCACTCAACACTTCTCCAAATAGGATGGGAATGCACATCTCCATTTTTAATTAATTTTTTGTTAATATTTAAAATCGCTTCATCTTCAGAATGAACAGCTACAACTTTTGAGCTACTTTGAAACACCTTTTCAATATCTGCTTCTTCTGCAACTAATAAATTGCCAGTTGAAGATCCTGCAAAAAGTTTAATGCCACAACATCCTTCTAAATTTTTTAAATCAGCTAATTCACCCGCATTATCAGCTGTTGCGCCAAAATAAAAAGCATAATTGCAATACATCCTATTTTTAGCGAGGTCTAATTTTCTCCGAAATTCAGTCTTGGTCGATGTTGGTGGATTAGTATTTGGCATCTCAAACACGCTAGTAATTCCTCCAACAATTGCCGCTCTACTTCCAGAATGTAGATCTTCTGTATCGGTTGATCCAGGTTCTCTAAAATGGGTTTGCGTATCTATACATCCAGGCAAAACAGTTTGTCCTTCTGCATTTACTGTTTCTTTTGCTTCGTCTGAAATTTGACCAATCTGTTGAATTTTTCCATCTTTAATAGCAACATCAACATTTTTTAGTTCACCATTGATGTAACATTGTCCATTTCTTATTATTAGATCTAACATTTTTTTGAAAAGTAACTATATTATAAATGACTTACTTTCAATTATGAATAAAAAAAAAGTTTATATATTAGAAGATCGAGGAGTATTATTTGTTCAAGGTAAAGATACGAGGGAATTTTTACAAAATTTAATAACAAATGATATTGATAAAGTTAATGAAACTAGTAGCTGCTTTGCTTCTCTTTTAACACCTCAGGGGAAATATCTTTTTGATTTTTTAATTATTAAACATAAAAATGGATATTTGCTAGATTGTGAAAAATTACAAATTGAAAATCTTTATAATCAATTAGATCTATACAAACTTAGATCTAAAGTTGAAATACTTAATTTAAGTAATGAATTCGTCGTAGCAGCATTTAGTAATGAGAAATTTTTAGAATTTGAGGGTACTAAAAACTTACCTGGATTTACAATCAAATATAGGGAAGATCCTATATTTTTAGATCCAAGAAAAAAAGAATTAGGCGCAAGAATTATTGTTAATTTAGAGAAACTATATTTATCATTAAAAAAATTAGATTTAAGTGCATCAAATGTTGATGAATATTATAGATTTAGTCATGAAATCGGAATTGCTCAAAAAAACACTGACCAACTTAAAAATAAAATATTTGGTATTGAATGTAATTTTGAAGAATTAAATGGAATAGATTTTAAAAAAGGTTGTTATGTAGGGCAAGAAAATACAGCAAGAATTAAATTAAAAAATAAATTATCGAAAAGACTATTTCCAATAAAGTTAATAGAGGGTGAACTAAAAGATGAAATTATTAAATTTAATGACCATGAGATTGGCAAGGTTTTAATAAAAAATAAATTTCCCTTTGCTTCAATTAAATATTTAAATGAAAATTTTAACGAAAAAAATAAATTTATTTGTGGTAATGCAATAATAAAAGTAATTAAGCCAAGTTGGATAAAATAAATTTTATTTATAAAAATTTACTTAAATCAGGTTTAAAATAATTTGGACCTTTCATAACTTTTCCAGATTCGTTATAAATTGGTTTTCCATCAGAACCTATTTTGCTCATATTTGATTCTTGAACTTCATTAAAACATTTGTCTAAATTAATTCCAAATGCATGACCGGCTCCATATGCAACATATAAAATATCTGTTAAAGCATCCGCGACCTCTAAAATATCATTATCCTTAATTGCTTTTTTTAATTCCTCTAGTTCCTCATTAATTAAGCTTATTCTAAGCTCATTTATTTTATCATCACTAAGTTCAGCTTTTGTTTTAACTTCTTGTCCAAAAGTTTTCATGAAGATACCTACTTTTTCAAAATTTGTCATATTGCTCCTATTTGATTCTTGCTTAACTTAATGTATAAGAAATATGGCATTACATTCAAAATCTAAATTATGAAAAAAAGAAAAGAATATGACAGTATTGGTCAAATTAGTGTGCCTGTGGATAAGTATTGGGGCGCATCTACTCAGAGATCAAGTAAATATTTTGATATCGGAGATTTTTTAGTTAGGCCAATAGTAATTGAGTCAATTGCTATTATTAAAAAAGCTGCAGCAATCGTAAATGCAAAAAATGGTGATTTAGATAAAAAAATTAGCAAAACAATTGTTAGAGCTGCAAATGAAGTTATTACTGGAAAATTAGTTAATCACTTTCCTTTAAAAGTATGGCAAACTGGTTCTGGAACTCAAACAAACATGAATGTTAACGAGGTTATTGCTAATAGAGCAATAGAAATTTTAGGTGGAAAAAAAGGATCTAAAAAACCAGTCCATCCAAATGACCATGTAAATAAATCTCAATCTACAAATGATGTTTTTCCAACTGCAATGCATATGGCTATAGCAATTAGAGCAACAGAAGATTTACTACCTAGTCTGAATTTGCTAAATCTAAAATTAAAGAAAAAATCAAAAGAATTTAAAAAAATTGTTAAAATTGGTAGAACTCATTTACAAGATGCTACACCTTTAACTTTAGGTCAAGAATTCTCTGGTTACCATTTTCAATTAACAAAATGTATTGAAAGAATAAAAAAAGCACTTGAAGAAATATATTTTTTAGCTCAAGGCGGTACTGCGGTTGGGACTGGGCTAAACACTAAAAAAGGCTTTGATAAAAAAATAGTATCTGAGATAAAAAAAATTACAAAACTACCTTTTAAACCTTCACCAAACAAATTTGCTTCATTGGCAGCTCACGATGCAATAGTTAATTTTTCTGGAACAATGAACACAACGGCTGTTTGTTTAATGAAAATTGCAAATGATATTCGTTTCTTAGGATCAGGGCCTCGAGCTGGATATGGTGAACTTATTTTGCCAGAAAATGAACCGGGTTCTTCTATAATGCCTGGAAAAGTAAATCCAACTCAATGTGAAGCTGTAACAATGGTATGTGTAAAAGTTATAGGAAACCATAACGGAATAACAATGGCAGGATCACATGGTCATTTCGAATTAAATGTATTTAAACCATTAATTATTCACAATATTTTACAATCAATTCATATTATGTCCGACTCAGCAAAAAGCTTTGCTAAATATTGTGTCTCTGGTCTAAAAGCTGACAAAAAAAGAATTAAAGAATTATTAGATAATTCATTGATGTTAGTTACAGCTTTGGCACCGCATGTTGGATATGATAATGCCGCTAAAATTGCAAAAAAAGCATTGAAGAATAAAACAAAATTAAAGGAAGAGGCTTTAAAATCCGGATTAATTAATGAAAAAGATTACGATAGAATTGTTGACCCAAAAAAAATGGTTAATCCAAGTTAATTTTTTTAAATTCGCTTGAGATTAAATTAGTTAATTGCTGAATATTTTTTATTTCGTGAAAAATTTCTTGATTACTTTTAGTATCATTTAGATATATGCTTGATAAAAAATAATTTCCATCTTCAACATTATATTCTACTTCAAAATAAATTTTATTTAAATCTATTCTATTTTGTCTTTTTACTAAAAATCTTTTATATAATTCTTGCTGATCATCTATATCAAATTCAATTCTAGATCTTATGAATATTTTTTGATTTTTCTCGTAAATTGAAGGATCTGAAAAATTTATTTTCCCAATTTTTTTTAAAATCAAACTTGATTTATTTAAACTTATTTTTTCTTCTAAAAAATTGACATTTATTATTAAATTTTCAAATAACCTATTATTAATTTCCTTTAAATTTATTTTTAAATTTCCATTAAAATTTAAATTAGTAGATTTATTTGTTTTGTATAAATTTATAAAAAGATTATTTAAAACTGTTTCAATATTTATTCCTGACAGAACTAAATTTAAATCAAAAAAGAATGGATCTAAACTAATATCTCCAATTAAATAAGAATGATTAATTATATTTTTTTTTTGATCAAAAAGTTCAATTTTGTTTTGATTGAATTTATAATTAAAACCCAAACTGTTTTTTAAAAATTTTATATTTGATACAGCTTCTGTAAATTCACTGTCAATTTTGTTAAATTTATTGGAAATATAAATGTTTGGATTATAAAATTTAAGATTACTTATCGTTACATAAGGATTGGAAAAATTTTTCTCCCAATTAAATTTAAAATTCGATCCAAATAAATTTCCTAAAATACTTAAGTTTTTTTCTTTATTTTGTAAATTAACTAAATATTTAAAATTTTTTATTTTTGAAATTAATATTATTTCTTTTTCATAATCTCGAAAAAAAAAGTTACTATTTTTTATATAGATTGGTTTTGTAATATTATTATTTAAGTGTTTATAGAAATTCTTTAAATCAATAAATTGTAAATCTATATCAACTTTATTCAGTTGAATATTTTTTAATTCTATTTTGTCTTTTCTATGTAAGTTTTTTGGATAAATATCGATTTTTAAATGTTTTGCTTTTAAAATTTTTTCATTGGGTGAGTTTAAAAAATATATATCACAATCTTCAATTAAAAAGTGTGGGGTTGGAATCATCAAATATGTTACATTTGAAATATTTTTTAGATCTAATTTAAAATCTTTAGATACCTTCTTTTGGATTTCTTTTTCAAAATTTTTATAATTGTAAAAAGTAGGTATAGTAAAATATAAAGCAAATAAAAAAACTACTACGATCAATGATATAATTATGCCAAAAGGATTATTTTCTCTAAGACTTGAAATGTCGTTTTTAATACTTAAAATGAACTTTTCTAACTTGGGTAAGTAATTTTTCATAGTTGCTGAAACTAGGATTTACACTAAAAATAGTAAAATGTTAAATTTAGATTATTTAGAAAATCTTAACGAAAAACAAAAAGAGGCGGTTTTGTCTCTTGATGGACCACTTTTAATAGTAGCAGGCGCTGGTTCAGGAAAAACTAAAGTACTAATTTCCAGAATTGCCAATATAATTGAAAAGAAAAAAGCATACCCCAATCAAATTCTCGCAGTTACTTTTACAAATAAAGCTGCAAAAGAAATGCAAGGTAGAATTAGTAAAATTCTAAAAATGGGAGCAGTTGGCCTTCCCTGGCTTGGTACTTTCCACTCGGTGTGTGCAAAACTTTTAAGAAAACATGCTAGGGCTGTTAATTTAAATTCAAACTTTACAATTATTGATCAGGATGATCAGGTTAAACTAATAAAAAATATTTCTAAAGCGGAAAACGTTGATACAAAAAAAATATCCCCTAAATATATTCTTTCAATAATTGATCAATGGAAAAATAAAGGGTGGTATCCTGAAGATGTAGTATTAAAAAAAAGAGAAGTTTTAGAAAGGAATTTTTTAAGTATATATAAAATTTATCAATCTAAATTACTTGATCTAAATGCCTGTGATTTTGGTGATTTAATATTACACTCAGTAAAAATTTTTGAAAAAAATCCTGATATTACAGAAATGTACTCTAAGAATTTTAAATACATTTTGGTTGATGAGTATCAAGATACAAATTTAATTCAAAGTAAATGGCTAAATTATTTGGCCAAGTATAATCAAAATATCTGTTGCGTAGGTGATGACGATCAATCAATTTATAGTTGGAGAGGAGCTGAAATAAAAAATTTTTTAGAGTTTGATAAAATATATGATAATACAAAAATAGTTAGACTCGAAAGAAATTATAGATCAACGCAAAATATATTGTCAGTAGCTTCAAAGATAATATCAAATAACGAAACTAGAGTGGGCAAAAATCTTTTTACTGAAGGTGAAGATGGAGATTTAGTTTCCTTGAATTCTTTTAGAAATGGAAAAGATGAAGCAGTAGGAGTCGGTGATGAAATTGAAAAATTAAAAAAAAAATACTCCCTAAACGACATATCAATTTTAGTAAGAGCAATATTTCAAACAAGAGAATTTGAAGAACGTTTTTTAAAAATTGGAATACCCTATAGAATAATTGGAGGTATAAAATTTTATGAGCGTGCGGAAATAAAAGACTGTATTGCTTATCTTAGAGTTGTATATCAAAACAAAGATGATCTTTCTTTTGAAAGAATTTTAAATACACCTAAAAGATCAATTGGAGCAACTACAGTCAAACAACTAAATGAGTATGCCAAGCAAAATAGTTTATCTTTGGAAAAATCTGCAATTTCTTTAATTCAATTAAATAAAATAAAACCAAAGACAAAATTAGGATTAAATTCATTATTAAACTTATTAGAAAAATGGAGAACTGATTTATTAAAAAAAAAAATAGGACATATAAAATTAATACAAACTATTTTAGATGAATCGGGCTATAGTCAAATGTTAAAAGATAAAAAAGATTTAGAAAATGAAAATAGATTAGAAAATATAAAAGAATTAATTAACGCGATGAAGGAGTATGATAATTTGGAAAGTTTTTTAGAACATGTTGCGTTAGCAACTTCCCTCGATCAAGATTGGGAAGATAAAAAAGTTAATTTAATGACAATGCATGCATCAAAAGGATTAGAGTTCGATGTTGTTTTTTTACCAGGTTGGGAAGAGGGCCTGTTTCCTCATCAAAAATCAATTGAAGAAAAAGGCCAAAAAGGATTGGAAGAAGAGAGAAGATTGGCTTATGTTGGAATTACTAGGGCAAAAAAACAAGCAATCATATCATTTTCAATGAATAGATTTTATCAAGGTGATTGGATTGACAGTTTAGCATCAAGATTTATTGATGAATTGCCACATGAAAATATTAAAAAAAATAACTATTTTGAAGAAAATGGTGAAGATGATTTTGAATTTAACCAAGATATAGATTTTGAAAATGAAATTAAAAGCCCAGGATGGATAAGATATCAAAAAAAATTAAAAAGATAGTTTTTAAATGATTAGTTTATTAAAAAAATTAATGGATAATAAAAATATCGATGGTTATATAATACCTAAAAATGATGAATTTTTTTCGGAATATTCATTCCCAAACAGATTAAAATCTATATCTAATTTTTCTGGCTCAGCAGGCATGGCAATAATTTTAAAAAATAAAAACTTTTTGTTTGTTGATGGCAGATATACAGAACAGGCAAGTATTGAATGTGGAAAAAATTTTAAAATATTTGAAATTCCTAAAATTAGACCATTTAATATATTAGAAAAAATACAAGATAAGCTAAAACTAGGATTTGATCCTAAATTATTTACTGAAACTAGCCTCAAATCGAATTTTGGAGACAGCTGTAAACTAATTCCAATTAGTAATAATTTAATAGATGAAATTTATAATTTAAAAAATGACAATAAATCAAAAGAATTTTACTACTTAAATGAAATCACAGCTGGTGAAAAAATTACCTCGAAATTAAAAAAACTATCTTCAATACTTAAAAAGAAAAAAGTACAAAATATATTTATCAGCGCACCAGAAAACTGTGCATGGTTATTAAATATTAGGGGTTTTGATAACCCAAACAGCCCTATTCCAAATTGTCAATTAGTTATTAATAACAAAAATATATATTTTTTTTCAGATATTAAAAAAATAAAAAAAATAAAAAAAAAAATAAGTTATAAAAAAATTAAATTTCATGAATTTGATGAATTTGCAAAGGTAATAAATAAATTGAAAGGTAAAAATTTCTCTATAGATAAAAATAGTTGTTCTATTTTCAACAAAGGTATTATTTTATCAAAATTTAATATTTTAAATGAAGTCGACCCTTGTTATGCGTTAAAGGCTATAAAAAATAAAACAGAAATTAAAAATATGACTGATGCCCACATAGCAGACGGGGCTGCTCTAACAAAATTTCTATATTGGATAAAAACTAAAAAAAATTTAAATTTAACTGAGATAGAAGCTGAAAAAAAACTAGAAAAATTTAGAAAAAAAAATAGTAATTTTTTATATCCAAGTTTTAACACTATTGCAGGCACAGGTCCAAACGGATCAATTATTCACTATAGAGCTAATATAAATTCAAATAGAAAAATTAATAAAAAAGATATCTTTTTGTGTGACTCGGGAGGGCAATATAAATATGGAACAACAGATGTTACAAGAACTATATGTTTTTCAGAACCTTCTTCAAAAGTTAAAAATATTTTTACTAGGGTATTAAAAGGTCATATTGCTGTTTTTAATACTAACTTAAATAAAGTAAATACAGGCGAAAAAATCGATAAAAGAGCAAGAGTTTTTCTTAAAAAAGTTAATTTAGATTATGGGCATGGAACTGGTCATGGTGTTGGTTATTTTTTAAATGTTCATGAAGGTCCTCAGGCCATTTCAAAATATAACAATGTAAAAATTCTACCAGGCATGATTCTTAGCAATGAGCCTGGATACTATGAAAAAAAAAAATTCGGAATTAGAATAGAAAATTTAATTTATGTTAAAAAAAATAAAAATAAAATTTTTTTTAAAAACCTAACTTTAGCACCAATTGATACAGATTTGATTAATTATAAAATGCTAAATATTTCAGAAAAAAAATATTTATTTAATTATCATATGGATACTTACGCAAAAGTATCAAAATTTTTAAACTCTAAAGAAAAAAAATGGCTTTTGAGCCTAATTTAAAAGTTTTTTCCATTCAGTTTGGCTGATTATTTTTATATTTAATTCTTTTGCTTGTTTAACTTTCTTGGAAGTTGGTTTTTCTCCTATAACTAAATAATCTAGTTTTTTACTCACATTGCTTAAAATTTTTCCTGAATTTTCTTCTGTCAAAGATTTTGCTTCGGCTCTACTTATATTTGATAGTTTACCTGTAAACATAAATGTCTTATTTTTTAGTTTACCTTTTTTATTTTCTACAACATTTTTTATATTTAAATTTGAAATTAACTTTTTAATTACATTTAAGTTTACTTTATCTGAAAAAAAATTTTTAAGCGATTTTATCTGAGTCTCCCCGATGCCATCTAAGTTGGCAAGAGTATTAAAATTGAAATTCTTTGTTAACTCATTAAAGTTTTCTATATTTAAAAAATATTGTGATAAAAGTTTAGCGTTTTCTTGACCAATATGTCTAATCCCTAATGAAAAAATAAATTTATCTAATCCTATATTCTTGGATTTTTCAATTGATTCCCTTAAATTGTTTGAGGATAATTCTCCCCATCCTTCTAATTTTTCAATTTTTTTATAATTTAAATCAAATATATCAAAAGGTAATTTTATAAATTTTAGTTCCCAAAATTTTTCAACAACCTTTTTTCCTAATCCCTCTATATTTAATGCTTCTTTTGAAACAAAATGTTTAATTTTTTCAATTGCAATTTTTTCACATTTATATCCTTCGCTAGAACATCTTTTTACTGCGTCATATTTTTTTGAAATTTTGTTAAAATCTTTTATTACCTTGGAGCCACACGAAGGACACGTCTTTGGAAATAAAAATTTTTCTGATTCTGTTGGTCTTTTTTTTAAATCTACTGAAAGTACATGTGGAATTACATCTCCAGCTCTTTCAACCTTAACTGTATCACCTATTCTTATATCTTTTCTGATTATTTCCTCCTCATTATGGAGAGTTGCATTTGAAACTACAACACCTCCTATATTAACTGGTTTTATTTTTGCAACTGGAGTTAATGCACCAGTTCTGCCTATTTGAATTTCAATATTTAATATTCTTGAAAATGAATTATCAGCTGAAAATTTATGTGCAATTGCCCACCTGGGAGCATTAGTAACAAAACCTAATCTCTTTTGAAGGTCCAAATCATTTATTTTGTATACTAATCCATCTACATCAAAGTCTAAATTATATCTTTTTTTTTCAAAATCTTTATGATTTTGAACTAAATTATTTACACCACTTATAATCTTGTTGTGTGTATTTGTATTAAAACCCCAAGTCTTAAGAAGATCTAAAAATTCAGATTGTTTTTTAAAATTCATTTCACTATTAAATCCGTATGTATAAGCAATAAATCTGAGTGGAATTTTTTTTGTTTCATTTGGATCTTTTTGTCTAAGCGAACCTGACGCTGCATTTCTAGGATTTGCAAATCGATCTTTTATTTTTTCGAAATCATTTTTTCCTATATATACCTCCCCTCTTATATCAATGTCTTTAGGAAATTTTTTATCTTTAATTGATTTTGGAATATCTTTAATTGTTTTTAAATTCTCAGTAATTATTTCACCCTCGATACCATCTCCTCTTGATAAACCTAAAACTAAGTTATTATTTTTGTAAGTTAATGATGCAGAAATTCCATCTATTTTAGGTTCCACACAATATTCAATATCAATAATTTTTTTTACGTTTAGAAAATTAGATACTTTTTTTTCGAAATTTTTTAAGTCTTCATAGCCAAAGGCATTTGATAACGAAAGCATTTTAACTCTATGTTTGGATTTAAGAAAATTCTTTGATGGTTTAGCTCCAACTAATAACGATGGAGACTTTTTGCTATCTAAAAAACTATATTTTTTTTCAAGTTCAGTTATTTGTTGTTTTAATTTATCATATTCTGCATCAGATATTCTTGGAGAACTTTTTTCATAATAGTATTGATTATGTTCATTTAATTTTTTTATTTTGTTAAGATAATCTTTTTTAATTAAGTTCCTATTTTTCATTTTTTAACAAGGATTTTATTTTCTCTAAAGTTGATACCTTATTTTTTTGTTTTTTTCTTTTTTTTATAATTTTTTCATAATCTTTGTTAAAAACTTTATATGATTCTTTATACCACTCACTTGATTGATAATTGTAACCTAGTAAAGAGGCATACTTTTGAGACTCATCAATTAAACCAATTTTGTAATGAATCTCGACCAGTCTGTGAATTGCTTCTTCAACAAAAATAGTTGTTTGAAAATTAACTAAAACATTTTTGTATCTGTTAATTGCTGGAATCCACTTTTCTTTCTCAATATAATATTTAGCTAAATACATTTCCTTTGATGCAAGAATTTCTTGTATAAGTTCTAGCTTAAATTTAGAATCTAACGCAAAATCTGTATCTGGATAATTTTCTACAACATATTTAAAGTTATCCTGTGCATCAATAATTGATCCAAGATCTTTTTTTTCATCTGTAATTTGATCGTAATAACAAATACCCAACAAATAATAAGCATAAACTACTCTTTCATGATTAGGATAAATTTCTATAAATCTATTTAATTCATCAATTGCATCTATGTAATAAGATCCATAGTAAAAAGAATAAGCAGACATTAAGGATGCTCTTGGTGCCCACAAAGACTGTGGATATAAAAGTTCCGCTTCATTGAACTTTTGTGCCGCTTTAATGGGGTATTTTTCATCTAATAATTCAAGACCTTCTTTGTACGCATCTATCATTTGAAGATCTAAATCTTTCTCTTCAATTATAGACACTTTTTCATTATTCTTTTGACATGCACTTATAAGTACGATTGAGATAATTAGAATAAATTTTAGAAAATAATTCATTTTAAATTCTTAACAGAATTTAAAAAAAATTCTAATTATTATGCAATAGATTTAAGTATTGATTTGTCTATATATGTATGAGGAAGAGATTTTTCTTTGATTTCAAATATTGTATAATTGTTTTTATCTGCAAAAACTTTTCTTAGGAGTTTATTAGTCAAACTATGTCCTCCTTGAGAACACTTTAACGATCCAATTATCTTGTACCCAGAAAGATACAAATCTCCCATACAATCTAAAATTTTGTGGTTTACAAATTCAAGTTCATTTCTTGTTCCTTCGGGATTTATTACTTTATTATCTTTTACGACAATTGCATTATTTAAACTTCCACCTTTGGCTAGGCCCATTTTTCTTAATTTTTCAATATCTTCATATAGGCAAAATGTTCGAGAATTATATATATTTGACAAATCATCTTCATAGACATTTATTTTATTTTTTTGATTTCCGATTAGGGAATTGGAATACTTAATCTCAAAATCTATATCTAAACTTACGTTAGATTTACCAATAGAAATATATTTTGCACCTTCTTTAAGATGTATTTCATTTGTAATTTTTATTAGTTTAATTGGTGCTTCGCTTGACTCAAATCCTATCTCCAAAAATTTTTCAACAAATTTCTTTGCAGACCCATCCATTATTGGAACTTCTTGTGAATCAATTTCAATAAAAGCATTGTCTATTCCCATGCCATATAACGCACCCATTAAATGTTCTATTGTAGAAACAGAAACTCCATGTTCATTTGTAATAGTTGTACAAAGTGTGGCATTTGAAACATTATAGACGTTTGGTAAAACAATATTATTATTTTTAAGATCTACTCTCTTGAATATTATGCCAGTATTTGGTTTTGAAGGAGATATAGTTATAGAAACTTCTTTTCCAGTATGAAGACCTACACCTTTAAATTTAGCTATTTTTTTCAATGTTTTTTGCTTTAGTACGGACATGAAATAAAACTACATGTTTACTTAATTCAAAAAAATACAACAAATGTTACAAGAAAATACAGTTATCAATTAAAGAAATCAAAAAACCTTTCAAAAAAACCTTTATTTTTATGTTTTTTTGGAAGGAAATTCACTTCTTGTGGTTTACCTAATTCTTTAAAATTAAATCCCGAATCACAAATCATAGTTGTATTTTCTTCAAAAAAACTAATTTCACTAAAAAAATCAAATTTTTCTTCTAAATAAATTGAGTTTTTATTTAATATTTTAGACCCTTCTCCTATAAAAATTAAAACACAACCATCTTTATTTTGAAAAAATGTATTAAAATATTCTTCAGCTAAATTTAATTTTATTATTTCGTCAACTCTAGCAAAAATAACCTGATTGGATAAATCTTCTGATTTTATTTCTTTGTTTTTGTCCATTTTGTTTTCAAAAACAATTTCGGAATGATTTAAACTTTTTTTTAACTTTTCAGCTTGGAAATAATCAATTTTTAATAATATAGAAATATCATTTGTAATGTGTTTTCCCCCAACCGGTAAAATATTAAAATACAATATTCTGCTATCTTGGAAAACCGTTATTGAGCTTTTTCCATGACCTATATCTAAAATAACCTTCTTATTAAAATCATTAAATAAAGAATTATAACTACTTGATCTTACATAGCTTGAACAATACAAATTATCTATATTCAAATAGTTTTTATTAAAACTCTCTTGTAAATTTTCCCAAATTTGATTATCAAAACATATAAACTTTATTTCTATAATTAAAGAATTATAATTAATTTCTTTATTAGGAATTTCAAAATATTCATCATCATCGAAGATAAACTTTTTGACAATCATATGAATAATTTTTTTATTTAAATAATTTTTTTGAATTAAACTTTTTGACTCGTTCAATAATGATATTATATCATCTTTGGAATATTTATTGCTGTCTGAGTTTTTTTTTATTGAAATATCTATAGAAAACATATCTGGAGTATCAATCATTAGGTTGATATTTTTTATATGACTATTAATTTTTTTCTCCGATGATTTTATTAAATCTTTAATAATTTCTTTTGAATTATTTATATCAAAATTATTTAAACTAAAATTTGAAATACAGTCCTTTTCTGAAATGATAAAATTTTTAGAATTTTCTTTATTATATATGCCTAATCTTATTTTTGATGATCCAAAATCAATAAAAACATTTAATTTTTTTTCATTCATTAGATAAAATTAACTGATTTGGTATTCTTAAATCAATTACATTATTTTTTAAATTATTATTATTAATTATCTTATTAGCCATATTCAAAGATTCTTGAAATTTTTGCATTGGAAGCTTAATTAAGATATTTTTTTTATTCTTTACATCAATTCTACCACTTGGGAAAAAAAATATTTCTTTAATAGTAGTATAATCTAAATCAGATTTATTAATAATTTTTTTTAAATTTATAAATTTATCTGCTGTAAATTTTCCAAATATTAATGGTAAATTTTCATAATTATTAAATCTTTCAATATTTATAAATTTACCGTTTGATCCTATAAGAAATATCTCATTATTTTTTATAGTACGCGCCAAAAATTCTGTTTGTTCTAATTTAATAATAATTTTAGAAGGATATGATTTAAAAATATTATAGTTTTCTATAAAATTGTATTTCTGTACTTGATCTCTTAAAATCTCTCTATCAATAAAAAAAATATTTGTGTTTTTTAAAAAATTTAAATTTTGTTCTATTTCAAAATTTGTTGCATCATCCAACCCTATAACTTCGATATACCTTAAATCATACAATTCTTCTTTTTTTTCCATAAATAAACGACTATTAATTGATGAAAGAGAAAATAAAATTATAAAAATTAATAAAATATTTCTTTTTTTATCTTTGTATTGATGCATCTTTTATAATCCAATCAATTAAATCTAAAAATGAAATATTATTAAATTTTGCAATTTCTGGAACCAGGGAAAGAGAAGTCATTCCAGGTTGAGTATTTATTTCTAAAAGATAAAACTTATTTTTATAAAATTTAAAATCTGATCTTGTAACACCTTTACATCCAATTATTTTGTGAGCTTTTAAAGCAATATTTAATACTTCTTTGATTTTATTTTTACTAATTTTTATTGGGATGATATGTTTTGTTTTTGATTTTACATTATATTTTGCTTCATAATCATAAAACTTTCTTCTAGGTACTAATTCTATTGCACCTAACTTTCTTTTTCCCATAATTGCAACCTGGATTTCTCTTCCTGGTATATATTTTTCAATCATAATTTCTTTGTATGGTGAAAGTTTATTTAAATTTTTAAAAAAATCTTTTTCACTACATATATAAACTTCTACACTGGATCCTTCGTTAAATGGTTTAATTACTACTGGAAATTTTAACGTAGATTTAATTTTTTTTTTTAGTTCAGTTTTTTTTATAAATTGATTAAATTTAAACTTAAAAAATTTAGGAGTTAAAATATTATTTTTGATAAATAGATTTTTTGAAATTTCCTTGTCGATAGCTATTGAGGAAGATAATACTCCAGAATGAGTATATTTTATTTTCAAAGATTCTAATAATGATTGAATATATCCGTCTTCGCCATACCTTCCGTGCAGTGCGTTAAAGACTACATTTGGCTTAAATAATTTTAGATTTTTCACCAAATCACCGTTGGGCTCACAAATTTTTACTTTATATTTTTTTTTAATTTGATTAAAAACCCCTTTTGCAGTTTTAAAGCTTATTTCTCTTTCTTTGGAAAAACCTCCTGCAAGAATTAAAATTTTTTTTTTCATTTATTCAACTAAGATAATTTCTAAATCTAATTTTATCCCAGTTTTATTTTTTACATTTTCTTTTACAAAATCTATTAATTTTTTCATATCTTTATAAGTGGCATTATTTTTATTTATAAAAAAATTTGCATGCTTATCAGATATTACAGCATCTCCAAATTGAGTTTTGTTTGGCACAGAGTCCTTTATTATTTCCCAAACTTTTCTATCAGTTTGTTCTAATGGATTCTTAAATGTACTTCCACCAGTTTTAATTCTGGTTGGCTGAGCTTTTTCTTTTTTATTTTTTAAATTTTTTACTTCTTCATCAATTACCTTCTGATCACCCTTTTTTCCTCTAAAAGATGCACTTAAAAAAATTAAATCTTTTGGCAATTTACATGTCCTATAACCAAATATTATATCTTTTGCTAATATAGTAAAAACTTCACCTAGCCTGTTAATAACTTGTACTGATATCAAAATATCTTTAAATTCACTTCCAAAGCATCCAGAATTCATTCTTATTCCACCTCCAACGGTCCCAGGTATGCAGGATAAAAATTCAAATCCACTTAGGTTATTTCTTGATGCAAATTCAGATAATGATTTATCTAAAACTCCACTACCAGCAATTATTGTATTTTCATTAAGCATTGAAATTCTTGCAAAATTTTTGGTCAATTTTATTACTGTACCCTCGAATTTATCATCTTTAAATAAAACATTTGAACCAGCACCTATAACAAACAACTTATCTTCTGGGGCACACATTTTCAAAAATTCGATTAGATCTTGAAGGGTATCTGGCTTAAAATAAATATTTGTATTTCCGCCTATATTAAACCAATTAAGTTTTTTAATACTATAATCAAAATATATAGTCTTATTAAATTTTTTGAATCTATTTTCAAAATTTTTAAAATCCATTATTTAATATATTCTGGTAAACTTCTGATCCAATTAGAGATTGATCCTGCTCCCATTCCTATTACTATTTTTTGACCATATGTATTTTGCTTTACATATCTAATTAAATCTAAATTATTTTCAATTAAGATTAATTTTACTTTCGAATTTTTTATTATTTTTTTTGCAAAATTTTTATAGCTAAATCCTAACTTTATATTTTCTCCTGCCTTATAAATTGGACATAGAATCACTGTATCAGCTTTTTTAAATGATCTTGAAAATTCTTCATGCAAATTTTTTACCCTTGAAATTCTATGAGGTTGAAAAATACATACTATTTCTTTATTTTTATAAACTTCTTTAACACCATCTAACACCTGGGAAATTTCTGTAGGATGATGTGCATAATCATCAAAGAACGGAACATTTTGAAAAGAAAAAACTTTAGTAAATCTTCTTTGAACTCCAGAGAATTTTTCTAATCCCTTTTTTATAATTTTAGTTGGTATTCCCACCGAAAATGCGACAGCAGCAGCTGCAGTTGCATTCCTTATATTATGAAGACCAATAAGAGGAATTTTAATATTTTTAATAGAGTTTTCTTTTGTTGTCGGCAAACTTATTTTTATATCAAATTTTGAAAAATTTTCTTTTTGTAAAACATTTAATATTTTAAAATTTGATAATTTATTAGTTCCATAGGTGTTATAATTTAAATTGCTAATTTTTTTAATTACTTGACTGTTATTTTTGTCATCTAAACAAATAAACGCTTTTCCAAATGAAGGAGTTTTTTCAATAAAACTAATAAAATTTTTTTTTAATACTTCTAAAGATTTATAATAATCCAAATGTTCTTTATCAATATTTGTAACAATAGAGTATGTTGGAGGTATTTGAGTAAAACTACCATCTGATTCATCAGATTCTAAAATACACCAATCACTTTTTCCTAACTTTGCCGAACCACTAAACGAATTTAATACTCCTCCATTAATTACAGTAGGGTCAATTTTTGCATGTGTAAAAACATTCGATATTAAAGATGTAGTAGTTGTTTTTCCATGAGATCCAGCAACTACAACATTTTTCATCAAAGAGACGACATTAGCTAACATTTCTCCTCTCTTATAAATTGGTATTTTTCTTTTTTTTGCAAAAACTATTTCTGGATTATTTTTTTTTATTGCAGATGAAAAAACTAAAATGGTCGATTTTTTAATATTTTGTTTTCCATGACCTATATATATTTTAATTTTTTTTTGTTTAAGCCTTTCTATGTTTTTATTATTTGAAATATCACTTCCCTGTACTTTAAAACCTAACTCTTTCATAATAATGGCCAAACCGCTCATTCCAATGCCACCAATACCAATAAAATGAATTAACTCTGATTTTGCTAATTTAATTTTCATTTAATAAATTTAATAACTTTTGATTTATATTATTCCAAGTGTTTTGATAAGAAAATTTAGCTAAATTATTTTTTTTTTGTAAATAATCATTAGGATCCTGTATTAATTTTAAAATAAATTCAGTTAAATTTTCTTTGTTAAAATCAGACTGTTTAACTATCCAACATAATTTATTATCAAAATATTCTTTAGCATTGTAAAATTGATGATTGTCTTTAGATGTTGGTAAAGGTATTGCCAAAAAAGGAATATTAAAAAAAGCTAATTCAGAAATTGTAGAAGCTCCTGATCTGGTAATCGCTAAATCTATTTGATTATATTTTTTAAATATTTCTTCATCAAAACTGAATATTTCATTTTGTATATCAGCTGCTTTATATTTTTCTTTAACTGTATTTTTTATTTTTTCGTCCGTTATTTGCTGAATTAACGATATTTTATAAACTTTATTTATTTCAATAATAAGGTCACTAATTTTACTATCAAAAAATTCTGCTCCTTGGCTTCCGCCTATGATTAATATTCTAAAAGGTTTTTTAATTTTATTTTCAAAATTTTTATTTTCTTCATATATTTGTTTTCTTAATAATGGTTCGATAAAAAATATTTTATTTTTATGTTCTATAGGAAAATTTCTTAAATTTTTTGAATAGCATATAATTTTTTCAGAAAATTTAAGAAAAAATTTATTTAATCTTCCGATTACAGTATTTGGTTCAAATAAATAAATTTTTATTTTCAATAATTTTGCAGACAGACATAATGGTAAAGACATATACCCGCCAGTACTAAATAATATTTGAATATTATTTTTTTTCATAAAAAAATATGACTTAAAAAAAGAAAATATTAAAAAAAATAAAATATAGGGAAATTTAAAAATATTTTTTGAAATTCTTGGCATTTCAATTAGTTTATAATTATAAATATTTTTATTTATATATTTAGTTCCTCTTTTGTCTGAAGTTAAAAAAAGTTCAAAGTTATTTTTTAAATGTTCATATAATATCGTTGCTGGAATAATATGCCCGCCAGATCCTCCTGTACTTATTAATACTTTTTTTTTCACTAACTAATCCTTCTTTTAGTTAAATTTAATATAATTCCTGATAGTATAGATGTGCTTACAATTGATGACCCGCCATAACTTAAAAATGGCAAGGTCATTCCTGTAGTCGGTAGTAATCTAATATTAACTCCAATATGTATAAAAGCTTGAAATAAAATTATCGACGCAATTCCTACTAAAACTAATTTAATTTTATCATCTTTTTCGTTATTAATTTTTTTTAATATGTTGAAAGAAAATATTAAAAAAACTAACATTATTGCTAAAACAATTATAACTCCAAATTCTTCTGAAATTACTGAAATAATGTAATCAGTGTGAGCTTCGGGTACTTTTGAATTTAAAGTACCTTCTCCTATCCCTTGACCAAAAAAGCCACCGTTTGAAATGGCTTCTGAAGCTCTTTCTGATTGATAATTGTTACCTGAGCTTGGATCTATAAATGCAAGTAATCTATTTTTTATGTATTCAAATTTTGAAACATATAAAACTAAGTAAAATAATATTGAAAAAGTTAATATAAAAAAACCTAAAAAATATAATAAATTAATTCCCGAAACAAATATTAATGCAAACCATGTAAGAACAATTAATATTGTTTGACCTAAATCTGGTTGAGAAACTAAAAATAAAATGACAGGAAATATTATTAAAAAACTAAATAAATACTTAAGGTAAAGATGTTTCTGATTATTTAATGTAAAAATAGTGGATATCATTATTATTAAAAAAGGTTTTAAAATTTCAATGGGTTGAAATCTGGGAATTAAAGGTAAATCTATCCACCTCATAGAACCTTTTACTTCAACTCCTATAAATGGAACTAAAGCTAAAAATACGAAAAAAATTATAAATAAATATTTAGAAATTTGAAACAATCTTCCTTTATCAATTGCTGAAAAAGTAATTAAAATAAATACTCCAAGAATAAAGAAAAATAGGTGCTTAATAAAAAAATAGTAAGTGTTGGTATTTAACTTATCAGAAGCAATTATAGATGTTGAAACTAATGAAAAGAACAGACCAAGAGAAAAAAGAAATAAAATTAAAAATAAAATAAATTTATCAATGTTTTTCCACCATCCATAATATAAATTAAATAATTTATTTAAGTCTATCATTTATTTTTTTTATAAATTTTAATTTTTTAATTAAATAGTTAAAATAATTTCCTCTATCTTCAAAATTTTTAAATTTATCAAAAGATGCCGCCGATGGACTAAATAAAATATATGAATGTTTATTTTTTTTTAATTTAATTTCTTGAAATATTTTTTTTAAAATATTTTCTAAGTTTTTATACGTATCTGATTTTATTTTATTATTTAATTTTTTTTCAAAAAAACTCTTATCTTTTCCAAAAATATAACCTTTAATATTTTTATAATATTTAGATGATAGTTCAAGTTTATCACCTTTTTTTGCTAATCCTCCAAGTATCCAAAAAATATTCTTATATGATTTAAGTAAATTTACACTTGAGGAAAAGCTTGTAGATTTTGAATCATTTATAATAGTAACAAAATTATTTTTATAAATAACCTGTTGTCTAAAATCTAAACCTTTAAACCTATTTACTGTATTAAATAATTTTGATTTGTTTAGTTTGTAAATTTTTGCAAATTCAAGTATGAAAGATAAGTTAGTTAAATTATTAATATTATCAAAATAACTATTAGAAATTAATTTTTTAATCTTATTATAATTCGCATTTATTTTAATAATTTTGGACTTAATTTTATGTTTTTTGATTTGTTGATTTAAATATTTATTATTTTCTACAAAAGCATAAAAATTTTTATTTTGATTTAGTATAAGTTTAAATTTAGCACTTGCATAATTTTGAACTGATTTATGCCTTTCCAAATGATCAGGCCTAATATTCAATATAAACGCATAATCGGTCTTAAAATATTGACTATAATCAATTTGATAAGAAGAGGCCTCTATCACAAAAATAGTTTTGGGTTTTATTTTATTTCTAGATAGAACTGGTATACCAATGTTTCCTATAAGTTTAACATCTTTATTTTGGTCTTTTAAAATTTTAAATAATAATTTTGCAGTTGTTGATTTTCCATTTGTACCTGTAATAGTAATTTTCAGATTTCTTGGATTGTTTAAATGAAAAATATCAAGATCAGTAACTATTTTTTTTTTGTTTTTTTTTATATAATTTTTTAATTTACATTTATTTATATCAATCCCTGGACTTAAAACTATATAATCAAATTCTGATATTCTTATCTTTTTAAAAGAAATAGAAGACTTTTTAACTTTTTTATTATCATCGTAAATCGAAATTTTATTATTTTTTTTTAAATATTTAAATGAAGCTTGCCCACTTTTACCATACCCATAAATAAGAATTTTTTTATTTTTTAGATTGTCATTTAAATTAAACATTATCTTAATTTAAGAGTGGCCAGTCCAATCATAGCTAAAATAATTGATATAATCCAAAATCTAACAACCACAGTTGATTCTGCCCATCCTTTTTTTTCAAAATGGTGGTGTATCGGAGCCATTTTAAAAATTCGCTTTCCAGTTAACTTAAATGAAATAACTTGTACTATTACCGAAACTGCCTCTAAAACAAACAAGCCTCCTGTTATTGCTAGAACAATTTCATGCTTGGTTATTATGCCAACAGCTCCTAAAGAACCACCTAGTGCGAGAGACCCTGTATCTCCCATAAATATTTTTGCAGGTGGGGCATTAAACCAAAGAAAGCCAATGCATGCCCCTATAATTGCACCACAAAATACAGCGACTTCTCCAACATCTTTAATATAAGGAATGTGCAAATATTCTGAAAATACTATGTTCCCAGTAACATAACTTATAAATGCAAAACAAGATGCAACCAATATAATCGGTACCGTGGCTAATCCATCTAAACCATCTGTTAAATTTACAGCATTTGAGGACCCAACAATTATAAATAAATAAAATGGAATAAAAAACCAACCAAGATTAATGACTAAATTTTTAAAAAATGGGAAATAAAGATTTTTTAATTCAGGTGAATTTGCATGATAAGTTAGTATATAGATTCCAATTAATGCTATTATTATTTGTGAAATCAGTTTAAATTTAAATGAAACGCCCCCAGAATTACCACTCTTAATTTTCTTATAATCATCGTAAGCTCCAAGAATACCTAGGCCTCCTACAATAAATATTAAAAACCAGTTGTATGGATTTGACAAATCAGACCACAACAAAACTCCTGAAAAAATTCCGATCAATATAAGAACACCTCCCATTGTTGGTGTTCCAATTTTTTTTACAATATGATCAGACGGGCCGTCAGATCTAATTGGATTATGTATTTTTTTACTTGAAAAATAATTAATTATTGGATTTCCAATAAAAAAAACAATTGTCATTGAGGTAAACATTGATAAACCAGTTCTAACTGTCAAATATCTAAAAACATTAAAGGCAGGGTAGTTATCTACTAGGTTTGTAAATAGATTATACAGCATAAATTTTTCCTTTTTTGATATTTAAGGCAACATTATTAAGACCAGTAGAATTGGAAGCTTTTATCATTAAATGATCATTATTATTTAAATCATTTTTAATCAAATGATATATTTCATTTTTATCTCTTAAAATTCGACCTCTTTTTTTTCTATCAATAGCATAAAAAGTTTCTTTTATGTCCCTTCCAATTACATAGACTTTTTTTATTGAAGTTTTATTGATAATTTTAGACATTTTTTTGTGTAATTTTTTTGAAAATTTTCCAAGCTCAAGCATATCTCCTAATATTAAATATTTATTATTTTGACTTTCTTTATCTAATTTTTCAACGGCGAACTTTAAAGAAAGAGGGTTAGAATTATAACTTTCATCAGTCAAATAAATTACTTTATTATTAAGCCTTATTTTTACTGTGTCACCACGAGAAGATGGTATTTTAAAGTTATAAAATAATTTTTTATCAATATTATTTAAATCATAAAACTCAGAAATTAAAGCTATAGATGCTAAAATATTATTCAAATAAGGATATAAATTTTTTTTAATTAAAAAACTTTTTGTTTTATTTTTATTTTTAATAAAAATTTTATAATCAATTTTATTTGATATTACTCTTTTAATATATACATCCGATAAAGAATTTTTTTTACTAAAAGAAATAACGTTAATATTATTTTTAATCGCAATTTTTTTAATAAAGTAAAAAAAATCATCGTCTTGATTAAGTATAACTTTTCCACCTTCTGTTATGTTATTAATTATCTCAGATTTTGCCTTTGCAATTCCTTCAAGGTTATTAAAATTTTTAATGTGAGCATAAGATATATTGGTAATTATACCAAAATCCGGTCTTATTATTTTTGTCAAATAATCGATTTCACCTACTTTATCCATTCCAGCTTCAAGAACTGCAAATTTATCATTTTTACTCACATTAAATAAACTTAGTGGAACACCATATTTGTTATTAAAGGAATTATTTGATTTTGTGGTTGGTGCCAATTTATTTAAACAGAATGCCAATAAATCTTTTAAAGACGTTTTCCCTGAGCTGCCAGTAATAGAAATAAATTTTGCGTTTGAAATTTTTCTTACATCTTTAGATGCATTAGTTAAAACTCTAAGTGTGCTATCTGTTTTAATTTTTTTCGATTTATTTAATTTTCCTAATTTATCTACTATTGCTAAAGAGGCCCCTTTATTAATTGCTTCATCCGCATAATTATTACCATCATTTTTAGGGCCTTTAATTGCAAAAAAAATATCATTTTTTTTGATATTTTTTGAATTTATTGATGCTTTGTTAATTTTTAAATCTTTATTTACCAAATTTAAATTGCATTGGTCATGCAATATATTTGCTTTCCAATTTTTAAATAATTTTTTATTTTTTGAATTAATTCCTTTTAAAATACATTTTTTATCTGAAAAAAATTTTTTTTTTCCTTTGTATTCTTGATAGATTTCATGTCCTTTGCCTGCAACAACCAATATATCTCCAGAATTTAAACTTTCTATTGCAACTTTTATAGCTTTTTCTCTCGACGCAATTTCAACTAATTTAGATTTAGATATTTTTTTTTTTATTTGATTTCTTATTTTTTTTGGATTTTCATATCTTGGGTTATCATCTGTTAAAAATATCTTATCACAATAATTATTTGCAATTTTACCCATAATAGATCTTTTATCTTTGTCTCTATCTCCTCCACATCCAAAAACAATTATTATAGAGCTATGAACAAACTGTTCTTTTATACTTTCCAAGGTATGCTTTAGTGCATCAGGAGTGTGAGCATAGTCTAAAATTACTTTTGAGTTATTTTTTATGTTACCAACATTCTCCAATCTTCCTTCGACAGCCTTGATTTTACTCATTAACTCAATTATTTTGCTGAATTTAATTTTACTTTTATTTGCTGCTAAAGCTGCAAATAGAAGATTTTTAACTTGAACTTTTCCAATTAAATTTGTTGTAAATGAGTATTTTTGTTTATTAAATTCAATTTCAACTTTTTGAAAATTTCCTAAATACTCGTGTTTCTTTATCAATAAATTAGAATTTTTTTTTCCAATTGTTAGTGATTTTAGATTTTTCTTTATACAGATTTTTTTAAATATTTTTGATTGAGAAATATCATTATCATATATTATATTCCCACCTTTTTTTGTAAGTTTGTTAAATAGTATTAATTTTGAATTTAAATAATCTTTATACGTTTTATGGTAATCTAAGTGATCACGAGATAAATTTGTAAAAATGGCTGTATCAAATCTTAATCCATTTAATCTATATTGTTTTAGACCATGGCTAGATGCCTCTAAAATAGTATTTGTAATTTTTTTTCTTTTTAATTGTGTAAGAGTTTTGTGGATAGTGACAGAGTCTAAGGTTGTATTATCTGTTAACTCATTATTATTATTAGTTTTTATACCAAGAGTTCCTATTGCGGCAACATTTAATCCTTTATTATTAAGTATTTGAAAGTAAAAATTTGCTATTGAAGACTTGCCATTTGTTCCTGTTACAGCAACTAAGTTGGGTGGAATATTTTTGTAATATTTTGAAGCGATTTCAGAAACTAATTTTCTAACATTCTTGTTATTAATAAATAAAATATTTTCTTTTTTTCCTTGAAAATTTAAATCAGATACAATTGTTTTTGCACCATTCTTAATCGCACTATTAATAAATTTATTTCCATTTTTTTTTACCCCTCTTATTGAAAAAAAAATATCACCTTGTTTACATTTTCTGCTATCTAAACTTAAATTATTAAATTTATGTAAATAATATTTTTTAGGTAAATTCTTAAATAATTGTCCAATGTACATTTGATAAATTTAAAATCTTAATATTTTGTGGCTAAAATAGGTCCAATATTTTCTATAATTTGAGCTGTAACCTCAACTGTAGTCCAGCCAGCGGTATTAAATGGAGTACCTTTATATTTAATATTTGAGCCATCCCTATAATGATAAATATAATCTTTATTTGTTTTTGGCTCATCCAACATAACTGCTAAGACAAATTTTGGATTAGATGTAGGAAATATGGATACAAAGGTATTTATTTTTTTTTTTGAATAACTGCCAGCTGTACTTTTTTGAGCGGTACCAGTTTTTCCCCCAACTTCATAACCATTAACATTTGCCAAGGAAGCGGTTCCTTCTTTTGTTGTTACAATCTTCCTTAAAATAGGTAAAATTTTATTAGACACATCATCATTTAAAATTTTTTTTTTATCATTTAAATTTCTAGTTTTTACAATTACAGTTGGATTAATTTGATATCCACCATTAGTAATTATTGCATAAGCTTTAGCTAACTGAAGCAAAGTTGTTGTAATACCATGACCAAAAGAGGCAGTTGCAAGTGGACATTTTCCCCAATTAAATTTAATTGGTTTTCCAACTTCTTCGGTGTCAAAATTAATCTCATCTAAGACACCAATTTTTGATAAGAATAATTTAAATTTTTCCTCTCCTACTTTTTGACCAATTCTGACTGAACCTATGTTTCCAGATCGAACCAAAATTTGTTCAGCTGTCAAATTTGAAGGTATCTTATTGTCGTATTCTCTTATTGGAAACCCTGCACAAGTTAAAGATTTTGGTAAATCAACAAATTCTGTTTGTGGTTCAATAATTTTTTCGTCAAAAGCTGCGGCCAATGTAAAAGTTTTAAAAACAGAACCAAATTCATAAACTCCTTTTGTCGCTCTATTTATAAAATTTATATCCGAAATTTCTTCTCTTTTATTTAAATTAAAATCAGGAAGTGATACTAAAGAAATTATGTCTCCAGAATTTATATCCATTAATATTGCAGCACTTCCTAAATTGTGAAAAATTTCTCCATATTTTTTTAATTCCTCTCTGATTAGATATTGTATGTTTGTATCTAGGGTAAGTCTTAAAGGAATATTATTTTTTTTTAATTCTTCATCAAATGATTTTTCGATACCAGATATTCCAATATTATTATCATCTATCTGACCAATTATATGACTAAATAAGTTTTGATGTGGATAAATTCTTGATATTTTTTGCTCAACGATTATTGATTTATCTCCCAATAAATTTAGTTCTTCTAGCTGGTCTTGATTAATTTTTTTTTTTAAATAAAAAAATTTTTCACCATTCAAATTTTTTTCAATTTTTTCAAATTCCTTGATTTTTTTTTCAGGGAAAATTAACTTTAAATTAATTAATAGTTTTTTTTTATCTATTACTAAGTTTGGATTTATTCCAACATTGCTTGTAATAATTGTCTTTGCAATTAAATATCCATTCCTGTCAACAATACTTGATCTAAATTCAGATATGATTAAATTTTTATTTGATATTTTGTTTTTTAGAGATCCTAGAAAAACTGCTTTGGTAGAAAAAATTAATGAAATAATAACAAAAATAAAAAAAATAAAAGCAATCCTATTAAAAGATATATTTAAGTTAGTTTTTTTTGTTTGATATGAAAATTGACTATCATATTCCTCAATCAACAAATCCTTATTATTATTTTTCAGCTATATCTCCAGAATTTTTGATTAATATTTCGTTATTGCTAAATTCTATTTTTCCAAAGTCTACAATATCTGTGGGAATTAAATCATTTTCAAAATATTTTTTTTGATATTCATTTAATTTTTTTGGTGAGCTTAAGTAGTTATGATCCAACAAGACTAGTTCATACTTTTCATTTAATAATCTGATATCTTCCGTTAAATCAAAAATTTCAATATCAACTTTCTTTGTTGAACTTTTAATTATCGAAGTCAAAAAAATTAAAATAACTATTGTAACTGAAAAAATAATTTTCTTCATATTCCCTTGGCTAGTTTTTCAACATCTAATAAATAGTTAAATTTTTTTGTAAATTCTGAAAAATCAGAATGATTATTTAATTTGATTCCATACCTGAGTTTAGCTGATCTTGATGCCGGATTAAGCTTAATCTCATTTGTTCCTGGAATTATTGGTTTTTTATTTATTAATTTAAATAAGTTTTTTTTTTCGGCTCTTGAAGGCAAATATCTTGAAACATTTTTGTTTTCTGAATAATTTTTCAAAAAAAATTTTACAATTTTGTCCTCAATGGAATGAAATGTTACAATTACAAGCACACCTCCTACAGGCAAAATTTTAAAACTATTTATTAAACCATCAATCAATTCACTAATTTCATTATTCACAATAATTCTAAGTGCTTGAAAAACTTTTGTGGCGTTGTGAATTTTTGAAAATCTTTTTTTTTTAACTGAGTTAATAATATCAACCAGATTTTCTGTTTGAATATTTTTATTTTTTCTAAATGATATAATTTTTTTAGATATTATTGAGCCACTATTTTCTTCTCCAAATATTTTAAATATTTTGTTAAGTTCCTTTTGCCCTAATTTATTTATTACATCATCTGCTGAAAATTTATTTAAGCCCATTTTCATATTCAATTTACCTTTGTTATTAAATGATAAACCTTTTTCTGGATCTTTAATTTGAGTTGTTGAATAACCTAAATCAAAAATTATACCTTTTAGATCTTTTATATTTTTTTCTAAATTTGAAATTTCACTAAATTTCCTATTTTCAAATTCAAATCTGTTTGGATATTTTTTTTTAAATGTATTTATTATTTTTATTGAAGCAGAATCCCTGTCCAATGCGTAAACTTTATTATTATTATTTTCTAGTATTTTTTTTGAATATCCACCTTGACCAAACGTACAGTCAATAAATGTGCCACCATATAGAGGGGAAATTATGCTAATTACTTCATTTAGCAAAACTGGAAAATGTTTTACATTTTCAAGTTTTATGGTGGCATTCATTTATTTTTTTGAAGACCATTAGTTCTTTTGTCTTCTTAAAAATGCCGGTATCTCTAAATCATCTTCGTCCAAATTATCAGTTTCTTTGGACTCTGATGTTTCATCTGATAAATTATTTTCACTTTCTGAACTAAAAAGTTCAGGTGTTTCTTCTTCAATTTCAAAATTTTCTAAACCATTAGAAACTTCTGGCTGTTCGTGAGTTTGGTTTTCTTCAACAATTGTTTCTTCTTTTACCAAATTATCCGTAAGAACTTCGTTATTGTTTTGTTCAAATTGTTCGACTTCATTGACTGTCTCTTCCTGTATTTCATTTTCTAACTTTAACGCTGTGGCACCCTCTGATATTGGTGCTGCTACACTAGATGAAAAATTAAACGATTGATGTGAGTCGGGGTTTTGAAATTCAGAATAACCTGGATTTCTATTCTGAATTCTATGAACCATATTAATTACTGATTTTGACTCTGGTTGTTGACCATCAAGAGCGGTTGCAACAATTGATACTCTCATCTTTCCATCAAGTGAGGGATCTGTTATAGCTCCAATTATTAATTCTGCCTCAGTATCCACTTCTGCTCTTACTTTGTTTACAGCCTCATCTACTTCAAACAGCTTTAAATCTTTACCGCCAGTTATATTAACCAATAAACCTTTTGCGCCTTTAAGTGTATAGTCATCAATTAATGGATTACTGATTGCCATTTCTGCGGCTTTTGATGCTCTACCTTCTCCTTCAGCTTCTCCTGTTCCCATCATTGCTTTGCCCATTGAACTCATAACAGTTTCAACATCTGCAAAATCTAAATTTATTAAACCTGGTCTAACCATTAAATCTGTAATACTTTGAACTCCATGCAATAAAACATTGTTTGATAATTCAAAAGACTCTTCAAATGTTGTCTGCTCACTTGCAATTTTAAACAAGTTTTGATTTGGAATAACAATAATGGTATCAACATGTTTTCTAAGCTCTTCTAAACCATGTTGTGCTCTTCTCATTCTAGAAGGACCTTCATAAAGAAAAGGAAGGGTTACAACTCCTACTGTTAAAATATTTAATTCTTTAGCTGCTCGAGCAATAACATGAGCAGAACCTGTCCCAGTTCCACCACCCATACCTGCAGCAATAAAAACCATATTTGAACCTTGTAAACAATTTACAATTTCATTTAAAGACTCATCAGCAGCCGCCTGACCAATGTCAATTTTAGCACCAGCTCCTAGGCCTTTAGTTAAATTTAACCCTATTTGTATTTTGGTATGTGCTTTACTAAGTTTTAAATCTTGAGCATCTGTATTTACTGCAATAAATTCTACCCCTTGCATTCCAGCATCAATCATTTCATTTATTGCATTTCCACCTGCTCCTCCAACTCCAAGAACTAGTATTCTTGGTTTCAACTCTCTAATATCTGGTTGTTTAAAGTTTATAGTCATATATCTCCCTTTTAGTTATTAAATTGTCGCTCCCATTTAAGGCTAGCTCTATGAATGTTTGATTTTCTTTTCGCAGTTACCCTAAATTTTTCAAATGTTGATGGTTCCCATATTTGGAAAGTTTTACCCTGACCAACAAATAACATACTATTTTTAATTTTTGCATGTTTTAATAATTTTGATGATAATAAAATTCTACCTTCGCTATCAAATTGTAAATTTATACTTTCAGACAATATTGATGTTGCAAAATAATCTTTTTTTTCCTCAAAAGGATTTAATGAGTCAATTGCGTTTGAAATTTTTTCAATTCTATCTTGGGGCCATGCCTCAATACATTGATTATTAAATGAAGGATAACAAATTACACCATTATAACCTAAATTAGATAAGTAAGATCTAAAAGAAGCCGGCACAGAAACCCTTCCCTTTTTGTCCAGTTTGTTTTCGTAAGTAGATAAAAACATAGCTCATAAATTTAACCCTAATTTGGGTTTTTATGGGATATTATGGGTTTTATTTGTAGTCGTCAACACTTAATATTTTGCATTAATATCTTATTTGAAGAACAAATATGAAACGTTTCTATTGAAAATTTTTTAATTTTGAAGTGCCAGATAAATTATAAGCCGGGTTCTGTCATTTAAACCTATCATTTCTCTAGGCCTTAAATCACTTTAAGGCTCAAGCAACTAACCCTGATGACTAGCCAAAGACTGCTTTTAGTTATTTCTAACAATGTCATCTCTACTCAGTTTTGCTCTCAGTGGGGTTTTCCATGCGCTGCTTGTTACCAAACAGCCGGTGCGCTCTTACCACACCTTTTCACCCTTGCCTTGATGAGGCGGTTTATTTTCTGTGGCACTATCCCTGGGGTTGCCCCCGCCAGCCATTAACTGGCACTGTGTCTTTGTAGAGCCCGGACTTTCCTCTTTAAAATTAATTAAAGCGATAAGTCATTTATCTGGCTTGATCAAAATATTCATTATTTTGATTTTTTCAAGAAAAAATAATTACTTAGATAATTTGCTCATTTTTTCAGCTATAATAAGGCATTCTTTATCTATTTTCCCATTTATTAACTTTTGCCTAAATCTTCTTTGAAAACTTTTAATAAGTTTTGTTTTATTAATATTTTTCAAGTTTTTAGTTAAATATCCAATTTTATTTAAATAATTAATAAATTTAAGCACTTCAATATTTGAAATTTTTTTGTTTCTAAATTTTTTAAGCTTCTTTTCTTCCATTTTATGCCATATTCCGATTTTTTTTCTTTCTAAATAACTCCAAGGAAATTTTTCACCTGGGTCTTTTTTTCTTTCAAAGGCAATATCTGAATGTCCTAATATATTTGAAGCTTTGATATTGTATTTTTTTATTAAATATTTCGATAATTTAATTAAAGATTTTATTTGGCCTTTTGAAAAATTTTCGTATCCAAATTCATGGCCTTTATTTGAAATTTCAATTCCTATAGATTTTTTGTTTAATGAAATATCTTTTTTCCAATTAGATTTTCCAGCATGCCATGCTTCATATAATTCTGGTACTATTAAAATAATTTTACCATTTCTTTTAATAAAATAATGGCAGCTAACATTTGAATTAAGGTCAGTTAGTCTTTTTATAGCCTTATTTTCGCTACGCATTCCAGTGTAATGATAAACTATGTATTTTATCTTTTTCTTATTTCTTGCTGAGGTTGAAAAATTTAGTGAGTAATTATGTGAAGTTTTTATGTGCATTTTAAAGAATTATAACACAAAATATAGATTTACTTTTAATAAAGATATACATATAAAAATTGAACTATGAGCAGAATTTTAAAGGTTTTAATTTTGTCATTATTTGTAGCAACTTCGTCTATGGCGGGTAGCGATGGTCAAAATGAATTGTCTAAAAATACAAATGGAGAAATCAAAGATTGTTTTGAAACAGTAAATAGAGGAATTTTTGCATTTAACCAGGCTATAGATGGAATAGTTTTTAAACCTTTGGCAAAAGGATACTTGCATTTACCATCACCAATAAGAACTGGAACAAGTAATTTTGTTGGAAACTTGTCAACACTTCTAACTATTCCAAATAATGTTCTTCAAGGAGATCTTGGCATTGCAGGAAAAAATACTTTAAGGTTTATAGTAAATTCTACAGTTGGAATAATAGGAATATTTGATCCAGCATCTGCTATTGGATTAAATAGTTATGAGAAAGAAGATTTTGGACAAACATTGGGCAGTTGGGGAGTTGGTGAAGGATGCTACGTGGTACTTCCGGTACTTGGTCCATCTACTGCAAGAGATGCTCTCGGATCTTTAGGAAATTATATGGGTGGAGATGCTTGGTACAATGTCACTGTTAAAAATGACACTCGTTATTTTTCTGATTTTGATTATTATGCTTCAAAAGGTGTGGGCGGCGTTGATTTTAGAGCTAAAAACTTTGATGACATAAATAATCTTGAAGAAAATTCTATAGATTTTTATGCTTCAGTAAAAAGTTTATATTTACAAGATAGACGAAAGAGAATACTAAATGCAACTGGCGCTACACAAACTCAGGATGATAGCGACTGGGAAGAAATCGAATAAATTTAAACATAATGCTTGTTAAAAAAGCTACCAAGCTATTATCAGTTACAATTTTAAGTTTTTTTTTTATATTTAATGCATTTTCTATTGAGCCTAAGGAATTTGTTCAACAAACAGTTGATAAGGCAGCCAAGGCTTTGGACCAAAATTTAAGCAAAGATCTAAAAATTAGTAAACTAAAAGTAATTGCTTTAAAAAGTGTTGATATCAGAGGAATTGGATTTTATTCGCTTGGAAAATATAGAAAAAATATTTCAGATCAGAAAAAAGAAGAATATTTAGATATTTTTACTAAATATTTTTTAAAAACATTTTCAAGTAGGCTGGCTCAATATTCAGATCCAAAAATTATAGTTAATTCTCAAAAAAAATTAAACGACAAGTATACAATGGTCTCAAGCACTCTTATAGCTACTGATGATAAACCCGAAGTGAAAATTGATTGGAGAGTTGTTACAAAAGATCTGGATAATCCTCTAATAATAGATCTTATCATTGAAGGTGTTAGTTTGGCTAAAGTTCAAAAAGAAGAATTTTATTCAATTATTCAAAGTAATGATGGTGACATTAATGCTTTGTTTAAAAATCTTAAAGAATTTGTAGAAAAAGATTAAATGCTTAATGGTGGGCCCGCCAGGACTCGAACCTGGGACCAATACATTATGAGTGTACTGCTCTAACCAACTGAGCTACAGGCCCAAAAATTATTAGTTAATTATATCATTTTTATACAGTTATCAATTAAAGATAAATTCTGAATGGTGGGCCGTGTTGGTTACGCTCCAACTACCCCTGCAATGTCAATGCAGTACTCTACTATTGAGCTAACGGCCCAAATATTTAACTTTCTAAGAAACTTTTTAGTTGTTTAGATCGGCTTGGATGTTTTAATTTTCTAAGCGCTTTAGCTTCAATTTGTCGAATTCTTTCTCTCGTAACAGAAAATTGTAATCCAACTTCTTCTAAAGTATGATCAGTATTCATGCCTACACCAAATCTCATTCTTAAAACTCTTTCTTCTCTAGGAGTTAAAGTAGATAAGATTTTAGTTGTTGCTTCGCTTAAATTAGATTTTATAGCTTGCTCTAATGGCGCTAATGCTTTGGTATCTTCTATAAAATCACCAAGGCTGCTATCTTCTTCATCTCCAACTGGTTTTTCTAAAGAAACGGGTTCTTTTGAAATTTTAAGAACTTTTCTTACTTTGTCTAATGGCATTCTAAGTTTTTTTGATAACTCTTCTGGTGTTGCTTCTCTACCAAACTCACTTAGAATTAATCTTTGAGTTCTAACAATTTTATTGATTGTTTCAATCA
>CACDEU010000010.1 GCA_902551895.1 uncultured Pelagibacteraceae bacterium | reverse complement strand
GAAAATTTTGTATCAGGGCATTCCAGGTGCGTACTCTCATTTAGCAGCTATTGAAGTATATCCAAATGCAGAAGTAATTCCCTGTAAAACTTTTGATGAATGTTTTGAAAAAGCTAAAGATAACGATGAATTAAGAATTATTATACCAGAATCAAATAGAATTACTGGGAGTATAGGAATCGAATATTTAATTTTTAAATACAGATTAAATATTTATGCTGAGCATTTTTTAAAAATAGAGCATAATCTTTTGGCTATACCAGGAACAAAAATTACTGATATTAAAAATATATATTCTCATGCACAAGCTTTGTCTCAGTGTTCAAATTTCATAAAAAAAAATAATTTAATTGAAAATGTGCATGCAGATACTGCTGGATCTGCAGAACTAATTTCTAAGAAAAAAAACAAAGATTGTGGAGCTATAGCCTCAAAGCTTAGTGCAAAAATTTATAAATTAGATATTGTTTCTAAAAATGTAGAAAATGAAAAAGGTAATTCAACGCGTTTTTTAATAATGGGAAATCGAGTTAAACAGCCAGATTTTAAAAAAGGCAAGTTTATTACCTCTATATTGTTTAAGTTAAAAAGTAAGCCCGCAGCATTGTATCAATCTTTGGGAGGCTTCGCTATTAACGGTGTTAATATGACTAAATTACAAAGTTATCCAGAAAAGAATTCATTTTCTTCGTATTTCTTTCTTTGTGACTTGGACGGGCATATTGAAGATCCAAAAGTTAAAAAATCCCTAGAAGAATTAGGTCTTCACTGTCAAGATTTTCACGTACTAGGTGTTTTTGAAGCTGACAAATATAGAGACAAATAATAAATTACTTTTCTTGTGGAATAAGAATCTTTGCTGATATAATAGATTTTGGAGGCTAGAGGTGGGTGCTGCTTGAACCCGACCAGATCCTAACGGAAGCAATCGTAAAGACAGTTTCTCAGGTTCTAGTCTCCTTAAATAATTTATTTTATGAATAATAATTCAAAAGTTTTGGCATTAAAATATCGCCCAATTACATTTAAAGATTTAATAGGACAAGAAGCAATTGCTGAAACCATTTATAATTCAATTAAAAATAACAGGTCTGCTAATGCATACTTGTTTACAGGGATAAGAGGAGTTGGAAAAACGACTATTGCCAGGATAGTTGCAAAGTCTTTAAATTGTTTAAAAGGAATTGAAGAGCTATGCAAAGATGATCTTTGCGAAAACTGTAAAGCTATTAGTAACTCAAATCACATTGATGTTTTGGAAATGGATGCTGCAAGCAAAACTGGAGTTGATGATGTGAGAGATTTAATCGAATTTTCAAGGTATGGACCCACAACTGCAAAATATAAAATATTTATAATAGACGAAGTACACATGTTAAGTAAGCAAGCATTTAATGCGCTTTTAAAAACACTTGAAGAGCCACCTGAATATTTGAAATTTATCTTTGCAACAACAGAGATAAAAAAAATTCCAGTAACAGTAGTTTCAAGATGTCAACGTTTTGATTTATCTAGAATAAATTCATTAAATTTATTTAATTTTATTAAAGAAGTAAAAGAAAAAGAAAAAGGAAAAATTAAAGATGATGCACTGAAGTTAATTGTAAAAATATCAGAAGGATCAGTGAGGGACGCACTTTCTCTTTTAGACAGGGCTTTATTAAATCAAGACAAAAAATCCGAACTTGATCTAAAGGAAGCACAAAAAATATTTGGTTTTTTCGATAAAAGTTATCTTATAAAATTATTTAAATTTTTATTCAAAGGTGATGAAAAGGAGGTAATTAATATTTATAGATTAATATATAATCAAGGAGTTGAGCCCAAAGTATTTTTAAACGACTTCCTTGAAATATTATATTTCATTAAAAATATTTCTTCTTTAAAACTGGACAGCCAAAATTTTTCACTTAATGACGAAGAATTTAAAGAAATAGAATTAATTTCAAAAGAAATAAAGCCAGAAACTCTATTATTATTTTGGCAATTTACAATTAAATCCCTGAGTGAATTGGATATAGTTTCAAATCAAAATTTATCTATGGAAATGTTTTTAATAAGATTGCTATATCTTAAAAAAGATCGAATTAATATAGATCAAGAAAAAGTAAATTTCAGTGATGAAAAAAATTTTAATGATAGTGTCAAAACTAGAAAATTAAATTTAAATATAGATGAAGATATTTTAGAAGTGAAAAATAAAACAATAAGTCAAATAAAAAATTTTTCTCAGGAAGAAAACTCTAAACCTGATAAAAAAATTGAAGTTAAATTGAAAAATATTGAAATAAAAAACTTTGATGAATTAATAAAGCTTTGTAATCAAAAAAAAGAACTGAAATTAAAATATGAACTTGAAACGAATGTAAGCCTTGTAAGTTTTGCAGATCAAAAAATAGAAATTTCGTTCAATGAAAATTTAGATAGAGATTTTGTAAAAGAATTAACTTTCAAATTGTTTGAATGGACAGGTCAAAGATGGATTATTGCTTTTTCAAAAGAAGTTGGAATGATATCAAAAAAACAGCAAATAGAGGATGAAAAGTCAAAAATTATTGAAAAAGTCAAAAGTGAAGATGTTTATAAAAAAGTATTAGAATTAATTCCAGACGCGGAATTGGTTGATATAAAATTAAAAGATAATGAATAATGACAGATTTTAGTAAAATTTTAGATAAAGCAAAAGAACTTGAAAGCAAAATGAAAGAAAGCCAAGAAAAAATAAAAAGCATAAATGTTACTGGTATATCAGGTGGAGATTCTGTTAAATTGACACTTAACGGTGAGGGAGAAATTATCAATTTAGATATATCTTCAAGTATTTTAAAAGAGGACAAATCAATAATTGAAGATTTGATTAAAGCGGCACATAACAACGCTAAATCACAATTAAAGCATAAGACATCTGAAGAAATTTCTAAGGCAACTGGCGGATTTGGTATACCAGGTTTTAAATGGCCTTTATAATTTAAATGCAAAATATAAACGAAATTGATGACTTAATTAAGTTAATCTCGAAACTTCCCGGCCTGGGACCAAAATCTGCAAAGAGAATAGTTTTAAAATTAATTAATAATAGGGAGGAATTAATTAAACCTATGGCTAAAACTTTGGCGGAAGTTTATAAAAATATTTTTAGATGTAAAATTTGTGGATCTTTAAAATCAAATACTAATGGATGTAATAATTGTGAAAATAAAAAAAACAAATTCAATAAGATTTGTGTAGTAGAAAATATAGCTGATCAATGGAGTATAGAAACCTCTAGTGTTTATCAAGGATATTTTCATATTCTTGGTGGAACTATTTCATCTTCTAATAATCAAAAAAAAGAAGATTTACTGATTAATTCATTAATAGAAAGAGTTAATAAAGAAAATATAGAAGAAGTTATTTTAGCTACTTCTGCCACTGTGGAAGGGCAGACTACGGCTTTTTATATTCAAGATAGTTTAAAAAATACCAATGTAAAGATTTCTAAACTTGCACAGGGTCTGCCTATAGGCGGAGAGATAGAAAATTTAGATGATGGTACTTTAATATCAGCTTTTAAAAACAGACAAAGTTTTAAAAAATAAAAAAATTAATTTTTCTTAAGTAGTCTGTTAAGATGGAGAATTGGTTCAGTATAACCCGAAGGCTGATTTTTCCCATGAAATACTAATTCACAAGCAGCCTTAAAAGCAGTTGACTTAGCGAAGTTATTTGACATTGGTATATAAGGAGAATGACCCTTCATGCTTGGATCTTTCAAATTTTGATTATCTACAACTTTAGCCATTTTTTTCATAATTTCTAAAACATGTTTCTTACTGCATATTCCGTGGTGTAACCAATTAGCTATGTGTTGACTACTTATTCGGCATGTAGCTCTATCCTCCATCAAGCCGACTCCATTAATATCAGGAACTTTTGAACAACCAACAGATTGATCTACCCATCTAACTACATAGCCCAAAATGCCTTGTGCATTATTTTTTAATTCTTTTGTAATTTCTTCCATAGGCCAATTAGTTTTTTTTGCTACTGGGATAGTTAAAAGATCAGATAGTTTTGCAGGTTTTCTTTTTGATAATTCTTTTTGTTTAGCAAACACATTAACTTCATGATAATGCAGAGCATGTAATGCAGCAGCAGTTGGAGATGGTACCCACGCACAATTAGCTCCTGATAATGGGTGAGAAATTTTTTGTTTTATCATTTCTCCCATCAAATCTGGAGCGGCATACATTCCTTTCCCTATTTGGCATTTACCAGAAAAACCACATTCTAGGCCAACATCTACATTGTTATTTTCATAAGCTGATATCCATTTAGAAGATTTCATATCACCTTTTTTAATCATTGGACCCACTTCCATTGATGTATGAATTTCGTCACCTGTGCGGTCAAGGAAGCCTGTGTTTATGAAGCAGACTCTATTTTTTAAAGCTCTAATACATTCTTTTAAATTAACAGACGTTCTTCTTTCTTCGTCCATTATTCCAATTTTAATTGTGTATTTTTTTAAATTTAAAACTTTTTCAACTTTTTCAAAAATTAAATCGGTAAAAGAACATTCTTCTGGACCGTGCATTTTTGGTTTAACTATATAAATTGAATTAACTCTAGAATTTCCTTTTCTTTTAAAATCATGAATACTAGCAAGAGAAGTTATAAAAGCATCTAGCATACCTTCTGGACATTCAGATCCATTTTTCAAAAGAATAGCCGGATTTGTCATCAACAATCCTACATTCCTATTGAGTAATAACGATCTACCATGTAATTTTATTTTTTTTCCTTTTGATGAAATATAGTTTCTGTCTGAATTTAATTTTCTTAAATTTTTTTTTCCATTTTTTACAAATTCTACTTTTAAATTTCCTTTCATCAAACCAAGCCAGTTTCTGTACCCTAAAACTTTATCTTCAGCATCTACTGCAGCAACACTATCTTCGTGATCACAAATAGTAGAAATTGCTGATTCTAGAAAAATATCGTGTATTTTTATTTTATCCTGATTGCCCTGAGGATTGTTTATTTCCATTTTTCCATCTTGATCAAATAAAATTTCTATATGAAGATTGTTGTTAACAAATAATAAGGAACTAATTTTATTTAACTTTTTATTATAACCAACAAATTGATTAGAATTTTTAAGTTTTAAATCTAGTTTATTATTTATAACTTTTGGTATTTTCTCTAAATCTTTCCAGCTATTTTCTCTTAAAGGTACAAATTTATCTAATAGATTACGAGCATATTCAATTACTTTTTTACCTCTTATTGGATTATAAGTTTTTCCTTTTACAGCACCTCCAGTTTCTGGAATTACATCTGTACCATATAAGCTATCATACAAACTAACCCATCTTGCATTTGCTGCGTTTAATAAAAATCTTGCATTTGAAACAGGACAAACTAGCTGTGGACCACATATGCTTGATATTTCTTTATCAACATTTTTATTTTTAATTTTAAAGTTTGATCCAGGTTTTTTTAAATACCCAATTTTTATTAAAAATTTAGTATATTTTTTTAAATTTAATTTATTGTTTTTTTTTTCTATATGTAATGTATCAATTGCTTTTTGTAATCTTTCTCTTTTTTGTAGTAATTTTATATTTTTAGGTGCAAGCTCTTGAACACATTTATCAAAGCCATTCCAAAATCTTTCCTTGCTAATTTTAGTTCCTGGTAACAATTCTTTATTTATAAAATTTGCTAAATTTTTGGAAACTGATAGATTTTTGATTTTTAAGTACTTTTCTTTCATTATAATAATTTGTAAAAGTCTTTATTAGTAATCAATATAACTTTTTGGTTATAAAATAGTCAATTTATAAATAATAATTATAAATTTTTACCATTTTCTTGCCTTTTTTTGCTTTATAAACACTATAAGAAAAGTATGAAAAATTATTTAAATTTTGAATCTGAAATTAAAAATTTAGAAATAGAATTAGATAAACTTAAAGACCCATATAATCAGGAAGGTTTGTCAGAAGTTGATACTCAAAATATTTCTAAAGTGCAAAAGGAAATCGACTCTCGTCTAAAAGATATTTATTCAAATCTAGATCCTTGGCAAACCACTTTAGTTGCGAGACATGAGGATAGACCCAAAGCAAAGTATTTTATAGACAATCTTTTTGAAGATTTTATAGCTCTTTCCGGAGATAGATTTTATGGTGAAGACCAATCAGTCATATGTGGCTTTGCAAAATTCGAAAATAAATCAGTTCTAGTAATTGGACAAGAAAAAGGTGAGGACCTTGAAACAAGAATTGAAAGAAATTTTGGAATGATGAGACCGGAAGGTTATAGAAAAACAATAAGATTAATGAAGCTTGCAAATAAATTTAAAATACCGGTGATATCTTTTGTAGATACACCTGGAGCTTACCCGGGTGTTGGTGCCGAAGAAAGAGGTCAAGCAGAAGCGATTGCTAGATCAATCGAATGCTGTATGGAGTTAACTGTTCCAAATATATCAATAATTATTGGTGAAGGTGGTTCAGGAGGAGCAATAGCTTTGGCTTCTTCCAATAAAGTTATAATGCTAGAAAATGCAATTTATTCTGTAATATCTCCAGAAGGATGTGCTACAATTTTATGGAGAGATCCCAAAAAAACTTTAGAAGCTTCCAAGGCAATGAAATTATCATCAAAAGATCTTTATGATTTAAAAATAATTGATGAAATTATCACAGAACCTTTAGGTGGAGCCCATAGAGACAAAGATTTGATTCTAGATAACGTAAGAAGCTCAATAAGAAAAAATTTAGATTTTTTCTTGAATATGGACGAAGAAGAAATTTTAACACAAAGAAAAAACAAATTTTTATCTATTGGGAGAAATCAAGGTTTCATATCTAACTCAAAATCGTCAGATAATTTATTAATGAAAACAAATATTATTGATAAATTTTTTAATAAATTTTCTTATTTAAAAAAATATTTAATTTATTTTTTATTATTAGTTATATTGATAGTTATTTTTTTTGTTTCACTATAAAGAACCGTGACAGTGTTTATATTTTTTTCCTGAATTACAAGGGCATGGTTCATTTCTTCCGATTTTTTTGAAAGAAACATCTTTACTCGAATTATTCTGGATTGGTTCATCTTTTTTTTCAATAACTTCAAGATTTAATAGTACTGTAACTAGCTCAGATTTTAATTTAAATAATAAATTTTCAAATAAAGAATAAGCTTCTTTTTTATATTCTATTAAAGGATCTCTTTGACCATAAGATCTTAAACCCACAACACCTCTCAATTGTTCTAAGTATTGAATATGAGATTTCCAATTTTGGTCAATTAGTTGTAATAAAATTCTTTTTTCTAATTCTAAAGTCTGGTCTTTTCCTAATATTTTTTCTCTTTCAGATCTTTTATTGTAAAATTTATTTTTAATTTCATTTTCAAAATTTTTTTCATCTAGATCTAAAATTGAACTAATTTCAGTATCATTAAAAGATTTCCCCAAAATTGATTTAATTTGGATTGAGCTTTCGTTATTTTTATCTTTTGTTAAGTTAAGCTTTTTTAAATTATTTAATTTAATTAAAATTTCGTTAAGAAATTCATCTGTATATTCAAATGAATTTTTACTTGTAATTATATTGTTTCTTTGACCAAATATTACTTTTCTCTGGTCATTAAGCACATTATCAAATTTTAATAAAGTTTTTCTAATATCAAAATTTCTTGCCTCTACTTTTTGTTGTGCTCTTTCCAAAGCTTTATTTATCCATGGATGATCGATACTTTCGCCATCTTTTAATCCTAATTTTTCAAGTATACTATTCATTGAATCTGAGCCAAAAATTCTCATCAAATCATCTTGAAGACTTACATAAAAAATTGAATTTCCTTCATCTCCTTGTCTTCCAGAACGACCTCTGGCCTGATTATCAACTCTTCGACTTTCCATTCTTTCAGTTCCAATTACATATAAACCACCTAAGGATTTAATTTCATTTTTGTCGTTATCATTTTCCTCTGATTTTCCTCCTAATTTTATATCCACACCTCGCCCTGAAATGCTAGTAGTTATTATTACTGAATTTTTTTTTCCCGCGTTTGATATAATTTCTGCTTCCTTTTCATGGTTTTTTGCATTTAAAACTGTGTGATTGATTTTTTCCTTATTAAGAAGATCAGAATAATGTTCAGATTTATTTATGTTTGCTGTAAAAACTAAAAGAGGCTGTCCTGATTTACTACATTCAATTATTTTTTTTATAATAGCCTCATCTTTTTCTTTTGAGGATCTAAAAATTTGGTCATTCCAATCTTTTCTTATCATTTTTTTATTTGTTGGAATCGTAACAACTGGAAGCATATAAATTTCAAAAAATTCTTCAGATTCAGTTGCTGCAGTTCCAGTACATCCAGAAATTTTTGAATAAAGTTTAAAATAATTTTGGTAAGTTATTGATGCGAGTGTTTGATTTTCACTTTGTACCTCAACTCTTTCTTTTGCCTCGATACTTTGATGAAGTCCATCTCCAAATCTTCTTCCTGGCAATTGTCTACCTGTTTGTTCATCTATTATAATTACTTGTCCGTTTTTAACTATATAGTCTCTTCCATTTTCGTATAAATGGTTTGCTCTTAAGGCTTGATTTACATGATGTACCAAATGTAAATTGTCTGGATCATAGAAATTATTATTTTTTAAAATCCCAGCATTTGATAAAATTTTTTCTATATTATCTATTCCTTGGTTAGTTAACAAAATATTTTTATCTTTTTCATCAATTTCAAAATCACTCTTTTTTAAAATTTTAGTTAGTTTATCTACAGCTAGATATTGATTTGTTTTATCTTCAACACCACCAGAAATTATTAAAGGAGTTCTTGCTTCGTCAATTAGACATGAATCTATTTCGTCTACAATTGCATAATTATGCCCTCGTTGAACCATAGACTCAAATGAGAATTTCATATTATCTCTTAGATAATCAAAACCCAATTCACTATTTGTTGCATAGGTAATATCACAATTATAGTTTAATTTTCTCTCTTCATCAGTTTGATCATTATTTATATATCCAGCTGTTAAACCTAAAAAATTATAAATTTTTTTCATATTTTCGCAGTCTCTCTTTGCCAAATAGTCATTTACAGTGACTATGTGAACACCTTTTTTTGATAATGCATTTAAATATGCAGCTAGAACAATTGTTAAAGTTTTTCCCTCTCCAGTTTTCATTTCAGCAATTTTGTTTTCGTGAAGAACAATTCCCCCCATTATTTGAACATCAAAGTGTCTTTCATTGATAGTTCTTTTCGATGCTTCTCTTACTAATGCAAATGCCATTGGTAGTATTTTGTCCAAAGAAATCCCATTATTAATTTGATCTATTAATTCTTTGGTTTTTATCGGAAAAGAATTATCATCTATTTTGATTATTTCTTCTTCCAAATCATTAATTTTTTTTGTAGTTTTTTTTAATTTATCTAGTTCTTTTTGGTTACTAGATTTGATAATTTTTGATAAGAAATTTAGCGGATTAAGCATTTATAAATATATTGTTTTATAATTTAAATATAGTGTTTAATATAGTAACTAAATTTATTTTTTAAATAGTATGGCAATTAATCTAAATAACTTATTTAATTCAATAACGAAGAACTCTAAAATGGGTGATTTTCAAGACTTAGATCATATTGATGGATTGGCAATATCAACTACAAGTGCCAATTTATATAATAAACAAAGAGATGATTTGGTTTTATTTTATTTTAGAAATGGAGCAAATCATGCATCGGTATATACACAATCAAAATTAATTTCAGAAAATATAAAGTGGAACTTAAAAATTAATAAAAAAAAAATAAAAGCTTTATTAATTAATACTAGAAATGCAAATGCTTTTACTGGAAAAGATGGTTTTAAAGGACTAAAAATTTTAGCTGATGATTTGTCTCAAGAGTTAACTAAAAAACAGAAAAGTGACGAACAGAAGCCTCTAAAAATTAATTCAGATGATATTTTGTTTGCATGTACAGGAACTATAGGAGAAATTTTTCCTACCGAAAAAATTAAAAAAAGCATTCCTGATTTAATAAAAAAAATTAGATATACTCAAAACAAATATATTTGGATGAAAGCATCGATGGGAATTCTCACGACTGATTTAAAACCAAAACTTGCAATGGAAGAATGTTATATTGGAAATAAATTAGTAAAAATATATGGAATTGCAAAAGGTTCAGGAATGATTTTTCCAAACATGGCAACAACTTTGGGATTTATTTTTACGGATGCAACAATTTCTTCCTCAGTTTTAAATCAATTATTAAAACATAATATACAAAAAACATTCAATGCTATTTCATGTGATGGAGATACCAGCACTAACGATATGGTTTCTATTTTTGCAACAGGCGAAGTTTCAAATTCAAATATAAATACTTTTAAGGATAAGAAGCTATCCAATTTTAATGCAAGTTTATTTAATGTCCTATTGAATCTTGCAAAAAGAGTTGCCGCAGATGGTGAAGGAGCTTCAAAATTTATTTCTGTAAGGGTAAAAAATTGTAAGACTGAGGAAGACGCAAAAAAAATATGTTTTTCAATTGCAAACTCTCCTTTAGTAAAAACTGCTATTGCAGGGGAAGATCCTAATTGGGGAAGAATTATAATGGCAATTGGTAAAGCAAATGTAAATTTAAATCCAAATAAAATACAAATAAAATTTGGAAATATAACAATTATTGAAAATGGCAAATTATCAAGTTCTTACAAAGAAACCGAAGTCGCAAAATATATGAAAGAAGAAAAAATTGATTTGTTTGTAAATTTAAATCAAGGAAAAAAAGAATTTACTTCATATACTATGGATTTAACAAAAAAGTATATTGAGATAAACTCGGATTATAGAACATAGAAAATTTTAAATTATTAAACGAGTTTCTAGAAAATATATATGATTAAATATAGCTTAATATGCAGTGACTGTTCTGAAAATTTTGATAGTTGGTTTTCATCTTCAAAAGAGTTTGACAAACTTAAAAAATCAAAATTTATAAATTGTCCAAATTGCAATTCATACAATGTTAAAAAATCTTTAATGGCACCGTCAGTTATAAATAAAAAAAAAGATAACAATAATTTAAATTCTAAAAAACATTTAGAAATTAAAAATAAATTAAGAGATTATAAAAATTTTATAAAGAATAATTTTGAGTATGTTGGTGATAATTTTACTTATGAAGCAAGATCAATCCATTACAATAACAAGAAAAAAAACAAGGGAATTTATGGAAATGCATCTGCTGAAGATATTAAGGAATTATCCGAAGAAGGAATAGAAACAGAAATGATACCCTGGTTAAGTGATAAAGAAAATTAAACTTTTTCAAATTGAGATATATAATTAACTGATTTATCTTTTGCAATAGTCCATTCGTTCTTTAACACATCAAATTTAACACCATCAATTTCTAATAATTTTAGTTTATTTTTTTTAGCGAGCTCATTTAATTCATTTGGTTTGACAAACTTATTCCATTCGTGAGTTCCAATTGGCAACCATTTTAAAATATATTCTGCTCCAACTATAGCAAAAATGTATGATTTAAGAGTTTTGTTTAAAGTAGCAACAAACATCAATCCATTTTTTTTTAAAAGTGATGAACTTTTTTTTAAAAAAAGATTTAAATCATCTACATGTTCTACAACTTCCATATTTAAAATTACATCAAATTTTTTTTTTAAGTTAATCTTTTCTGGAGATGTACATAAATAATTAATTTTTAAATTATTTTTTTTTGAATGAAAAGATGCTACATTTATATTTTTTTGAGAGGCATCAATAGCAGTAACTTTAGCGCCCAATCTACACATTGGTTCAGATAACAAACCTCCACCACAGCCAATATCTAAAAGTTCAATATTTTTTAATGGTTCAAATTTTGACTTAATATTAAATTTAGAGATAATTTTTTTTTTTATATAATTTATCCTTAAAGGATTAAATTTATGTAATGGCTTAAACTTGCCTTCTGTATCCCACCATTCATCAGCCATTTTTGAAAATTTTTCGATTTCTTTTTTATTTACAGTGCTCATAATTGATTGATTGTTGACATTACAATTAAGATGTATTTTATCAACATAATTAATTTAAATATAAAAATTAAGGTCAATGAAAATTGTAGTACTAAAATTTGGAGGAACTTCTGTAGGTTCAACAGAAAGAATAAAAAAGGTTGCCAATATAATTATTTCGTTTGTTAAAAATAAATATAAGGTTATCGTTACTTCTTCTGCTATGAGTGGTATAACTAATAATTTAGTTAAAAAATCTAAAGAAATTTCTAATGAATTTATACCTGAGGAGTACGATGTTTTAGTTTCAACTGGTGAACAAATGTCATGTTCACTAATTGCGGGAAGGCTAAATCATTTAGGTTATAAATCCAGATCTTGGATGGGGTGGCAAATTCCAATTCTTACAGAAGGAAAACATTCTTCATCAAGAATTCAAAAAATATATAAAAAAAAAATTTTAAATTATTTAAATTCTGGAGGAATACCTATAGTTGCAGGATTTCAGGGTATCAATTCTTCAGATAGAATAACCACAATAGGCAGAGGAGGAACAGACGCTAGCGCAATAATGTTATCAAGATTTTTTAATGCTGACAGATGTATAATTTATACAGATGTAGATGGAGTTTATACCACTGATCCAAATTTAATTTCAAAAGCAAAAAAAATAAAAGTAATTTCTTACGAAGAAATGCTGGAGATGGCTTCACTTGGGGCAAAAGTTATGCAACCACATTCAATTCAGGATGCAAGGTTAAACAGAATTAATATTGATGTAAGATCATCATTTAAAAAATCTTTAGGAACTTTAATTACTAAAAAAAAAAATATTGTCAGTAATAAAATCATTCGTGGAGTATCTTTTACAAAAAATGATGCAAAAGTAACTTTAATTGGAGTAAAAGACAAACCAGGTATTGCAGCAGCTATATTTGAACCTCTTTATAAAAACTCTATTAATGTTGATATGGTTGTTCAGAATATATCTTCTAATGGAAAAGAAACAGATTTAACTTTTACAATTAAATCTGAAAATTTATTTAAAACAGAAAGATTATTAAAAAAGAACAAAAAAATTAGTTTTAGAAAAATTATTATAGATAATAATGTATCAAAAGTATCTATTGTTGGAGTTGGAATGGTGACTACTCCAGGTGTAACCTATAGAATGTTTAATGCTTTAGCAAAAAAAAATATAAATATTATTGTAATTTCTACTTCAGAAATTAAAATATCAGTATTAGTAAATAGAAAAAATATAAATAAAGCAGTTTTAGCGTTGCACAAAGAATTTAATTTAGAAAATTAAACCATAAACATGAGTATTAGACCTTTTAGGGATATAAAGCGTAGAGTCACAAAAGTAATAAACGTAGGAAATGTAAAAGTTGGTGGAAACAATCCTATTTCTGTTCAATCAATGACAAATACATTGACAAAAAATATTACAGAAACTTTAAATCAAATTAATAGAATTTCTGAAGTCGGATGTGATATCGTAAGAGTTTCTTGTCCCGATGAAGAGTCCACATATGCTTTAAAAGAAATTACAAAACATTCTCCAATTCCCATAGTTGCTGATATCCATTTTCATTTTAAAAGAGCTATAGAATCTGCAGAGAATGGTGCAGACTGTTTGAGAATTAACCCAGGCAATATTGGAGATAAAAATAAAATTGCACAAGTTATTTCAGCAGCTAAAAACAATAATTGTTCAATAAGAATAGGGGTAAACTCAGGCTCATTAGAAAAGGATATATTAGAAAAATTTAAAGAACCTTGCCCTGAAGCTCTAGCTGAAAGTGCAATAAGAAATATAAAAATTTTAGAAGATTTAGATTTTTTTAATTTTAAAATAAGTGTCAAATCCTCAGATGTATTTCTATCTATAAAAGCTTACAGAGAGCTTTCAAAACTAACTGACTATCCTTTACATCTAGGAATTACCGAGGCAGGAAGCTTTGTTCCTGGAAGTATAAAGTCCTCTATAGGTTTGGGAAATTTATTATTAGATGGTATTGGCGATACCATCAGGATTTCTCTCTCGGATGATCCTGTTGAAGAAGTCAAAGTAGGTAATGAAATTTTAAAATCATTAAATTTAAGAAATAGAGGGGTTAAAATAATATCTTGTCCTTCATGTGCAAGACAAGGTTTTCAGGTTATAGATACTGTTAAAATTTTAGAAGAAAGACTATCTCATATTAAAACACCAATAACTCTTTCAATTATAGGCTGTGTTGTAAATGGACCGGGAGAGGCAGCTTTAACTGACATTGGCATAACTGGAGGCGGTAAAAATAGCAATATGCTTTATTTAAATGGTGTTCAAACTGAAAAGCTAGATAATCAAGATATTATTTCAAAAGTAGTTGAGCTAGTCGAAAAAAAAGCTGAAGAAATTGAAAAAAAATAAAAATGATCCCGTCAAAAAAAATTGAGGAGCTAATATTAAAGCACAAAAATCTTGAAGGTGAGCTATCCTCTGGAAATATAGATAAAAAACTATTTGCCGCAAAATCAAAAGAATATTCTGATCTTAATGAAATAATAGACCAAGCAAAAAAGTATCTTAATTTTGATAAAAACAAAAAAGATTTAGAAAAATTAATTCAAGATAATGATGGCGACAAAGAAATGAAGGAAATGGCTCAATTGGAATTAGATCAGTTGATTAAAAATAATCACTTTAATGAAAAAAAAATTAAATTATTTTTATTACCCAAAGATGATGCAGATTCGAAAAATGCAATAATTGAAATAAGAGCTGGCACAGGTGGTTTAGAAGCAAGTCTATTCGCATCGGATTTATTCAAAATGTACGAAAAAGTTTCTCATAAAAAAAAATGGAATTTAGAAGTAATAAGTATTTCAAAGAGTGAAGCTGGAGGGTTAAAAGAAGTAATAGCAAATATTAAGGGGAAGAATATTTATTCTCTTTTAAAATATGAGAGCGGCGTTCATCGTGTTCAAAGAGTACCCGATACCGAGACTCAGGGAAGAGTTCATACATCTGCAGCAACTGTTGCGGTCCTACCCGAAGCAGAGGAAGTTGATGTAAAAATTGAAGAAAAAGATTTAAGAATTGATGTTTTTAGAAGTAGCGGCCCAGGGGGCCAAAGTGTAAACACAACAGATTCTGCTGTAAGGATAACCCATATACCTACCGGAATTGTTGTTAGTCAACAAGATGAAAAATCACAAATTAGAAATAAAGAAAAAGGATTAAAAATTCTTAGATCTAGAATATACGAGTTCGAAAGACAGAAGATAGATGAAGCAAGATCAAAAGACAGAAGAAGCAAAATAGGAACAGGTGACAGATCAGAAAGAATAAGAACTTATAATTTTCCACAAGGAAGAGTGACAGACCATAGAATTAATCTTACTTTACATAAGCTTGAAGAGTTTATGCAAGGTGAAATATTTGAAGAAATGATTGAAAGTTTAACTTTACAAGCCCAAGAGGAAGAATTGAGTAAATTAAATTAAAATGAATTATCAAGAAATAATTAATGCAGGATCAAAAATATTAAAGTTAAATAATATAAAGTCTTATAACTTAGATAGTGAAATTTTGTTATCTTCTGCCTTAAAACTAGATAGATCTCAGTTACTTTTAAACTTAAATAAAGAAATAAAAAATAAAGAAAAAAAAAATTTTTTTAATTTTGTAAAAAGAAGGAGTAAAAATGAGCCTGTTGCTTATATTACTGGTTACAAAGAATTCTGGAAATATAAATTTAAAGTTGATAGAAACGTATTAATTCCTAGACCTGATACCGAAACTATAATCGAGCAGGTTTTAAAAGAATTAGACATCAATTCTTCAAAAAAAATCTTAGATGTTGGAACTGGATCCGGGTGTATTATAATTTCTATACTCAAAGAAAGAAAAAGATGTTTTGGAGTTGGCATAGATATTTCAAAAAATGCGGTAAAATTAGCAAAATATAATGCAAAAATACAACACATTGATAATAGAATTAAATTTTTAAATTCAGATATTGACAATTTTTATCGGGATAAATATGATCTAATCATATCTAATCCTCCATACATTGAAAGTTTTAAAATTAATGATCTGGAAGATGATGTAAAAAGCCATGAGCCTAGAGTTGCTCTTGATGGTGGTGTTGATGGATATAAAAAAATTAAACTCATAATAAAAAAAAGTTCGATTTTGATAAAAAAAAGAGGAAAATTATTTTTAGAATTAGGAATAAATCAAACAAGGGAAACTTTAAAAATTTTAAATTCATATGGCTTTTATAAAAATAAAGTAATTAAGGATTTGGCCAATAAAAACAGATGTATATTATCTACAAAAATTTAGAAAATAATCTCAATTAATAATGAGAAATTATAAGAACAATTTCAGAAGAAATAGATATAAAAATCATTCCGACAGAAATAATCATAGAAATGAAAATGGAAAAATAATTAATGATCTACAAAATGGTTCAAATTTTATAAGAAAAAATGCTGGTAGAAACAACCACAATGCATCCAAACTTATAGAAAAGTATTCTAACCTTGCAAGAGAAGCCCTTTCTAGCGGTGATAAGATTTTATCAGAAAACTATTTTCAACATGCTGAACACTTTATAAGAGTACTTGAGGAAAAGGATATGCAATTTAATAAATTACAAATATCAAAAGAAAATAATGGCACTCAAGAAGAAAAGAAGAAAGATCAAGATAATACTAACATTATAAATTCAAAATCATCTGAAACTTCGAGCTCTACTGAGAGTTAATTAAATTTGACTTTAGTACATTTAATTTAATTTTACTAACTTCGAAAAGCTCTCTTTCTTTTTCTTTAAGTATTTTGCCAGAAGGTAATTTTAATTTTTGTGAATTTACTTTTTTTCCGTTAACAATAACTTCATAATGCAAATGGGGCCCAGTTGACATTCCTGTGGATCCCACATATCCGATTGTTTGGCCCTGTCTTACTCTTACTCCTTCTTTTATTCCTCTTGCAAACTTTTGTAAGTGTGCGTAAACAGTAGAGTATGTTGAGTTGTGTTTTATTTTTATACAATTTCCTCCTCCACCACACCATCTAGCTCTTACAATTTTTCCATCCCCTGATGCCATAATAGGAGTTCCTTCAGGCGCAGCAAAATCTGTTCCTTTATGCATTTTATTATAACCCAGTATTGGATGTTTGCGCATACCAAAGCTAGACGAAAGTCTTGCTCCATTAATGGGAGTTTTCATTAAACTTTTTTTAATACTTTTACCTGCTTGATCAAAATGCTCATAGCCATCTTTAGTTTTAAAAATATATAAATCATGTTCTTTACCTTGCAAAACTAAATTAGCGTATAAAATTTTCCCAGTATCTAAAACTTCATTATTAGTATCTAAATAAGTTTCATAAACTATTTGGAAACTATCATCTTTCCAAATATCTCTTTGAAAGTCGATTTGAAACCCATAGATCCTTGCAAACTCAATTATAACATTTGGTTGTATTCCAACATTAATTGCACTTGAATACAAACTATTTTTTATTGTAGACTCTTTGTATACTATTGTTTCATTTAAATTTTTAATTATTTCTTTTCCTTCAAATTTATCTAATTTGTCAATTCTATTAAAAACTAAAGTTTTTGTTTTTGATTGCTGAAATGATATTTCAATAATTTTAATTGGTTTAGAATTATTTAATTTAAAGGAGATTAGTTGACCTTTATATAATTTATTGATTGCTTTAATCTTCGTAAATTTTTTTATAACCAATTTTTTTTCTTTTGATGGCAGATTTAATTGATTTAAAATTTTTTCAAAAGTATCTCCCTTTTGAACTTCAATCTCCTTATAGCTATATTTAGGTGTTAAATTATTGATTACTAAATTTAATGTTTTTTTTAAATAAAAGTTATCAAAAAAATTTATTAAATTATCTTCATAATTTTTTTTACTAATTGAGTAAAAATTTGTTATTAAAATTGTAAATAATAATAAAAAAATTAAAAATATAAGATAAACATTATTTTTTATTTTCTTATGTAAATTTAAATTAGTTTTTTCCATTAGAGCAAAAGTAGCAAAAAAACACTGATTTTTGTATGTTTTTTGACTTTTTTTTTAAATCTAATTACTTGATTTCCTTTTATTTTATACTATAAGCGTCACACTCAACATAGAAAAGTTGTTTATTATTAGGCTTTATAAGCCTAATTAGCTATTTTATTAGTAAAAATTTAAGAAGAGAAGTGTGGACGGTTAAGGTTACCAAAATTTGTCGTACACACTTCAACATTATATAAATTTTATTCTTAGAATTTATATAGAAGCTAGTGTGCGCCGTTTTTAAACTTGAGAGTTTGATCATGGCTCAGAACGTACGCTGGCGGCACGCCTAATACATGCAAGTCGAACGGAGTAGCAATACTTAGTGGCAGACGGGTGAGTAACATGTGGGTATCTTCCCTTTGGTGAGGAATAACACGAGGAAACTTGTGCTAATACCTCATAAGTCTTTACGGAGAAAGCTTTATGCGCCAATGGATGAGCCTGCACTTGATTAGTTTGTTGGTAGGGTAATGGCCTACCAAGACTGTGATCAATAGCTGATTTGAGAGGATGATCAGCCACATTGGGACTGAGACACGGCCCAAACTCCTACGGGAGGCAGCAGTAGGGAATCTTGCACAATGGAGGAAACTCTGATGCAGCGATGCCGCGTGAGTGAAGAAGGCCCTTGGGTTGTAAAGCTCTTTCGTCGGGGAAGAAAATGACTGTACCCGAATAAGAAGGTCCGGCTAACTTCGTGCCAGCAGCCGCGGTAATACGAAGGGACCTAGCGTAGTTCGGAATTACTGGGCTTAAAGAGTTCGTAGGTGGTTAAAAAAGTTGGTGGTGAAAGCCCAGAGCTTAACTCTGGAACTGCCATCAAAACTTTTTAGCTAGAGTTTGATAGAGGAAAGCAGAATTTCTAGTGTAGAGGTGAAATTCGTAGATATTAGAAAGAATACCAATTGCGAAGGCAGCTTTCTGGATCATTACTGACACTGAGGAACGAAAGCATGGGTAGCGAAGAGGATTAGATACCCTCGTAGTCCATGCCGTAAACGATGTGTGTTAGATGTTGGAAATTTATTTTCAGTATCACAGCGAAAGCAATAAACACACCGCCTGGGGAGTACGACCGCAAGGTTAAAACTCAAATGAATTGACGGGGACCCGCACAAGTAGTGGAGCATGTGGTTTAATTCGAAGATACGCGCAGAACCTTACCAACACTTGACATGTTCGTCGCGACTCTAAGAGATTAGAGTTTTCGGTTCGGCCGGACGAAACACAGGTGCTGCATGGCTGTCGTCAGCTCGTGTCGTGAGATGTTGGGTTAAGTCCCGCAACGAGCGCAACCCCTACTTTTAGTTGCCATCATTTAGTTGGGCACTCTGAAAGAACTGCCAGTGATAAGCTGGAGGAAGGTGGGGATGACGTCAAGTCCTCATGGCCCTTACGTGTTGGGCTACACACGTGCTACAATGGCATTTACAATAGGAAGCAAGACGGCGACGTCAAGCAAATCCTAAAAAAATGCCTCAGTTCGGATTGTACTCTGCAACTCGAGTACATGAAGCTGGAATTACTAGTAATCGCGGATCAGCGCGCCGCGGTGAATACGTTCCCGGGTCTTGTACACACCGCCCGTCACACCATGGGAGTTGGTTCTACCTTAAGGCAAAGCTTAAAACCTTTGACCACGGTATAGTCAGCGACTGGGGTGAAGTCGTAACAAGGTAGCCGTAGGGGAACCTGCGGCTGGATTACCTCCTTTCTAAGGATGATTAAGGATTTTTTCTTAATCTAAATATTTAACAGGTTAATGTTGACCGTCCTCATTTCTCTTCTTAAAGTTAGTGTTTCTCTTTTCTGAATACGGGCCGGTAGCTCAGTTGGTTAGAGCACACCCTTGATAAGGGTGGGGTCGAAAGTTCGAGTCTTTCTCGGCCCACCAATTTATGGGGGATTAGCTCAGCTGGGAGAGCGCCTGATTTGCATTCAGGAGGTCAGCGGTTCGATCCCGCTATCCTCCACCAAGAAACACTTAGTTATTTTATTTGTGAATATTTTTATAATTATTATCAATATCTATATCCGATTGTTCGAATAGATGAACAATCAAAGAATATTCGAATAGATGAATATTCCAACAAAATTTGATTCAACACAGAATTTTTTTCTGTGCATAAATCAAGCGTTTAAGGGCGTGTGGCGGATGCCTTGGCACTGAAAGCCGATGAAGGACGTGGTATACTGCGATAAGTTACGGGGAGCTGTATGCAAGTTTTGATCCGTAAATTTCCGAATGGGGAAACCCACCACTTTATGTGGTACTTTAAATTGAATACATAGATTTAAAGAGACAACCTGGAGAACTGAAACATCTAAGTAACCAGAGGAAAAGAAATCAATTGAGATTCCGTTAGTAGTGGCGAGCGAAAGCGGATTAGGCCTGTAGATTTGTTAAAAAAATTTGAATAGTTTGGAAAAGCTAACCACAGAGGGTGATAGTCCCGTATTAGTAATGTTTAACAAATTTCTTGAGTAAAGCGGGACACGTGAAATCCTGCTCGAATATAGGGGGACCACCCTCTAAGCCTAAATACTCTTCAGTGACCGATAGTGAACTAGTACCGTGAGGGAAAGGTGAAAAGAACCCCTATTAGGGGAGTGAAATAGAACCTGAAACCGCATGCCTACAATCAGTCGAAGCTCTTTTTAGAGTGACGGCGTACCTTTTGTATAATGGGTCAGTGACTTAATTTATTAAGCAAGCTTAAGCCATCTAGGTGTAGGCGAAGCGAAAGCAAGTCTTAATAGGGCGATTAGTTTAATGAATTAGACCCGAAAACGAATGAGCTTACCATGAGCAGGTTGAACGCAAGGTAACACTTGCCGGAGGACCGAACCAGTTGACGTTGAAAAGTCTTTGGATGACTTGTGGTAAGGGGTGAAAGGCCAACCAAATTCGTAGATAGCTGGTTTTCCGCGAAAACTATTTAGGTAGTGCGATGAATAAATATATATTTAGAGGTAGAGCACTAAATGGGCTAGGGGGAAGAGATTCTTACCAAACCTAATAAAACTCCGAATGCTAAATATAGTTCTTCATCAGACAGACTGTGGGTGCTAAGGTCCATGGTCGAGAGGGAAAGAGCCCAGACCACCAGATAAGGTCCCAAAATTGTGATTAAGTGTGAAAGGATGTGGAAATTCCTTAACAGCCGGGAGGTTGGCTTAGAAGCAGCCATCCTTTAAAGATAGCGTAACAGCTCACCGGTCTAATAGAGTTTCTGCGCCGAAGATGTAACGGGGCTAAAATCACATACCGAATCTGTGGGTTTATAAAACTTTCGAGTTTTATAAGCGGTAGCGGAACGTTCTGTAAGCCTGTGAAGGGATACCCGTGAGGGATCCTGGAGGTATCAGAAGTGCGAATGCTGACATGAGTAACGATAAACGAAGTGAAAAACTTCGTCGCCGAAAATCCAAGGGTTTCTGCGCAAGGTTAATCCGCGCAGAGTTAGTCGGCACCTAAGGCGAGGGCGAAAGCCGTAGTCGATGGAAATAAGGTTAATATTCCTTAACCAGATGGTAGTGACGGATTTTGTAAGTTGTGAGTTCTTAATGGATTGAACTTGCTGCGAAAAAGTCCCAGGAAATAGCTCCATCATTAGACCGTACCCTAAACCGACACAGGTGGATTAATAGAGTATATTTAGGCGCTTGAGAGAATGATGTTGAAGGAACTCGGCAAAATGCTTCTGTAACTTCGGAATAAAGAAGACCTTTTTTTGGGCAACCATTAAGAGGTGGCACAAGCCAGGGAGAAGCGACTGTTTATCAAAAACACAGGGCTCTGCTAACACGTAAGTGGATGTATAGGGTCTGACGCCTGCCCGGTGCTGGAAGGTTAATGCGATGGGTGCAAGCTCATTTCTGAAGCCCCAGTAAACGGCGGCCGTAACTATAACGGTCCTAAGGTAGCGAAATTCCTTGTCGGGTAAGTTCCGACCTGCATGAATGGCGTAACGATTTCTCCGCTGTCTCCAACATCAACTCAGTGAAATTGAATTCTCCGTGAAGATGCGGAGTTCGCGTAGTTAGACGGAAAGACCCCGTGCACCTTTACTGCAACTTTACATTGGTGTTAGGAAAAACATATTTAGCATAGGAGGGAGACATTGAAGCATAGGCGTCAGCTTATGTGGAGTCACCAGTGAAATACCTCTTTTGTTTTTCTTGGCATCTAACTGATCGCCGTTATCCGGCATCAAGACATTGTATGGTGGGTAGTTTGACTGGGGCGGTCGCCTCCCAAATAGTAACGGAGGCGTGCGAAGGTAAGCTCAGAACGGTCAGAAATCGTTCGTAGAGTGCAATGGCATAAGCTTGCCTGACTGTGAGACTGACAAGTCGAGCAGAGTCGAAAGACGGTCATAGTGATCCGGTGGTTCTGAGTGGAAGGGCCATCGCTCAACGGATAAAAGGTACGCCGGGGATAACAGGCTGATACTGCCCAAGAGCTCATATCGACGGCAGTGTTTGGCACCTCGATGTCGGCTCATCACATCCTGGGGCTGGAGCAGGTCCCAAGGGTTTGGCTGTTCGCCAATTAAAGTGGTACGTGAGCTGGGTTCAGAACGTCGTGAGACAGTTCGGTCCCTATCTGCTATGCGTGTAGAAGAATTGAGAGGAGCTGTCCCTAGTACGAGAGGACCGGGATGGACGTACCACTGGTGGACCGGTTGTAGCGCCAGCTGCAGTGCCGGGTAGCTAAGTACGGACGAGATAACTGCTGAAAGCATCTAAGCGGGAAACTCACCTCAAAACTAGTTCTTCCTATAGAGCCGTGGTAGACCACCACGTTGATAGGCTGGGTGTGGAAGTGCGGTAACGCATGTAGCTGACCAGTACTAATAGCTCAATTGGCTTGATTTATGCACTGAAAAAAATTTTTAAATTTTATTATCATTTAAAATTAGATATCATATCTTATTAATCAAAATCAGACTTAATGAATGTAGCTGAAAAATTCGTAAACATATTAAAAAAAAATAAAATAAGTGATGTATTTATATATCCTGGTGGAACAATAGCACCCATCATCAATGCTTGTGAAAAATTTGGAGTAAAAATACACAACTTTAAGAGTGAACAAGGAGCAGGTTACGCTGCAATAGGTGCTTATAAAACTACAAAAAAACCACAAGTTTTAATGGTTACATCAGGCCCAGGTGTAACCAATGCAATTACTCCTTTAGCAGATGCTTTTTATGACTCTATACCTTTAATATTAATAACAGGACAAATAGGTACTAAAGATTTGGCAAAAAGAAAAAATGTAAGACAGAGAGGTTTTCAAGAAGTTCCAACACTAGACTTAGTTAAAAAAATTTCAAAAGGCAGCATATTAATAAAAAATTCTTTAGCTTTTGAAAAAAAAATACAAAATTTTTTCGATTTTACAACTTCCGGAAGACCAGGACCAGTTGTAATTGATTTTCCAATGAATGTTCAAAGATCAGCAATCCACAAGGTAAAAAAAAAATTAGAAAAAAAAAAAAATTTACAAAATAAAACAAATACTAAAATTTTGAAAAAAATTAACGATTTAATAAATAAATCAAAAAAACCATTACTTCTTTTAGGTAATGGAGCTAATGATAAAAAAAATTTTGGTCTTATAAATAAATTAGTTATAAAATATAATTTTCAAGTTGTAACAAGTTTGCTTGGGATTGGTTCTTATGATACTAGAAAAACAAATCATCATGGTTATATAGGACATACTGGTCATATAGCAGCAAACTTTGCTGCCTACACTTGTGATTTTCTACTAGTTTTAGGTTCAAGGCTTGATCTACGACAAACTGGGACAGAAGTTAAACAGTTTTGTCCAGAGGCTTACAAGGTGATGGTTGATATTGACAAGAATGAGCTTGATAATCCTAGAGTAAAAATTAATTTTAAGATTAATCAAGCAGTTAATAGTTTCTTAGTTGATTTTTTAAAGTTAAAAAATAAAAAAAATAGTTTACAAAAAAAAAATTCCTCTTGGCTAAAATTTCTAAAAATTAAGAAAAATTTAAGGCTTGAAGATGAGTTTAATATTAAAAAATATACAAATCCAAAAATATTAATAAACAAAATATCAAATAAATTTAAAAATAAAAAACATAGCGTTGTAACAGGTGTGGGCATTCACCAGCAATGGACAGCAAGACATTATGATTTTAACGAAAACGTTGACTTCCTCACATCTGGGGGGCACGGCACTATGGGTTTTGATATTCCATCTTCAATAGGGGCATCTATTAAAACAAAAAAACCTGTAATTTGCTTTGTAGGTGATGGTTCAATAATGATGAATATTCAAGAATTAAAAACTATCAGCGAAAAAAAATTAAATATTAAAATCATTCTTTTAAATAATGGAAGGCTTGGAATAGTTTCTCAATTTCAAATAATCACTTTTGGAAAGGATCCGACAACAAAAATGTTTAAAACACCCAATTTTAAAATTCTATCAAAAGCTTTCGGTTTAAAATACGGTAATATTAATAATACAAATGAAATAGATAAAAAAATTAAAAATATAAATAAATTTTTAGGTCCAGAGTTGATAGAAATTAAAGTAGATTATAAAGCTGATGTAACTCCAATGTTGTTAGCAGGTTCAAAAATGAACGAATTGTGGTATTCAAAGTACTAAATATGAAAAATATATTAATTACTGGTGGAAGTGGTGAGATAGGTTCGGAGATTATTTCACATTTATCTTTTGGAAATAATAAAATTTTTTTTACTTATAATAAAAATTATAAAAGTGCACAAAATATTTGTAAAAAAATTAAGAAAAAAAATAATAATATCTTTTTTTATAAAGTTTCAAATAATAACCAAAATGAAATAATCAATACTATAAAGAAAATAAAAAAAAATCATGGATCAATAGATATTTTGATTAATAATGCCGGAAGATCTCAAATAAAAAATTTTACAAAAATAAGCAAGGCTGATTTAGATTTAATGATTGATGTAAACTTGAAAGGAACATTTTTTTGGTGTCAACAAGTTATCAAAGATATGATAAAAAATAAATATGGGCGAATTATTAATATAGCCTCAATTGGTGGACAATGGGGTGGCACAGAACAAATCCACTATGCAATTTCAAAAGCAGGAATTATTTGCCTTACAAAATCATTAGCTAAAACTTTTTCAAAAAATGGAATTTGTACTAATTGTATATCTCCTGGTTTAATTGATACAAAAATGATTAAAAAAAAAAATTTACTTAAAAATGCTAAATTTATTCCATCTAAAAGAATTGGAAAAACTTATGATCTTCTATCTGCTATCGATTTTTTAATAGATAAAAGATCTTCCTATGTAACAGGACAAACAATTAATGTTAATGGAGGAATGTTTTTCTCTTGAAAAAGATAATTCTTCTGGGTGGTAACTTTGAGAGCATTCCTACGATACTAGAGGCAAAAAAAGATTTTAAAGTAATTGTTGTTGATAAAAATCCAGCTGCTCCAGGTTTTAAACATGCTTCGTTAAAAATATTTGAGAGTATTTTTGACTATAGATCGATCATTAAAATTTTAAAAAAAAAGCGGTATGGTCAAATTTCTGGAGTATTGTGCGCCTCCACTGATGCACCTATGAGTGTATATCAAATAAGCAAATATTTGAAATTTCATTACTATTCTTACAAAACAGCAAATTTTTTTTCAAATAAATATTTGATGAAAAAAGAATTAAAAAGAAAAGGAGTATTAGTACCATGGTTTAAAAAAATTAATAATTTAAGCCAACTAGAAAATATATTAATAAAAAATAAAAAAAAAAAAATTGTTCTTAAACCATGTGATAGCAGGGGTGGAAGAGGTGTTTTTTTGGTAAATTATAAAACAAAAAATCTCTTTGATTTATATAAAGAAACAAAAAGCTTTACAAAATTAAACTACCTTATAGCAGAAGAATTTATTGAAGGTGAACAATACAGCACTGAAACGATAATTTATAAAAATCATTATTTTACCCCGGGATTTTGTAGAAGAAATTACAATAAAACAAAAAAATATTATCCAAGCATTATAGAAAATGGTGGAGATCAACCGGTAAAATTAAAAGAAAGTATAAAAAAAAGCATAATAAATCTAATTAAAGATACTGGAAAAATTTCAGGATTAAAAAATGGAATAATTAAAGGAGATATTGTGTTGTCAAAAGATAAAAAGCCTTACATAATTGAGGTTGCATGTAGACTTTCTGGAGGTTGGTTTTCAAGCCATCAAATTCCCGAAGCCACTGGCGTTAATATTATTAAAGCTGCGATAAAATTATCTTCTTTACAAAAAATTGATTTAAAAAATTTACAAAACAAATATCAAAGAGCAGTTGGTATAAGATATTTTTTTCCAAAAATTGGTAAAATTAAAAAAATTTTAATACCAAAAAATTTAAAAACAGAAAAAAACATAATAAAATTGATGTTTTTTAAAAAAAAAGGAGATGTTGTCCAGCAAGCAAGGTCTCATCCTGATAGAGTAGGATTTATAATTTTAAAAGAAAAATCAAAATCACAATTAATAAAAAAATTAAATTATTTTGTTAAAAGAGTAAAAATTAATACTTTGAAAATTAGTTAAACTATAATTATTAATTTAAAATAAGAAAAAATAATTCTATAAAAATTTAATTCATAGAGTATATTATATTTAAATGACGCAATTTATATCTGAAATTTCAAGTAATCATAATAATAATCTTAAAAGAAGTTTAAAGATGGTCAAAGTTTCGTCAGAGATTGGTTTTGATATAGTAAAATTTCAGCTATTTAAAATTGATAAACTATTTTCTAATGAAATTTTAAGAAAATCGAAAAAACATAGAGAAAGAAAAAAATGGGAATTGAAAGAAAAGCACATTCCTTTGATATCAAAATATTGCAAAAAAAATAAAATTAAATTTTGTGTTACTCCTTTTTATTTAGAGGCTGTCGATATCATAAAACCATATGTAGATTATATCAAAATAGCATCTTACGAAATTCTTTGGAAAGATTTGCTTATTAAATGTGCAAAAACAAAAAAACCAATAATCATTTCAACTGGTATGGCAAACATGAAAGAAGTTAAAAATGCAATAAATATTTTAAAAAGAAATGGTGCAAAAAAAATTGTAATTCTTCATTGTGTTTCAAATTATCCAGCAAAATTAGAAAGTCTGAATTTATCTGCAATCAATACATTGAGAAGAAAAACAAAACTTGATATTGGATGGTCGGATCATTCGGCAAAAAGTTTAGTTGTGTATAAAGCTATTCAAAAATGGAGGGCATCTTACGTAGAAATGCATATAGACTTAGATGGAAAAGGAGTTGAATATAAAAATGGTCATTGCTGGCTTCCAAAAAATGCCAAAGAACTTATAAATTTTGTTAAAAAAGATAAGTTAGTTGACGGACATGGACACAAAAAACCAAATTTTATGGAGATGGGTGAGAGAAAGTTCAGAGCAGATAAGATTGACGGGTTAAGACCTATAAAAAAATATAGATTTTGAAAATAATGGATTCAAGAATTAAAAAATTTTATAATATCGGAAAACAACAGCTTTACCCTATTTGTAGAAGTCTAACGGGAAATGGAGTAAGAAAAACTTTAAAAATAATAAAATATAATTTTCCTAAACTTAAAATTTTAAAAGAGAAATCTAGAAAAAAAGTTTTTGATTGGAATGTACCACCTGAATGGAATTTATATGATGCCTATGTATTAGATAAATTTGGGACAAAAATTATTAATTTTAAAAAAAACAATCTACACATTGTTGGATATTCAATTCCAATAAATAAAACTATTAAAAAAAAAGAATTATTTAAACGTCTTCATTCACTGCCTGATCAACAAAATGCTATTCCATATATTACTTCATATTATAAAAGATATTGGGGATTTTGTATTTCTGAAAAAGAGAAAAAACTGTTTAATAAGAAATATAGTAAAAATGATAAATTTAAGGTCGTAATTAAATCAAGCCTAAATAAGTCTGGATATTTAAATTATGGAGAATTATTGATTAAAGGTAATTCTGAAAAAGAAATTTTAATATCAACTTATATATGTCACCCATCTATGGCCAATAATGAGCTATCTGGCCCCATAGTTTCTATGTGTTTAATTGATTACTTTAGAAAATTTAAAAATTTGGAAAAATCATTAAGATTTTTATTTATCCCTGAAACAATTGGATCAATAACTTATTTAAGCAAGAACTTAGATAATTTAAAAAAAAATATAATTGGAGGATATAATTTGTCTTGTATTGGAGACGAAAGAAATCATTCTTGTATGTTTACCAAATATAATGATTCTCAATCAGATAAGGCTTTATTACTTGCTTATAAAAAATTAGGAATAAAATTTAAAATTTATTCTTTTTTACAAAGAGGCTCAGACGAAAGACAATATTGTTCACCTGGTGTAGATCTGCCTATTGCTTCAATTTTTAGAACTAAATATGGTGAGTACCCTGAATATCATACTTCCCTTGACGATTTTACGTTGGTAACCAAAAAGGGAATTAAAGGTGGATATGAAGTTTCTAAAAAAGCAATAGAAATTTTACTTAAAACTACCATTCCTAAAAATAAAATAATCTGCGAACCTCAAATGGGAAAAAGAAATTTATATCCAAGCATATCGACAAAAAAACCAAAAAAAAATACAAGAAACTTGATGAATTTTTTGCAATATGCTGATGGAAAAAATTCATTAAATAATATTTCTAAATTAATAAAACTAAATTTATCAAAAACTAAAAAAATATACTTTTTATTAAAAAAAAATAATTTAGTCGACTAGCAATTTTTCTAAATGAGAAAAAAACATCAACTTTATAATGTATTTAAAAAGTTAAAATTTAAAGAGGATTTTTTAATAATTCATAGTGACATTCTATCTTTTCATAGATTTAAATTTGATTTAAATATTTTTTTTAAAATTTTGTCTGAATGTTTGGGACGTAATAAAACTTTAATATTTCCTTCATTTAATTTAAAAAAAAGAAAAACTTGGTATTTGAATTCAACTAAGTCTGAATCTGGTATTTTATCAGAATATCTAAGAAAAAATCAAAATACTGTTAGGTCTTTACATCCCATTCATTCTGTTTGCATATATGGTCCAAAAAAAAATCAAATTCCTTTAAATAAATCAATATCATCGTTTGGTAAAAATTCTTGTTGGGACTGGCTTTGCAATAGTGACAATGTTAGAAACCTTTCAATTGGAATAGGTTTTGTTGGTGGTGCAACTTTTTGTCATTATACTGAAGAAAAGGCTAAAGTAAATTATAGATATTATAAAAAGATTAATACCTTAGTGTATGACACTAAAAATAATTTGCTCAAAAAAAAATTTCTTTTTTTTGCTAGAAAAAAGGGATTTAAAAATTCATGGAAAAATTGTGAAAAAGATTTAAAAAGAAGTAAAATACTTATCAAACATAAAAATATTTATAATATTCCAATATTTAGTATGAACACTAAATTAGCTTCAAAATTTATTTTAAAAAAAATATCAAAAGATAATAAATATTTAATTAAAAAATAAAATCTATTTTTTTAATTTAATATATGAATGTGTTAATCCTACACCAAAACCAAAGATCAAAATTTTTTTTGATTTATTAAATAATTTAATGTTTTTATTTATAAGAACCGGTATTGAAGTTGAAACTAAATTTCCAATATTTTTATAGTAAATAGGAATTTCTACATCTTTGTTTATTTTAAGTGACTGACTTTTAATTATATTTAATACAATTTTACTAGCTTGATGCGAAAAAAGTGTTATTTTTTTTTCATTTTTAATCATATTGGATAACACAGGGATTATATCTTTAATTGCAAAGTTAATTAATTCTGGGCCCTTCATTGAGATATTTTTTTTTCCATTTATTTCCTTTAGTATAAGATTTTCTTCTGTATTTGGTATACTTTCACTAAATTCTTTTTCTACACGCCACCCATTTTTATCATATTGGATTATTGAAGCAGAAGCACCATCACCAAACAAAGGCAAGATAGATTTGTCCAAAGGAGAAATAAATTTTGAGTATGTGTCAGATGTAACAATTAAAATTTTAGATTTTTTATTTTGAGAAATTAATTTGTTTGCAAGTATTAGAGCATCTACATATCCACTACAACCACAATTTAGAGGAATACTAAAAGGTTTTGATTTCAAATATTTTTGAATTTTGGAGAGAATAAAATGACTAATTGATGGAAAAAATACATTTGGAGTATTAGTTACAGTTATTATATGGGTAATATTTAATTTTCTTTTATATTTTTTAATAAGATTTAGAGTTGCTTTAATTGCCATTGACTCAGTGGTTTCATAATTAGACGATACTCTTCTCTTTTGAATGCCAGTAAGATTAAATAATGTATTTTTTTTTAAACCAAATCTTTTATCCAGAGTAATATTATTAATAATTTTTTTTGGTAAATATATTGTAAGATTTTTAATATTAATTTTTATATTTGCCATGAATTTTTATTATAGAATTATTTAAATTTTTATTAAATATAATTTTTTCAAAATTTTTAATCATTTTTTTTGAATCAATAAATGCATTTATATTTTTGAATTTTCCTGGAAAATTTTTTATCATTTTTTGAGACATTTTATTATTGACTATTCCCAGCGATAAAATATTAAATCTATGTTTATTTTTTTGTTCTTTATTTAAAATTTTTATTGATTTATTTAAAATTGATTTTGCTAGTGAATAATATGCATTTCCTACTTCGTTTAATTCAGCTGCTAAAGAACTCACAAATAAAGTTGAAGAATTTAAATTTAGTAAATTTTTCTTTAAAATAAATGATAAAATTTTAAGAGGAACTATGAAATTAATTTTAATAATTTTAGAAAATAGCTTACTATCAAAAAAACTTAATGTCGAAAATTTTTGATAACCATTAAAAAAAATTATTGAATCAAACTTAAATTTTTTTTTATCGATCTTTTTAAAAATTTTAATAATGTTTTCATCGTTATAATTTTTTATATAATAATGATTTTTTTTACTTAATTTTTGCCTTCCTAAAGTTACTATTTTTAATTTTTTTTTTTTTTTTAAATTTTCAATAAGCATATTCGCTATTGAGCTTGAACTTCCAATAATTAAAAGGTTCATTTTGTATAAGAGTTTATGAAATTATCTAAATCTAAAATAGTTTTTAAAGATCTCATTTTTTTTAAATTAATATTCTTTTTGTTATATTTATCTTTTAATATTGTAATTAATGTAATCATAGTCATAGAATCCCATACAAATTCGTCTAATTTTTTTTTTTCGCTTATTTTTTTTTTATTTTTTTCGTTAAGTATTTTTTGTATCAAGTTTATATGTTTCATTTAGGTGTTCATTTATTGGTAAAATACTAATTATTAAGTTTCAAATATATCAATTAGTTAAAAAATGGCTATAAATAATTTAACATTTACGATAATGAAAAAAATTGTAAAAAAATTTTTATCAAAATTAAATTTATCAACCTATGGCGTTGTAAAAAAAAAAAAATTACTAGAAATTATTAATTTATTGCGCCCACTAGACCTAGGTTATAATTATATAAGATTAGGTGGCAAAACAGATGGCTCATATATAGTACCTGAAATTTTAGATGAAATAAATTATTGTTTTTCAGCTGGATACGGAGGAGACTGTTCTTTCGAAAAAAATCTAGAAAAATACAATATTAAATCTTTTTTAGCAGATTATAGCTTTGATGCTCCAACTGAATTAAAAAATTTTGAATATAGTAAAAAATTCATAAAATCTTTTTCTGATCAAAAATCAATAGATATTAATTCTTGGATTGAAAAACCGATATCTCTTGAAGAAAAAAAAATGATTTTACAAATAGATATTGAGGGATCAGAATATGAGGTATTGCACGCAATTTCTGAAAAAAATTTAAGAAGGTTTGATATTTTAATTGTAGAGATGCATAATTTATTTATGTTAAATAATCAAATTTTCTATAAGTATTTTTTATCTTGTATAGAAAAAATAAAAAACTCTTTTGAAGTTTTCTATTTACAGCCGAATAATTGTTGTGGTACTTCCAATTTTGATGGTTTAATATTTCCAAATATACTTGAAATAACTTTTTTAAATAAATCTAAGGTAAATCAAAAAGAACAATTTAAAAATAAAAATAAAAATCTTTTTGTAAAAAATATTGATTATAAAGAAGAAATAATTTTGCCAGATTACTGGTACTAAAAAATTAAATAAAATGTTTAATTTAATAAAAATATCTTCAAGAATTTTTTTTATTATCTTATTTATTTTTTTATTATTTGATTTTTTGTTTGGAGTTTACCTATTAGAAAAATTCTATTGGCAGGATAAAGAAGATTTTAGAGTTGAACACGACATTTATCATCATACAATAAAAAAAAATTATAATGGAGATGCATATTTTGGTGGACAAAAATATAAATTTTGTTCAGATGGATCTGGATTTAAAAGTTCCTGCAAAAATAGTGGAAAAATAATAAAAAAGTTCGATATTGCGATAATTGGAGATAGTTTTACTGAAGGTTTAGGATTGCCCTATGATGATACTTTTGTAGGTATTATTGCCAATAAATTAAAAGAAAAAAAAATAGCTAACTTGGCAGTTTCAGGATACTCACCATCTATATATTACATAAAAATAAAACATCTATTAGAAATGAATTATAGTTTTAAGGAAGTCATAATTTATATAGATATAAATGATATTTTTAATGAAGCAGTCTCATATCAAATAGTTAATGAAAAAGTTAAATCTATTGATAAAAAAAAAGAAAAGGTTGATTATCTTGATAATGATGTTGAAAAAAAATTTAGTTTAAAAAAAATAATTAAAAAACAATTCCGATTTACTTATGAAAATCTTCATTTATTAAAAATGTATTTTTATAGGCTTCAAGGTAAGAAAATCTTCCCATATGTTACCGATTTGAACATGGCAGCTTGGACTTATAAAAATAATCTTCAAGGCTACGGAGATTTGGGAGTAGATGAAGCTATTGAAAAAGCTAGAGAAAATATAACAAATTTGATGGATATTCTTGATGAACAAAACATTCAATATTCCATAGGAGTATATCCCTATCCACAGACTCTCTTTCATGACAATGTTAATTCATTACAAGTTAAAATGTGGAAACAATTATGCCAAAATAGATGCAAAAATTTTTATAATAATTTTCCTTATTTTTTTGAAGAATCATCAAAAATTGGTCCTATAGAAACATATTACAAATATTATATATATAGAGATGTTCATTTTAATTCTAACGGCCACAAAGTAATTGCTGAAAATTTTTTGCAAAATTATGAGAATAAGAAATAATGATATATACGATAATTTGAAAAATGAAGAAAAAATTAAAAATTGCTCTTTTTGACCAAAAAAATAATGCTGGTGGCGGTGAAAGATTTAAAAAAAAAATATTAGAGTATATTGCAGATTATACAAATGAATATGAAATAGACTATTATGGTTTTTCAAAGCCAAAAAAACTTAATAAATCAAATAAAAATACTAAAATAAAATATCTCTCTCTTCATTCTCTTAAGTTGAGATCAAAAGGCTTATTCAATATTAGAAAATCAAATAAATTAATTTCAACATTGCAAGATAGATTTAAAAATTATTCCACATATTTACCATCTTATATTTCAGGAGATTTAAAAAAAGAAATGGAAGAGAAGTTAAACAAGTATGATCTAGTGCTTTTTTTATGGCCTTATTTTATTGATTTTCCTAAAATAAAGGCTCGGAAAATAATTATTTTACATGATTTTAATTTTAAATATTATTTTTCTGGTCAAAGTACATTTAATAAAAATCGAATTGAAAATCTTAATAAATCACTGAAAATTTGGATAGATAATTCTGATATAATTGTTACTTCGAACTTCATGAAAAAAGAATTATTCAAATTTTATCCAAAATTTAAAAATAAAGTAAAAGTTATAAGAATGGGAAGTTTTGGTGAAGTTAATGTAAAAAAATTTAAAAATTATAGCTTTTTAAAAAGACCTTATATATTGTGCCCCTCAAGCACCCTTGGTCATAAGAATATTTCAAGTTTAGTTAGAGCTTTTGATATAATTAGAAAAAAAAATACTAATATTAATTTAGTTTTTACTGGACCGGGTACAGAGGTTTTAAATGGAGTTAACTTGAACAATTATTTAGAAATAAGAAATAATAATAATTCTATTTATGGGCTTGGCTATGTAGAAGACAATGAAATTAATTTTTTGATAAAAAGGGCACAAGTTGTTATTAATTGTTCGCTTTATGAGCCTGGAAATGGGAGTGGCTTGGATGCTTGGAAAATAGGCGCTCCAGTTGCAATGTCAAATATACCTTCATTCAAAGAACATATTAAATATTTGGGTGTCAAAGCTGAATTGTTTAATCCAACAAACCCTAGAAGTATAGCAAAAAAAATAAATAATATACTTTTTATGAGTAAAAATAAGAGAAAAAAAAATATTAACCACTCAAAATCAATGATGAAAAAAATTGATTGGAACTTAATAATCAAAGAATATATAAAATTTATAAATAGCAAATGACAAAAAGTTTTTTTCTTAGTCAAAGAAATTTAAAAAGAAAATTTAATAAAATCGGAAAAAGCTGTAAAATTTCTAATAAAGCTTCATTTATTGGAGAAAGAAATATAATAATTGGTGACAATGTTAGAATAGATGACTATACAATTTTGGTAGCATTTGATGGTAAAATAATTATTGGATCAAATACCCATATTGGAGGCTTAACTTATATTCTAGGTAGTGGAAACGTAGTAATAGGTTCTAATTGCAACATTTCTCAAGGTGTAAAAATTTATTCAAAATCAGATAACTATAAAATAAAAAAAAAACAACCCTATAAAGCAAAAGTTTTAATTTCAGATAATTGTATAATAGGCTCTAATTCTGTAATTTTACCTGGTTCAAAATTAAATAAAAACACAAGGATAGGAGCAATGACGATAGTAAATAAAGAAATAAAATCTAATAGATTATATTTCAGGAACCATACAAAATTAGTAAAATAAATGAAAAAATTTAAATATCCTTTAATTTATCCAAGAATTTATAAATCTGATAAACACAAAGGCATTCAAGTTATTAAATCTGGACAAATTACAATGTCTAAAATAACAAAAAATTTTGAAAAAAATTTTTCAAAGTATGTAGGATCAAAATATTCAGTCATGGTTAACTCTGGATCCTCTGCAAATCTACTAGCTGTTACTGCAAGTTGTAATCCACTAAGAAAAAAAATTTTTAAAAGAGACCAAGAGGCATTAATACCAGGTATATGTTGGTCGACATCTTTATGGCCACTAGTATTAAATGGTTTAAAGCCAGTATTTGTTGATGTTGAAACGGCTACACTAAACATGAATATTGAAGATTTAAAAAAAAAAATAACCAAAAAAACAAAAGTTATTTTTTGTGTACATGTTTTGGGAAACTCAACCAATATGGATGAAATTAAAAAAATAGCAAAAAAAAAGAATTTAATTGTAATAGAAGATACCTGTGAATCTTTAGGATCATCTTTTAAGAAAAAAAAACTTGGTACTTTTGGAGATTTTGGAACCTATTCTTTTTATTATTCTCATCAAATATCTTCAGGAGAAGGAGGAATGGTTGTATGTAATTCAAAAGAGGATCATGAAATACTTTTGGCCCTTCGTGCACATGGATGGTCAAGAGATGGATATAAACATGAAGTGTATAAAAAAAAGTATCCAAAATTAGATGAAAGATTTATTTTTACAAATATGGGTTTCAATCTAAGACCATTGGATATTCAAGCTGCAATAGCAAATAATCAATTGAAACAAATCCATACCTTCAAGCGAAATAGGACATATAACAGAAATAAAATAATTTCTTATTATAATAAAAATTTTAAAAATAAAAATTTTTTAAATTTTGTAAATAATTCAAATCATGTTGATTGTAACTGGTTTGGTTTACCTATTTTAATTAATAAAAAATATAAATACAAAAAAAGAAAAATAATAAAAGAAATTGAAAGACTGGGAATTGAAACAAGGCCAATAATAAGTGGAAATTTTTTAAATCAACCAGCAATCAAACTTTTTAAATTAAATAAAAATAATTATAAATTAAAAAAAAGCCAAGAGGTTGATGATTGTGGTTTTTTTATTGGGATTAATACAAAAAAATCTTCAGAAAAAATACTAAAATTTGTAGCCACAAATATTGGGAAAGCTTTTTTAAAGGTATGTAAGTGAAGAAAATTATTCAAGTTCAGCCCTGGATAGATCATCAAGAAGCAAATTATATAAAAAAAATAATTAATAAAACTTTTTTAACTGAAGCTGCTGAAACAAAAAAATTTGAAAATAGATTTATTTCAATGTTTAAATCAAAATATTCTATTGCAGTATCAAATTGGACAAATGGAATTTTTATGGCTCTCAAAGCTTTTGATATAGGCAAAGGAGACGAGGTAGTAGTTCCAAATTTAACTTTTATTGCAACTGTAAACGCTGTTATTATGGCTGGAGCAAAGCCCGTAATTTGTGAAGTAAATGAGAAAAATTTGTCACTTGATTTAGAACATTATAAAAAAATAATTTCAAAAAAAACTAAAGCAGTTATACCTGTTCACTTATACGGGCACTGTTGTGATTTAAATAAACTAAAAAAAATATCAGAAGAGTATAAAATTAAAATTATTGAAGATGCTGCACAGTCAATAGGAGCAAAATTTAATAATAAATATTTAGGTACTATTGGTGCAATAGGAGGATTTTCTTTCTATGGTAACAAGATCATTACAACAGGGGAAGGTGGGGTGATATTAACAAATAGTCTTAAGTTAAAAAAAAAAATGTATGAGTTAAAAAATCATGGAAGAAGTAAAAAGGGAATATTCAAGCACAATTCACTTGGGTATAACTTTATGTTTACAGAAATGCAGGCTGCAATTGGAAATATACAACTAAATAAATTAAGCAAAATATTAATAAAAAAAAAATATATTTATAATAATTACAAAAGAGGATTATCAAAATTAGATGAAATTAGTTTCATGGAAAATATTCCTTCAAATAAACCAGTTTTTTGGTTTAGCAATATATTTGTAAAAAATAAAAATAAACTGAAAAAATTTCTTGAAAAAAAAAATATTCAAACTAGAGACATTTTTTATCCAATCGCTCTTCAGCCCTGTTATAAAAATACTAAATTAATTATTAAAAAGAAAAAAAACTATAACACTTCTAATAAAATATTTAATACAGGCTTGTCTTTACCATCATCATATAATTTAACAAAAAAAGAACAAATTTTTATTATTGATTCAATAAAAGAATTTTTTAAAAAATAGGAATTAGATTTATTCAAATGATTAATTTTTTTAGAAAATTACTTTATGAGAAGACAAAACCTATAATTTTAGCAAATCCAAAAAAGATTAGATTAATAAAAAGAAATTCAAAAAAAATATATTATATTATTAAAAGAGACAGATGGCACGGAATGTTTTCAAATCTTCATTATGTTTTATTACATGTTATTTATTCGAAAAAAAAAAATTATATTCCAATAGTAGATATGGAAAATTTTCCTACAATTTATAATGAAAAAAATAAAATAAATAATACATTTAACTC
>CACDEU010000009.1 GCA_902551895.1 uncultured Pelagibacteraceae bacterium | reverse complement strand
GCCATAACGAAGTTAGATATAGCGAAGATGATAAAAAAGTTATTTATGAACCAGTTAAATTAGAACAAAATTACAGAAATTTTGATTATGAAAGTCCATGGGAAGGAACTGAATATATTAAAAATCAAACTAAAAAATAATGACTAAAAAGAAAAAAACGTTTTTCATTTTCAGGGTAATCTACAGCAGTAATATCAATTAATTGTTTAAATTTAGTTTGATTGTTATTTTTTAAAAATAAAATTACTTCTAATAGATTTTCATTTTCAATATTTATGTAGATATGATTGTGATTAATTTTTGTACTTTTAACTTTTGTTGCTAACTCAGAATTAATTTTTTTTTCTAAACTATTCAAATTATTCATATATTTATCTTTCTAAAGAACCTTTTTTTCTTATTTTTTTCTGAAGTTGTAATATTCCATAAAGAAGTGCTTCTGCTGATGGTGGACAACCCGGAACATACACGTCAACAGGTACAATTCGATCACAACCTCTAACTACAGAATAGGAATAATGATAGTACCCACCACCATTTGCGCAACTACCCATTGAAATTACATATCTTGGTTCAGGCATCTGGTCATAAACTTTTCTCAAAGCAGGAGCCATTTTATTTGTTAAGGTACCAGCTACAATCATCACGTCAGATTGTCTTGGAGATCCTCTTGGGGCGGCACCAAATCTTTCTAAATCATATCTCGGCATTGAAGTATGCATCATTTCTACAGCACAACATGCAAGACCAAAAGTCATCCAATGTAAAGAGCCAGCTCTGGCCCAATTAACTAAATTATCAAATGATGTAGTTATAAATCCGTTTTCACTAAATTCTTTAGCAAGTTTTTTAAATTCTACTGGTATTTCGTTTTCTTTTTCAGAATTTGCCATTATTTATTCCCAATCGAGTGCACCTTTTTTCCATTCATAAACAAAACCAACAGTTAAAATAAAAAGAAATATCATCATTGATATAAAACCTAAAAATCCAATACTGCCTAATGAAATTGCCCAGGGAAATAAAAATGCTATCTCTAAGTCGAAGATAATAAATAAAATTGCTACTAGATAAAACCTTACATCAAATTCCATTCTTGAATCATTAAATGGTTCAAATCCACACTCATAAGATGAAAGTTTTTCTGGATCAGGATTTTTTGGTGATAAAGTAAAATTAATTATAATAAATACAAAGCTTAGACCTAATGCAATTATTAGGAAAACAATTATGGAAAAATAATCTTTTAAAAAATCCGCAAGCATCAATTTCTATATATAATCTTTTGAATTAAATGAAAGTGCAGTTAAAGTCACATTTTATTGAATATTTGTAAGTAATAATAACAATTATCAAATTAATGGCGGGAGTGAAGGGACTCGAACCCTCGACCTATCGCGTGACAGGCGATCGCTCTAACCAACTGAGCTACACCCCCGTATTTTGGTGGGCAGTAAAGGACTCGAACCTTTGACCCCCTCGGTGTAAACGAGATGCTCTACCAACTGAGCTAACCGCCCAAAAAATAGGGTACTAATACATCAAGGTAGGATTAATGTAAATTGCTAATTATTGAATACTAGCTTGTGATTTTTGATCTTTATCACTTTTTGAAATATTTTCTACTTCTGTCCATTCAATTCTTTTTAGTTGGTTTTTTAGAGCAATTTTTAATACCTCATCTACATTTTCCACAACTGTAATTTTTATATCTTCACGAACTTTTTTTGGAATATCGGTCAAATCTTTTTCGTTATCTTTTGGAATTATAACATGTTTAATTCCCGCTCTATGAGCAGCCAATAATTTTTCTTTTAAACCACCAATTGGTAGAACCTGACCCGTGATTGTTACCTCGCCAGTCATTGCAATATGTTTATAAACAGGATTACTGGTTATTGAAGATACAATAGAAGTTACCATTGCTATTCCAGCTGAAGGACCATCTTTTGGTGTTGCACCTTCAGGAACATGAATATGAAAATCTTTTTTTTCAAAAATCGGTGGTATAATTCCGTATTCTAAACTTTTCGATCTAACAAAAGATTTTGCTGCTTTAACTGATTCTTGCATTACATCACCTAATTTTCCAGTAATTTGCATTCTTCCTTTACCTGGCATGTGAACTGTTTCTATTTTTAAAATTTCTCCTCCAAATTCTGTCCAAGCTAATCCTGTAACTATTCCAACTTTATCCTCTGATTCTACTTCGCCATATTTGAATTTTTTAACTCCAAGAAAGTCGTGTACGTTTTTATGATTTACATTTACTTTGGCTTCCTCTCCACTGACTACTTTTTTTACAACTTTTCTTGCAACTTTTGATATTTCCCTCTCTAAGTTTCTAACACCAGACTCTCTCGTATAACTTCTTATTATTTCTTTAATTGTTCCTTCAGCTAGCTCCAACTCTTCTTTTTTTACACCATTTTCTTTTATCTGTTTTGGTAATAAATATTTATTTGCTATATTGATTTTTTCATCTTCTGTATAGCCGGGTATTCTTATAACTTCCATCCTATCGAGTAATGGAGGCAATATATTTAGAGTATTTGCAGTGGTAACAAACATTACATCAGACAGGTCGTAATCAACTTCAAGATAATGATCATTAAATGTTGTATTTTGTTCTGGATCTAAAGCTTCAAGTAAAGCAGATGAAGGGTCACCTCTATAATCATTTCCAACTTTATCTACTTCATCAAGAAGTATTAACGGATTTTTTGTGCCAGCTTTTTTCATCATTTGGATAATTTTACCAGGCAGTGATCCTATATATGTCCTTCTATGTCCTCTTATTTCAGCTTCGTCTCTTACACCTCCTAGAGACATTCTGACAAATTGTCTATTTGTTGCCTTTGCAATTGATTTACCTAAAGAAGTTTTTCCTACACCCGGCGGACCAATTAAACATAAAATTGGGCCTTTTATTTTGTCCATTCTTTTTTGTACAGCTAAAAACTCTATAATTCTCTCTTTAACTTTTTCTAATCCATAGTGATCTTCATCTAAAGTTTTAAGTGCATTTTTTAAGTCTATATCTACTTTATCTTTCTTAAACCACGGTATATCAATCATCCAATCAAGATAATTTCTTACTACGGTAGCTTCAGCAGACATTGGGCTCATATTTTTTAATTTTTTAAGTTCAGCCAAACATTTTTTTTGAACTTCTTTAGGCATTTTAGCTTTTTGTATTGCTTTATTTAAATTTGAAGTTTCATCTTTTCCATCTTCAATTTCACCAAGTTCTTTTTGTATAGCTTTTAGCTGTTCATTTAAATAATATTCTCTCTGGGTTTTTTCCATTTGAGTCTTAACTCTTCCTCTAATTTTTTTCTCAACACCAATTATACTGGTTTCGCTTTCCATTATTTTAATAACACCATTTAATCGTTTTTTAATATCTCTAGTCTCAAATATTTGCTGCTTTTCTGAAATGGTAGTATTTAAATGAGAAGCTATATTATCAACTATCTTTGATGGATCTTTTAATTCCTTAATGTTAGAAATTGTTTCTGATGAGATCTTTTTATTTATAGATGTAAGTTTTTCAAGTCTTCTTATAGCTGTAATTGCTAAAGGCATTAAATCTTCTTCGGATGATGGTAAATCATTATTATATTCGTAAGAACATGTAATAAACTTCTCATCATCTTTAAAATCTAATATTTTAACTCTTTTCAAACCTTCTGCTAAAACTTTAACTGTACCGTCAGGTAATTTAAGAAGTTGTAAAATAGAACTTTCACAACCATACATAAAAACATCAGTCTTTTTTGGGTCATCAACCTCTGAATTTTTCTGTGTTACTAAAATAATTTTTTTATTATTTTTCATAACTTCATTCAGAGCTGTAATAGATTTATCTCTACCAACAAATAGTGGTATAACCATGCTTGGAAATACTACTATGTCTCTAAGTGGTAATAGCGGAGATGTATGTTTAACTTCCATTGTCTAAATATGGATATTATATCAAAATTTGCAATAGAAAATTATCGCTTATTAACCTTGTTTAAGCTGCAGAAGTTTTCTCAGTCTTCGTTTTTGCTTCTTTGGCGTGGACTATTATTGGATCATTCTGTCCTTTGGCTGCGCCTGCGTCAATAATAATTTCTTCAATATTTTCTTGACTAGGAAGGTCAAACATAGTTTTTAATAGTATATTTTCTAAAATTGACCTTAATCCTCTTGCTCCTGTTTTTTTATTAATTGCTTTTTGAGCAATTTCTTTAATTGCCCCCTCTTTGAATGTTAATTTAACACCTTCAAGTTTAAATAGTTCTTTGTACTGTTTAATTAGTGAATTTTTAGGTTCTACTAATATTTTAATTAAAGATTTTTCATCTAAATCTTCAAGAGTAGCATTTATTGGTAATCTTCCAATAAATTCTGGAATTAATCCATATTTTAAAAGATCTTCTGGTTCTAGCCCTTTCATCCATTCTCCCACTTTTTTGTCAGCAACGCTTTTAACTTCAGCACCAAATCCTATTGATGAACCTTTGTCTCTTTGAGAAATAATTTTATCTAAACCCGCAAAAGCTCCACCACAAATAAATAAAATATTAGTTGTATCGACTTGAAGAAATTCTTGTTGAGGATGTTTCCTTCCTCCTTGTGGAGGCACACTTGCAATCGTACCTTCCATTATTTTTAACAATGCTTGCTGTACACCTTCTCCAGATACATCTCTTGTGATCGATGGGTTTTCTGATTTTCTACTAATTTTGTCTACCTCGTCAATATAAACGATTCCTCTTTGTGCTTTTTCAACATTGTAATCGGCTGCCTGTAGAAGTTTTAAAATTATATTCTCTACATCTTCACCAACATATCCAGCTTCTGTTAAAGTCGTAGCATCGGCCATTGTAAAAGGTACATCTAAAATTCTTGCTAAAGTTTGTGCTAACAATGTTTTTCCGCATCCTGTAGGTCCTAACAATAAAATATTTGATTTTGCAAGCTCAACTGATTTACTAGTTTTGTTTTCATAATTGAGTCTTTTATAATGATTATGAACTGCAACAGATAAAACTTTTTTTGCATAATTTTGACCGATCACATAGTCATCAAGTACACTACATATTTCTTTTGGGGAAGGTAATCCGTCTTGATGTTTTACAAAAGAATCTTTGTTTTCTTCTTTAATTATGTCCATACATAGTTCTACACACTCGTCGCAAATAAACACTGTAGGACCAGCAATTAATTTCCTTACCTCATGTTGGCTTTTTCCACAGAAGGAACAATAAAGAATATTTTTGTTATTTGTGCTCATAAATTTTTTTTCGAATCAATTTAAATACTTTATTACATTTGACTCATTCTAATCAAGTGTGGGTTGTGGAAAATCTATATGTAGTAAATTATTGTCTATTGACCACTACTTTATCTATTAGTCCAAAATCTTTTGCATTATCTGGCGTCATAAAATTATCTCTTTCTAGAGCGGACTTAATTTCTTCAACAGATTTATTTGTATGTTTAGAATAAATTTCATTTAATCTTTTTTTTAAAGATAACACTTCATTAGCGTGTATTTCTATATCAGTTGCTTGTCCTTGAAATCCTGCAGAAGGTTGATGAACCATTATTCTTGAATTAGGTAAAGAAAATCTTTTTCCTTTTGTTCCGGCAGCCAACAAAAAAGATCCCATACTCGCCGCTTGTCCAATACACAATGTAGATACATCAGGTTTAATGTATTGCATAGTATCATAAATTCCTAACCCAGCAGTTACCAATCCTCCAGGACTATTAATATAAAGTGAAATTTCTTTTTTTGGGTCTTCAGACTCTAAAAATAGAAGTTGTGCAGTAACTAATGATGCGACATTATCATTAATTGGTCCAACAACAAAAACTATTCTTTCTTTTAGTAATCTAGAATATATATCGTAAGCTCTCTCACCTCTGCTAGATTGTTCAACAACCATGGGGATAAGTGTGTTTAGGTGTTCTGGTATTTTATTCATAAGTTGATTCGTTATACTTATACAACTTGTGATTACTTTTTGCTAACTTTTTTTACTTTTGAGGTTTTCTTTGTTGTGGTTTTTGTTTTTTTAGACCCTAATGTTTTTGAAGATGAAGATATTTCATCGTCAGATGAATGATCATGGTTATGATCATGATCGTGGTTTTCTTTCATGTACTTTGTATTTTCTTCTTTTAAAAGTTTTTCAGCTTCTTCTTTTGTAATTTCTTTCAATCTTGGCTTAGCTTTTAATTTAATCTCCTTTAAAATTTTTTCTTCGTATAACTGACCTCTCAGATTTCCTAAAACAGAAGGATTATTTTGATAATACTCTTGCAACATTTTTTCTTGGCCCGGCATCATTCTAAGTTGTTTTTGTATTTCAGTTTGCATTTCTTGTTCACTTATATTAATTTTATTTTGTTCACCAAATTCATTTAATATTAATCCTGTTTTAATTCTTTTTATGGCTTTTTTTTCCAAATCTTTTTTATTTTTATTTAATTCTTCATCTTTCATTCCTTGAGAAAGGATTTTAATTTCCTGTTCTTTTAAATTTTCAGGAATTTCATCAATCTGAATTTTGTCTATTTGATCCAATATCTGTCTGCTACTTAAAGAATCTAAAGAATTTTTATATTCATCATTCATTTGTTTGGTAATTAATTCTTTTAAATTATTTAAATCTTTTGCACCCAGATTTTTTGCAAAATCATCATCAATCTTTACTTCTTTTGGTTTTTTTACAGCGGTGACTTTACATACGAAAATAGCTTTCTTTCCAATAAGTTCTTTTTCTGGAAAATTATTTGGTAAACTGACTTCTACTTTTACTTCATCTTCTTTTTGTACTTTCAATAACTGCTTATCAAAACCTTTGATAAATAAATCTTTCCCTATTTCTAGTTGTGTGTTTTTACCTTCATTTCCTTTAAATTCCTTTCCATCAACAGTAGCTTTATAATCAAAAACTACAAGATCACCTTCATTAGCTACTTTTGCTGGATCTTTCTCTTCAAAATTTTTTTGAGATTTTGCTATTTCCTGAATTCTTTTATCTGTTTCTTTGATATCTATTTTAACTTTAAATTCTTCAAATTTAATATTTTGTAAACTTTTAATATCAATTTTTGGTAATTCGGTTACTGAAATGACATACTCTAAATCTTTATCTTCACCATAAGTTTTTAAATCAATTTTAGGCTGTCCAGCAGGTTTTATTTTGTTTTCTTTAAGAGCTTTGGTGCTAGTATCTTTTAAAACCTTATCTAGAACTTCACCAAATATTGCTTGACCAAATTGTCTTTTTAAAATTTCTTTAGGAACTTTTCCTGGGCGGAAACCTTTTAGTGTCACTGAATTTTTAACTTCTTCATATTTTTCATCCATATATGAAGAGATGGTCTTTTTATCTATAAAGACTTTTAAATCTTTGTTTAAACCTTTTTTATTTTCTACTGTAACTTTCATAAAATTTAATGGTAGGCGAGAAAGGACTCGAACCTTCACAGCTTGCACTATTGGTTCCTAAGACCAACGCGTCTACCAATTCCGCCACTCGCCCAATTTTAATGGTTTTATATATTATAGATCTCATTTGTCCAATTAGAATAATAGTGTAAAACATGATAAAAGTTAAAAAAAATGATTGTTTCACCTTGTATAAGTATTTGTAAGACAGACCCGGTAACTGGATATTGTTACGGATGTGGAAGAAGTAATGAAGATAAAAGAATGTGGAAAGATGAAAAAACTACTAATGAATGGAAAAAAAATAATCTTTTGGAAATTGAAAAAAGATTAAAAGGGTGGCAATTAGAAAGTTTTAAAGAATCTTACAATCATAAAGTAAAAAATGGCGTTTCATTATTTAAAAAACAAACAATGAAATAAAATGACTTTAAATAGTCAATTTATAAATTTAAATAAAAAAATTATTGCATGTAAAAAATGTAAAAGATTAAAAAATTTTAGAGAAAAAATCGCAAAAGATAAAAGGAAACAATATATAAATGAAAAGTATTGGGGAAAACCTATAACTGGGTTTGGTGATAAAAAAGGTAAAATTCTTTTTGTTGGCTTGGCGCCAGCAGCACACGGAGGAAATAGAACGGGAAGAGTATTTACCGGGGATAGATCTGCAGAGTTTTTATATAAGTGTATGTTTAATGCAAAAATGTCAAATCAGCCAACTTCGGAAAATAAAAATGATGGTTTAAAGCTTTATAACTCTTACATAACTACAGCTTTAAAATGTGTTCCACCAGGTGATAAACCTACTATATTTGAACTCAAAACCTGCTTTAAGTATTTTAAAGCAGAAATTAGTTTACTTAAAAATGTTAAAATTATTATTGCATTAGGAAAAATAGCATTTGATGCTTGTATTGAATTTTATAAAGAAACTTATTTTTTAAGAAATAAGGATTATATATTTGGTCATGCTAAAAGATATCAGTTACCGGACAAAAAAATATTAATAGGTTGTTATCATCCAAGTCCTAGAAATGTAAATACTGGTAGAATTAATGAAAGAAAAATGACTTCTTTGTTTAAAAAAATAGCTAAAATTTAATTATTTAGAAGAAAAATATATGTTTTGGTAATAAGCAATTGAAGTTAACTTAGAATTATCTGTATCTGACATTATAGCAATACCACTAATTTCATCTAAATCTAGATTGTGAAATTTTTTAAAATGATCTTTTACATTTACTTTTGTAGACACCCATTCATTTAAATTTTTTTTTGTTGTAGATAAAACATAATCAATTGATTTTTTTGTGAATGGGCTTGGATGATAGGTGCCTATATCGTTATTGCTTGAAAAAACATAATTCAATGCTCTATTTGAAAGTGGTGTGGCACCAGTTTTTTTTACTACAAATACTCTAGCTGCATAATCATGACCCTTTTTACTATTTTCAATAATGCCACTTAAATCTTTTTCAATTTTCCATGTAATGTTAAGATAAGGTGTTTGTTTTAAATTAATTTTGATTTTTTTACCAAGTCCAGAAGCTGAATTGTTAGCTTCAGCTCGTAAAAAATTACCGTTTTCATTATTTCCTACTGAATATTGTGTCTTTGCGTCAGCTCCTCTAACTTTTCTAACCTTTAATGTAGATAACTCTTCTTTAGTAAATTCAAATACATTAATTTTTTCAGCAAAAGCTGTATTAAAACAAAATAGTAAAATTACTAAAATATAATTTAAAATTCTTAACATAAGTTATTCTTAATTTAATAAGTAGATCTACCACCACTTATATCGAACACAGCAGCAGTTGAAAAAGAATTTTCTTCAGAAGAAAGCCAGCAAACCATAGAAGAGAGTTCACTTATTTCTAAAAAACGTCCTCTGGGTACTTTTGAAAGCATCCACTGCACATGTTCTTTTGACATTTGATCTAAGATTTTTGTTTTTGCTCCCGCTGGCGTGATAGCGTTTACAGCTATGTTATATTTTGCCAATTCTTTTCCTAAAGATTTAGTAAGACCTATAACTCCAGCTTTGGCAGAACTATATGCGCTAGCATTAGCATTACCATCTTTACCTGCAACAGAAGCTATGTTTACAATTCTTCCATAATTATTTTTAATCATATGAGGAACTATTGATTTGCAACAGTAAAAGGTGCCATGTAAATTAATATTAATTATAGAATTCCAATCTTTTATATCATAATTCCAAAGTTCTGCTGTTGGTCCAGTAATTCCAGCATTATTAATTAATATATCAATTTTATTATTTATACTTATATCGCTAACAGCTTTTTGAACTTGATCAAAATTTGATACATCAACAACATTATAATTTAAATTTTTATTATTAATTTTTTTAGAAGCATTGGATAATTCTTTTTCATCAATATCCCATATGTACACTTTTGCTCCTGATGATAAAAATTTTTTTGCTATATCAAGTCCAAAGCCCTGTGCTCCTCCAGTGATAACAGCAGTTTTATTTTTCAGATCAAATTGGTGCATAAATTTTACTTACTTGCTAACAAATAATAAGTTATTGATGAAAATATTGCACCTATAATCCAAGAAAAAGGTTGTAAAAATCTCAGTTCAACATTCCATATAGTTGTGGAAGCAAAAATAAATCCAATTAATAAAGAATATATTGCTTTAATCTGCCATCCACTAGAGTAATAATATGATCCATCTTTACTGGAAGAAAATATATCTTTATTAATAACTTTTCTATTTTTAATAACATAGTAATCAATAATCATAATTCCAGCTATTGGTCCAAAAAATGAACCTATAGTATCTACAAATGATAAAATTCCTATTTTACTAAGAATGGGATCCCAAAATACTGCAAATATAAGTCCTAAAAAAATAATTATTATTCCTGAACTTCTTAAACTAGATTTGTTAGGAAAAAAATTAATAATTGAATTTTGTGAAGGAATATAATTTGCAATTAAATTAGTAGATGCTGAAGCTACTAATATAAATAACAATGCTACAAATGTTAAAAAAGTATTGTCAAACTTTCCAATAATATCTGTTGGATTTGTTAATATTCTATCTATAGTTATTAAATTTTTTTCAAAAACTACACTTGATCCAATTACTAAAGAAACCGCAAAAAATGAAAAAATTAATAAATTTAAAAGTAAACTTAAATTGCCCTTATTTACTTCACTCTCATTTTTTGCATATCTTGAAAAATCACCAAAATTTACAATTACAATTGAAAAGTATGCAAAAAAAGTTCCAGCTACTGAAAGTAAAGCTATTAGATTTTCCTTATTGTAAATAATATTATTTTCAAACAACCCACTAGATGCATCTATTATCTCATTATAATTTTCTCTAATAAGAATTATAAAAAAAATAGTTAATCCTAAATATACAAATAAAGTTGAAAAATTAATTATTGATTTAATAAATCTTTGACCATTGCTAAATAGTAAATATTGTATCCAAAGTGTAAATATTAATGATAAGCCATCAATAATATTTAATCCCATAAAAAATAATAAAAATATATCTTTATCTAAAATCGTGCTGTCTATTGAAAACAAGCTAATTCGTATTAGGTAACCTATAGATTTTGAAATAAAATATGTTTGAACACCAAACATAAAAGTTCCAACTAGTCCTCTCAAAATAGCTACATATCTTGCTCCATATACTCCCATGGAAAGTCTCAGAAAAACCGGAAACGGTATTCCGTGTTTTTGAGAAGGTTTTCCAATTAGATTAGAAAAAAAATATACTAGTAATGAACCAACAATACATCCAAACAATACTACAAAAAAATTCAATTGATAAACTAAATACAAAGATGCAATTAATGAAAAACCAATAACACTTTGTATGCTTGACCCCCAGAAACAAAAAAGATCTTTCCAGTTCCAAATTTTATTATTGGGATTGACCGATACTATCTCCCAGTTCATTAGATTTGATGTTTCTTTTTGTTGAATCACTGCCTTATATTAAACAAATATAAATTACTGTCCATACAAGACAGTTGGTAACCATAGTACAATTTTTGGAAATAGTATTATAATTACTAAACCAATTACCTGGAGAACCATAAATTGCATCATTCCAAGATAAATATCTTTTAAATCCCATTCTGGAACTACTCCTTTTAAGAAATAAGCAGACAATGCTACAGGTGGTGAGAGCCAGGCGGTTTGTAAATTAACAGCAACTAGTATAGCAAACCAAGTTAAATTAAAACCTAAAGCTTCAATTAATGGTAAAATTATTGGAACTATAATCATTACAATTGGAACCCATTCAAGAGGCCAGCCTAAAAGAAAAATCATTACCATTACCATTGCTAAAATTAAATATTTATTCATCTCTAAAGATAGTAAAAAATCTGTTAGAACCATTGGAGTACCTAGCCTAGCAAAAACAGCTCCAAAGAAGTTTGATGCTGCGACTAGAACCATAATTAATGCTGTAATTTCTAAAGTCTTAACTAGCGCATCTTGCAATTTAGGTATGGTTAGCTTCTTATATGCTAAAGCTAAAACTAAAGAACCAGCTGCACCACAGCCTGCGGCTTCAGTTGGTGTAGCAAAACCAAATAAAATACTTCCAAGAGCAGCAAAAACCAATGCCGCTGGTGGAACTAAACCTATAAAAAATTCAATCCATACATCTTTCATACTTGCCGCTCTAAGTTCCTCAGGTAAAGGTGGGCCAAGTTTAGGATTAATCATACATCTAATTGTTGTATATGCTGCGTATAAACAGGCAAGTAATACACCAGGTAAAATTGCTGCAGCAAACAAATCTGTTACAGGAATTTCCATTATAGGTCCCATAACCACAAGCATAATGCTTGGGGGAATTAAAATACCTAAAGTTCCTCCAGCTGTTATTGTGCCAGCTGCTAATTTCACATCGTAATTTGACTTATTCATTGATTTAGCTGCCATAATACCCAAGATAGTTACTGATGCTCCAACAATTCCGGTGGCAGCAGCAAATATAACAGATACAAAAAGTACTGCGTAATATAAAGATCCTCTGACTTTAGCTAACATTAATTGAAATGCTGAAAACAGTCTCTCCATCAATCCAGCTTGTTCCATCATTATACCCATAAAGACAAAGAGTGGAACGGCGGCCAGGGTCTGTTCTGTCATGACCATGGAAAATTGTAGAGTCATTAAATAAAAAACAAGTTTTCCAAATCCAAGATAACCAAAAACAAATCCTAAAAATATTAAAGTAAATGAAATTGGAAACCCAATGAAAATTGCAAAAAGCATTACTCCAACTAGAATAAAACCAAGTATAGCTGGATCTATTAAATGAGAGATCATTCTTTACCTGGCCATCTACCTTTTGTGGCAGCATAAAAACTTTTTAATATTTCTGAGACTCCTTGAATTAATAAAAATATAATCCCAACTAATAAACAAGTTTTGATAGGCCACATGTAAGGCATCCAAGTAGTATCCATTCCTTTTTCGCCTCTCATTATGGATTCCTGAACAAATCCTATTGTCATGTAAAGAAATACTAACAAACCTGGAAAATAAAATAATAGGTAAAGCCAAAAATCTACTGTTCCTTGAGTTTTAACTTTAAAATTTCTATATAAAAAATCTGCTCTTATGTGAACACCTTTTGATAGAGCATAACCAGCTCCTAACATAAAAAGTGCTCCATATAAAAACCTACTCATATCGTAGGCCCAAATAGTTGGAGATAAAAATAATTTTCTAGCAAATACCTCGTAAACCATACCAAGGATTAAAGGTATAGTTATCCAGCAAACTATATTTCCAATTACTTTGCTAAACCTATCTATTCCAACAATTGTTTTTGACATCCAAGTAGGCATATCTTCGGGCATCTTGCCAGAGCCTCCTCTTCTCTCAGCAATCATTTCATCTGAAATATCTAGTCTACCTGGTTCTTCTGTCATAATTTTCCTAAAAAAAAAGCGGACTTAATCGAGTAAGTCCGCTTTTTATATATATTTTTATCTAATTACTACTTTAATGTAGCTGCGTGAGCCATTCCTAGCTGCGCATTTGACATTTGAGCTCCTGCCCAGAAAGGAACTGCTGTATCAGCAAATTTCTTCTGAGAGTCCCATACTTTTTTAAAGAATGCATTCTCTTGTGCATTTTTATTTAAAGTAGCGTTAGCTGCTGCCATATACTCAACAAAGTAATCTTTTGGAGTATCATGAAGTTGAACACCATGTTTAGTAGTCAATTCATGTAATGCTTCACCGTTAACAAGAATTCTTCTTGCTAAAGATTTCATTAATGATGCATCCGCTGCAACTTTAATAGAGTTTTTCTCATGATCAGAGAATTTCTCATAAGTAGTTCCAGTAATATAAAAGTCTGCATTAACCACTACTTGGTGTAAACCTTGTAAGTAATAGTGTTTTAGAACTTTTTGGAAACCAAATACCATATCTGGTTTTGGACAACACCACTCAGCAGCATCAATTGTTCCTGCCTCAAGAGCTGGAAGAATATCTCCACCTCCCATTGCTACAGATGCAATACCGATATCTTTATATGTTTGTCCTGGAATTCCTGGAGGAGTTCTGAATTTTAATTTTCTGAAATCATCCATATTTTTGATTGGCTCTGGAAACCATCCTAAAGCTTCTGGCCCAACAGGTTGAAGCATGAAGCCTTTGATATTTCTATTCATTTCTTTCCAAAGTTGATCGTAAAGTTGTTCACCACCACCTGACAAGAACCAAGATAAGAAAGCGATATTATCAATTCCAACTCCTGCTCCTGCTACTGGAGAACCAAAAAGCATAGCTGCTGGGTGTTCACCAGACCAATAGTGTGTCCAAGCAAAACCACAATCAATTAAACCTTTGTCAACCGCATCAAGAGTTTCTTTAACTCCTACCACTGTCCCTGCGGGCATAATTTCAAATTTTAATGAACCACCAGTTAATTTAGTAACTGTATCAGTAAAGTCTTTAAGCATAATAACTTCATCACCTTTTGCATTTAAGACAGTCTGACATTTAAGTGTTTTTGCAGCATTTGCGTTAGTAATAAAACCTAAAGCTAAAGTAACTGCAAATAACATTGAGACTAATTTTCTCATTATATTTCCCTCTCGTTATTTTTTTTTAAAAGAGGAGTTTGGCAAAAATAAAAATTCAAAACAAGTAGAAATATATAAAATCTTAACTCAATTATTGCTGGTAATACTGGAATTTTTGATATTAAGCATTATAAGCATTCTAAACTAATGGATAATTTTGATTTTATAATTATTGGAGCTGGATCTGCTGGTTGTGTACTTGCAAACAGATTATCAGCTAACCCAAATAATAAGATTTTACTTCTTGAAGCAGGAGGAAAAGATACAAATCCTTGGATACATATTCCTGGTGGTTATTTTAAAACCATGCACAACCCTAATACTGACTGGTGTTTTAATACAGAAAAAGAGCCAAATTGTAATAATAGAGAAATGGTTTATCCAAGAGGTAAAACTTTAGGTGGCAGTTCATCAATAAATGGAATGCTTTATATAAGAGGACAATCTAATGACTATAATTATTGGAGACAATTAGGGAATGTGGGATGGTCATGGGAGGATGTATTACCTTATTTCAAAAAATCTGAAGACTTTCAGTTTGGAGAAAACGAATTTCATGGTTCTGGTGGACCTATAAAAGTTGAAAAAATACGAGCAACTTTTAAAGTTTTAGATTTATTTTTAGAAGCTGCCGAAGAGTTTGGATACAAAAAAACTGAAGATTTCAATACTGGCAATAATGAAGGTATGGGATATTTTCCTTTTACAGTAAAAAACGGATTTAGGTGTAGTACAGCAGTTGGTTATTTAAATCCTATAAAAAATAGAAAAAACTTAAAAATTATTACTAGTGCGCATATTAAAAATATAAATTTCGAAAATAAAAAAGCAACAAGTGTCAATTATTGGATTAATGACAAATTGTTTTCTGTCTCTGCAAATAAAGAAATAATATTGAGCGCTGGAACAATTGGGTCACCACATATTTTACAAGCTTCTGGAATTGGTCCTGGTAAACTTTTAAAGGACAATAATATTGAAGTAATTAAAGATCATTCTGATGTAGGTTTAAATCTTACCGACCATTTAATGCTTAGGCCAGTTTACAAAATAAAAAACTTAGAAACATTAAATGATATTTATTACAGTATTCCAAAAAAAATATTAACTGGATTAAAATTTTTATTATTTAGAAAAGGTCCTTTAACAGTTGGAGCAAGTTATGCTTGTGGTTTTATTAAAAGTGACCCTCATCTTGAAACTCCTAATTTGCAGTTTCATATATCACCAGCAAGTACAGATGTATTAGGAAAAGCTTCACTTCATAAATTTCCAGCTTTTACTCCAACTATTACTAATGTAAGACCAACAAGTAGAGGTTCAATTGAATTAAAATCTCCTGACACAAGAGTATCACCGAAAATTAAAATGAATTATTTATCAACACAAGAAGATAGAGAGATTGCAGGAAAATCTTTAAAAATTGTTCGTAACATCGTAATGAATTCAAAAGCTTATAAAGAATACGAGCCCGAAGAACTAAGACCGGGTATTGATATTACTGATAATGAAACACTTGCTACAGAAGCTGGTAAGTTTGCTAATACTATATTTCATCCTGTTAGCACTTGCAGGATGGGTAAAGATGAAAATGCAGTCGTAAATGACAGACTTATTGCACATGGTTTATCTAACTTAAGAATTGTAGATGCATCAGTTATGCCTCATATAACATCAGGAAATACTAATGCACCAACTATTATGATTGCCGAAAAAGCAGCAGACATGATAATAGAAGATAGCAAATCATGAATGAACAAATAATTATTTTTACTCAAATTGTATTTATTGATCTAGTTTTAGCTGGTGATAATGCAATTATAATTGGAATGGTTGCTTCGCAGTTTCCGCCCGATCAAAGAAAAAAAATTATTTTTTGGGGAATTGGTGCAGCTGTAATTTTAAGAATTATATTAACTCTTCTTACCGCTTATTTGCTACAAATAACAGGATTAAGATTAATTGGTGGTCTGGCACTATTATACATCTGCTATAAACTTTATACAGATGTAATTAAAAAATCCTCAACAGATAATGAAAAAATTAAAGTAGATAATTCAAGTTTTTGGAAAGCAATATGGACAGTTTTAATTGCAGATTTTACAATGAGTCTTGATAACGTATTGGGAGTTGCGGGTGCTGCAAAAGATCATTACGGGCTTCTTGTTTTTGGTCTAGTTTTATCTATAGCTTTAATGGCAACTGCTGCAACTTTAATATCTGGATGGATTAAAAAATATACTTGGATAGGTTGGATAGGATTATTCGCTATACTATCAGTGGCAATTGAATTGATCTATACTGATTTAAAACTATTCTTATAAAAATGTATTTAAAAAAATATAATTTAAAAAACAAATATGCTCTAGTAACGGGAGCTGGCAAGGGTTTAGGTAAAGCCTGTGCAATAGCGCTGGCAGAAGCTGGATGTAATTTGATTATTATTAGTAGAACAAAAAAGGACCTTGATGGTGTTTCAAAAATTTCAAAGAAATTAAAAGTAAAATGCAAATCTTATACATGTGATGTTACAAATTATAATGAAATCAAAAATATAATAAATAAACAACCAAGAATTGATATTCTGGTTAATAATGCTGGAAATAATATCCCTGAACACTTTACAAAAGTTAAAACAAAAAATATGGAATATCTTGTTAAGGTTAATACTATAGCTACATTTAATATTGCTCAATTATGTGCAATCAAAATGATGAAATTAAAAAATCGTAAGAAAGTTGGAGGCTCTATTATTAACATGACGTCACAAATGGGTCATGTTGGAGGACCCATTAGAAGTGTCTATAACATGAATAAATGGGGCTTAGAAGGTTTGACGAAAGGTATGGCCATAGACCTAGCAAAATACAATATAAGAGTAAATGCAGTGGCACCTACATTTGTAGTTACCCCAATGACAAAAAAATTTCTGAAAAACAAAAAGTTTAAAAAAGAAACTTTAAATAACATTCCACTTGGTAGATTTGCAGAAATGTCAGAAATAGCATCTACTGTTGTTTTTTTAGCATCTGACGCTGCTTCAATGATTCATGGAACTTCTATATTAGTAGATGGCGGATGGACAGCAAAATAATTAAATTTTTTTTACTAATTTTTTTTATTTCACTTAAATCTTATGCTGTTGAGTTTAATGGTAAATTTATCCAAGGACATTATATAATAGGTAAAACTGATCCAAATTCTACTGTCACCATAGATAAAATAAAAGTCAAAGTTTCTAAAGATGGATATTTTGCATTTGGATTGGATAGAGAAAGAAAGTATGACGTTGTAATCAAAATTAAAAAAGATGGAAATACAAATAAAATTATTAAAAAAGTTCAAAAAAGAAAATATAACATCCAAAGAATTGATGGTCTTGAGGAAAAAAAAGTAACTCCACCTGAAGAAGTATATGAAAGAATTAAAAATGAAAATAAACTTATCGCTAAAGCAAGAGAGATAAATTCTGATTTAGATTTTTTTAAAGATAAATTCATTTTACCATTAGAAAATGCAATAATTACTGGTGTCTATGGAAGCCAAAGAATATTAAATGGCAAACCACGATGGCCACATTATGGAATTGATTTTGCTGGTGACCTTGGATCACCAATAAAAGCTATGGCTGATGGCATTGTTACATTAGCAGAAAACGATTTATATTTTACAGGTGCAACTTTAATTTTTGATCATGGTCATGGAATCTCAACTTTATATATGCATTTAGATGAAATCTTTGTTGAAAAAGGTGATATCGTAAAACAAGGAGATGTTATTGGGACAGTTGGTTCAAGTGGTAGATCTACAGGTCCGCATTTAGATGTAAGATTAAATTGGTTTGGAACAAGACTAGATCCAGCAACTGTTTTGGATATAAACTAATGGGTGTTCATTTTTCAAAAGAAGAATTTGCATCACGAAAATCAAAAGTTTTAAAATCAATGAAAGAGCAAAATATAGATGCTCTGCTAATGTTTAGACAAGAGTCTATGTATTGGCTAACTGGTTATGACACATTTGGTTATGTTTTTTTTCAAACTTTAATCCTAGATCAAAAAGGAAATGTTATATTGTTAACTCGAGCACCTGATTTAAGACAAGCTCAAAATACATCCAATATAGAAGATATAAGAATATGGGTTGATAAAGATAGATCAAATCCAACTAATGATCTTAAAATTATTTTAGGAGAATTAAATCTAAAAGGAAAAAATCTAGGAATTGAATATGAAGCTTACGGACTTACTGGACGAAATGCATTAAGATTAAATAAATCTTTAGAAAATTACTGTTCAATTGAAGATCAATCAGAATTAATTACCAAATTAAGAGTAGTAAAATCAAAAGAAGAAATTGTTTATGTAAGAAAAGCTGCCGAGCTTGCAGACAAAGCTTTAGGTGAAGCTTGGAAGCATGCAAAAGCTGGAGTTAGTGAATCTAAAATATTAGCAGAAATGAATAGAATTATATTTGAAGGAGGTGGAGACTATCCAGCAAACGAATTTATAATTGGCTCAGGAGATAATGCTTTACTCTGTAGATATCAAGCAGATAAGAAAATATTAAAAAACACAGATCAATTAAGCATTGAATGGGCTGGCACTTATAGACATTATCATTCGGCAATGTTCAGAACAATGCCTGTTGGCAAAGCAGATTCCAAACATCATAAAATGCATGAAGCGTGCCTTGAGGCATTAAGTAATTGTGAAAATAAATTAAAACCTGGAAATAATGTAGGTGAAGTTTTTGATGTACATGCAAAAACATTTGATGATCTTGGATATAACAAAGCAAGAATGAATGCTTGTGGGTATTCTTTAGGAAATACATTTTCTCCAAATTGGATGGATTGGCCAATGCTTTATACTGGTAATCCTTATTTAATAGAGCCTGGTAATATATTTTTTATGCATATGATTTTAATGGATTCTGAAAATCAATTAGCAATGAATTTAGGTGAAACATATCTTGTTACTGATAATGGGAATGAACGTTTAGGTAAGCAAAAATTAGATTTGGTTATTCTTTAATTTAGACTTTTTCTAATATCTTCTTCACATTGTTTCTGAATTAAATCTTTATCAAAGTTAGTTGTGTTTTGTTTTTTAGCTAAAACACAGGCTGAGATTGCTTTGTTAATATTGAAATCTCTATAATTATGTCTAGCAAAATATAATAAAATTGAAGCGATAATTATAAATATTATGTAATTTAGTATTTTTTTATTCATCTTAAAATTAATGACTATATTATATACTAATAATTGTGTAATGAATAATTATGAACAGTGATAAAGATATTGTAATAACGTCAGCTTTTAGAACTGCAATTGGTTCGTTTCAAGGGAGTTTAAAAGATCACAAAGCAACGGAACTTGGAACTGCAGTTGTTAAAAAATGTATGGAACACTCTAATCTTAATGGTTCAGAAGTGGATACAGTTATTTTAGGACAAGTGTTGCAAACTGGATGTGGTCAAAATCCAGCTAGACAAGCAGCAATTAATTCAGGGATAGATAAAGATAAAACCGCAACAACAATTAATCAAGTATGCGGCTCTGGTTTAGCCGCGGTAACCTTAGGTTTTAATTCTTTAAAACTAAATGACACAAATATCGTTATTGCAGGAGGTCAAGAAAGTATGACTAATTCTCCACATTACTTAAATTACAGAATGGAAAAAAATTTAAGCGAAGAAAAATTAAAAGATTCAATGCTTATTGATGGATTAATAGATGCATACGATGATTATCATATGGGAGTAACTGCTGAAAATGTTGCAGAAAAATATCAAATAACTAGAAATGATCAGGATAATTTTGCATTAAACTCACAAAAAAAAGCAATTAAAGCTATTAGTGATAATAGATTTAAAGAAGAAATAATTCCAATAAAATTAAAAAATCAAAAGGTCTTTGATAAAGATGAATATCCAAGATCAGACACAAATTTAGAAAAATTATCAAATTTAAAAACAGTTTTTAAAGAAAATGGAACTGTAACTGCGGGAAATGCATCAGGATTAAATGATGGTGCTGCAGCAGTAACTTTAATGAATTATAAAACTTCAAAGGATAAAGGTTTAAAGCCAATTGCTAAAATTGTTTCATGGTCACAAAGTGGAGTTGATCCAAAATTGATGGGAACTGGCCCAATACCTGCTTCTAAATTAGCATTAAAAAAAGCAGGTTGGAATATAAAGGATTTAGATTTAGTTGAATCTAATGAAGCCTTTGCTGCACAGTCTATTGCGGTAATAAAAGAACTTGGACTTAAAGAAGATATAGTAAATGTTAACGGTGGTGCAATTGCTCTTGGCCATCCAATTGGAGCATCTGGTGCAAGAATACTAGTAACGTTAGTACACGAAATGCAAAAAAGAAAATATAAAAAAGGTTTAGCTACACTTTGTATAGGTGGAGGTATGGGTATTTCAATGTGTGTTGAAAGTATTTAATTATATTTCTGATTTTGCTCTTAATCTTTCAAAAAATAATCTTGTTTGAACACCTAAATTTAAAATAGGACTGGGTGGTAACCAATTTGGTTTAACTCTTTTATTTATTATTTCAATTTCATTAGATTGTTGATCAGAGGCCATAATGGCTATTTGTTCACCAAATAACGTTCCGACACCTATCCCAGATCCATTATAGCAACCAGCAGCGTATATATTCTCATCAATCATTTCAAAAATTTGAGAACTATTTCTGCTTCTTGAGACAATTCCAGACCAACTATCTTCTATTAAGTTAGTTTTTAAAGTTGGAAATCTTTTGATTAAACCTTTTAAATGTATAAATTTCCTTTTTTCTAATTCGTATTTAGACATTGAATTAGGATTTTTCATTTCAGCTGTATTTCTTATCAATAATCTTCTATCCTTAGTAAAACGAATTGTAGCGCCCATTGGTCTTATCGGTAAAACACCCCACTCTTTTGGTTCACCAATAGATTTGAACTCTTCTTCATCTAAGGGCCTTGTCATGCTGGCAGTAAGTGTTAATGGAAAATTAAAATTTTTTTTTATATTTAAGAATTTTAAAAAACCATTAGTACAAAAAATAATTTTTTTTGTTTGAACAGAATTTTTTTCAAATTGACAATCAATAAAATTATTATTTTTATTCCATTTAATTAGTGGAGTATTTTCATATAATTCAACATTTCTTGGCAGTACATCTATCATTGCACGTACTAGTTTGGCTGGGTTAATCAATATTCCGCCTTCAGTAAAAACTGCAGTTCTATAAAAACTTGTACCCAATTTATTTTCTAGCTCTTCTTGATTTAAAATTTTGTTATTAAAATTTAATGTTGATAAAAGTTCACTAAATTTTTTAGCTGTCGATATATCTTTGATAAGTGAGGACGCGAAGTATTTACCACATTCGTTCCAATCACAGTCTACCTGATGTTGTTTTATAAAATTTTTTACAGCTGTAATTCCTAAATTATATATTTTAACTTTTGTTTTATAATTGTTAATATCTTTGTTTGATGTAAAACCATCATTTAAAGTTGTATCAACTAGATAACCAGAATTACGTGAACTTGATCCTTCTCCAGCTAATTGAGCATCAACAATAATTATTTTTTTACCTGAGCTTATTTCTGATAGTTTTCTTGCTGCAGATAAACCTGTATAGCCAGCTCCAACGATTAAATAATCACATTTTTGATTTTGATTTAATAATTTAAAGTTTTTACGTGGTTGCAAATTAGTTAACCATCCACACGAATTATCGTTAAGAATTTTCATTGAACTAAGATTATACTGAAACTAATTTAATATGGATAATTTAATTTATTGCTGGTTTTTGTGGCTTCATATCCTCTTTATTTATACCAGCAACCTCAACTGGTTTTTTCATAGCATCTCTTCTAAAAGGCTCGCCTAGTTCTTGATTAAGAATAACTTCAATAAATGTTGTTATTCCTTTTTTTTGATCTTCACATGATTGTTTAATAGCTTTAGTTGTTTCTTCCATAGTCTTCACTGTAACCCCTTTTAATCCACACGCATTAGCTACTTTTGCATAACTTAGTTCAGGATCTAGTTCCGTTCCAACAAAATTATCATCAAACCAGAGTATGGAGTTTCTTTTTTCTGCGCCCCATTGATAATTTCTAAAAATAACCATTGTTATTTTTGGCCATTCTTTTCTTGCGCATGAGCTCATTTCATTCATACTTATTCCAAAAGCTCCATCACCTGCAAATCCAATTACTGGTGTATCTGGACATCCAATTTTTGCGCCTAGTATTGAAGGAAAACCATAACCGCATGGACCAAACAGACCTGGCGCTAAATACTTTCTTCCTTTTTCAAATGTGGGATAGGCATTACCTATTGCACAGTTATTACCTATATCAGAAGAAATAATAACATCCTCTGGCATGCCGGCTTGTATCGCTCTCCAGGCTTGTCTTGGAGACATTCTATCACTATCTCTTTCTCTTGCTTCTTTATTCCAAACTGTTCCTGGATCATCATCTTCATGATCTAAACTTGTTAATGTTTGTAACCATGCAGATTTTGTTTGGTGTATTAAATTTTTTCTTTCTTCTCTTCCTTTGTCACCAGCATTTGAGGATAGTTTTTCTAAAATTTGTTGTGAAACAAGTTTTGCATCTCCACAAATTCCAACTGTAACTTTTTTTGTTAATCCTATTCTATCTGAATTCATGTCTACTTGAATAATTTTTGCATCTTTTGGCCAATAATCTAAGCCATAGCCTGGTAAAGTTGAAAATGGATTTAATCTTGTCCCAAGCGCAAGTACGACATCTGCTTTTGAAATTAGTTGCATCGCTGCTTTAGAACCATTGTATCCTAAAGGACCAACTGCTAAAGGATGGCTTCCAGGAAAACTATCGTTATGTTGATAACCACTACATACAGGAGAGTCTAATTTTTCTGCTAGTTTTTTACAATCTTCAATAGCTCCGCCGATAACTACACCAGCTCCAGATAAAATTACAGGAAATTTAGCTTCGGATAGTAATTTCGCAGCTTTAGTTATTGCGTCCTCTCCTCCTCCTTGTCTTTCTAATCTTACTATTGGAGGTAGATCGATATCTATGACTTGTGTCCAATAATCTCTTGGTACATTTATTTGTGCTGGAGCAGAACCTCTAATTGCTTTTTCAATTACTCTGTTTAGAACTTCAGCCATTCTTGATGGATCTCTAACTTCTTCTTGATAGCAAACCATGTCTTTAAATAAATTCATTTGTTCAACTTCTTGAAATCCACCTTGCCCCATAGTTTTATTTGCTGCTTGAGGTGTAACTAAAAGTAATGGCGTATGATTCCAGTAGGCTGTTTTTATAGGTGTAACAAGTCCTGTTATACCTGGACCGTTTTGGGCAATAACCATTGACATTTTTCCAGTTGCCCTAGTGTATCCATCTGCAATTAATCCACCATTGGTTTCATGAGCAACATCCCAAAAAGTTATACCTGCTTTAGGAAATAAATCAGAAATAGGCATAAATGCTGAACCGATTATTCCAAATGCATGTTCTATTCCATGCATTTGAAGAACTTTGATAAATGCTTCTTCTGTGTTCATTTTCGTCATTTTACAATCTTTCTATATATAAAATTTTTATTTGTTTAAGGACATGATTAATATATAAGATCAAAGAAATTTCAAATAAAGAAATCGTCGCTATGGCTAATACAGATATAATTATTCATGATGAAAAAGACAATGTAGGTGTTGTAGTTATTGAGAAAATAACCCCTAATCAAGAATGTAATTGCTGGGTTATGGAAAATGATAAATCTGTTAAAATTCAATCTAAAAATGAAATCCCGTTAGGACATAAAATTGCAATGATCGACTTTAAAGAAGGAGATACAATTTTAAAGTATGGTCATGATATTGGAAAAGTTGTTAAAGATATTAAAAAAGGTGAGCATGTTCATGTTCATAATGTAAAAACTAAGAAGTGGTAATAATATGGAAATTCCAAAAAGTTTTTTAGGCTACAAAAGAGAAAATGGAAGGGTTGGAACTAGAAATCATGTTGTAATTCTTCCTGTTGATGACATTTCAAATGCATGTGCTGAAGCTGTTGCTAATAATATAAAAGGTACATTTGCAATACCTCATGCTTATGGAAGATTACAGTTTGGCGCAGATCTAGAATTATTTTTCGATACAATGATAGGAACTGGAAAAAATCCAAATGTAGCTGCTTGTGTTGTAATAGGTATTGAGCCTAAATGGACTAAAAGAATTGTTGATGCGATAGCTACAACTGGAAAGCCTGTTGAAGGTTTTAGTATTGAAGGAGCGGGAGATATTAAAACAATAATGACTGCTTCAAAAAAAGCTCAAGAATTTTCTCAGTGGGCTTCAGAAAAGCAAAGAGAAGAATGTCCTTTAAGTGATTTATGGATATCAGTTAAATGTGGAGAGTCTGACACAACATCAGGAATGGCTGCTAACCCAGCTGTTGGTAATTTAATGGATAAATTAGAACCATTAGGAGTTCATCTTTGCTTTGGTGAAACTTCAGAGTTAACAGGTGCTGAAAAAGTTTGTGCAACAAGAGGTTCAACACCTGAAGCACAAAAAAAATTCATGAAAACTTGGAGCGATTATAATGATTTTATTCTTAAAGAAGCTACTAACGATCTTTCAGAAAGCCAACCAACAGCAGGTAATATTGCTGGTGGTTTAACAACAATTGAGGAAAAAGCTTTTGGTAATTTTCAAAAAATCGGATCAAGAACATTCATTGATGTATTAACTCCAGCTGAAGAACCTAAAAAAGGCCCTGGTTTGTACTTTATGGATACATCTTCTGCTGCTGGAGAATGTTTAACTTTACAAGCAGCAGCGGGTTTTAATATTCATCTATTTCCAACTGGACAAGGTAATATTATAGGTAATGCAATCGAACCTGTTGTTAAATTAACAGGAAATCCTAGTACAGCAGTTAATATGAAAGAACATATTGATTTAGATGTTTCAAAAATCTTAAAAAGAGAAATGAATATGGACCAAGCTGGTGATGAGCTCATAAAAACAACAATCAGAGCTGCTAGTGGTCGTTTAACTTGTGCTGAAGTACTAGGTCATAAAGAATTTATTATGACTAAGTTGTTCAGAAGTGCTTAAATAATTATTTGCTTTTTGTAGCCTGTTTATTTTTTCTTAAGTTAGAAAAAAATCTTCTTAATATTGCAGCACCAACTCCTAAAATAAGAGCCAGTAATATTGATAACATTCCATAAAGTACAGGAACATTTATTGATATATCTTTTATAAATTTTGCAAAAGGACTTAAATTTTTAGCACCATTGTTAGTTACAACCTCCAGAGTTTTTTCTGCAAAAAATGCATCGTAAGCTATTGCTATACCAACTAATAGTAAAAGAACTGCTAGAATAGTTTTAAATTCAGAGCTATCAACTTTCTCTCCGACTTTTTGACCTACCTGTACACCTAAAATGGAGCCGCAAATCAATATCATTACAAGCATAAGATCAATTGAACCATAATTAAAAGCATGAAGAACAGTAACAATTGCACTAACAAAAATTGTAACAAACAAAGATGTGCCTGGAATAAGTTTGGTTGGCATACCTATTATATAAATCATTGCAGGTACCAAAATAAATGCACCACCAATACCCATTATTGCGGCTATAAATCCAACAACTAAACCAATAATAATTGGTGTAAAGGCACTTTCATATAATTTAGATTTTTTAAATCTCATTCTAAATGGTAAACCATGTATCCAATAATGAGAGTGAAGTTTTTTTCTAACAACAATTTTTCTTCTTGCTCTATCAATTTCTGTAACTCCTTGAACAAGCATTATTGTTCCAATAATTGCTAGGATATACATATAAGACAATGAGATAACGATATTAATCTTTCCTATGTCTTGGAAATATGAAAATGTTATAATTCCTAAAATAGTTCCCGCCGCACCACCTATCACAATCATAAATCCCATTTTATAATCTAAAGTGCCTTTAAGATAATGAGTGGTCGAGCCTGATATTGATGTACCTAAAATATTATTTGCTTCATTAGGAACTGCATAGGCAGGGGGTACACCTAAAAAAATTAAAAAAGGAGTCATTAAAAAACCTCCACCAACACCAAATAAACCTGAAAGAACTCCAACAACTAAACTAAGAATGAATATTAAAGGAAGGTTTACATAAACTTCTGCTATTGGAAGAAAATACTCCATAGTTATTAACTATTCTCCTAAAATATTAAAGTCAACTATTTGATTATATATTAAAAAAAGTTCCAAAAAGAATTAGTCCCCAGTACGCTGCTAAACCAAAATAAAGTGCTGATTTTGCACTAATAAATGATTGAAGATTTGGAAGTTGCTTAACAGAGGATTTAATATTTTTAAAAAAATTGTTAAGCATAACTAGGAATTACACCTGGTTTTAAAATTTTGCAAGTAATTTTTGAAAATATTTAAAAAAATTTTTAAAAGATTGTAGCTCCGAAAACTTTGATCTCGTCTCCCTCTTCCCCTAAGACAAGCCGTCCTAAAAACTCTCCTGGTATCTTTGTGCTGGTCTGTTTATATAAAATAGTAACATGTTGACCTCTCTTAAGGCAGCCGAACGCTTTACAGCCCTCAGACAATGAAGATATAAGGTCATTACTTGCCCATTGCTTTCCAAGTTCCACTTCATTAGCTCCATAGAGCATCTGAGATGAGAAATCTTTAGTAAATCCTCCATAGTCCTTTATGTTTGATGACTTTACAAGGTTAGCCCAAATGGGTTCAGCGATTTTGATTATTTCTTCCTCGGATTTGTCTAGAAGACTCATTAATATAATTATGAAGCTTCCTTCTTCTCTTTTTCGTCAACGATATGATAAACTGGTGCCTTCTCCATCGTGAACTTACCAGTTTTAGGGTCTCTTCTTGATAAAGTTAAACAATGCCAGTTTTCGTCATCTAACTTCATGTAGTCACCTCTGTAATAATAACCTGGCCAACGGGTTTCTTGTCTAAAAAGAGTATGTTCGGTCACACATTGTGATGTAAGAGTTCTATGTTTTAACTCCCAAGCTCTCATTAACTGGTGATAATCTTCTGCACCTACTTTTTCAAGGTCTTCTTGTAACCAATCTAATAATTCTAGACCTCTTTTAAGAGTATTTTCATTAGTCATATAATTATAAGATATTCCTCCAACGTACTCGTCCATAATCTTCTGTAGACGTTGAAGACCTTGAATTGGTGATATATAGCTTGGAGAGACAGTTCCACCTGTAATTTCGTTTCTTCCAACGGTGTAATTTTCCAGTGGTTTAAATATAATATCTTTAAAATCTTCGCATTGTTTGTCACTTACATTTATATCTTTGGCTTTTTCCTCTTCAATATACTTAACAGCTGCCTTAGCGGCCAATCTACCTTCTGTAAATGACCCTGATGAGAATTTGTGGGCACTTCCACCGACAGTATCTCCTGCACCAAATAAACCTTCGACGGTTGTCATTCTATTATACCCCCAAAAATATTCTGGAGGAGCAATATCTTCTGGTCCACTAACCCATGCCCCAGAACAAGTAGCATGTGAACCCATTACATAAGGTTCAGAAGTAGTTAATTCAGGATTTGTATATTTTGGATCAATATTTTGTGATGCCCAAACAACAGCTTGTCCTACGGTCATTCCTAGGAAATTTTCCCAACCTACTGTTTCTAAATGAGGATCTTGGAAAGCCTCTTTAGTAACCATGTGAATTGGACCGCCACCTGCCATGACTTCTTGTATAAAAGCATGATTACGTAAACAAGTTGGAGTTGGATGGTGGTCAATATATTCACCAACTAACTCTTTAGTTTTATCGTACCATTTCTTCTCATAATTCTCTCCATTGGCATTCTGAGTATAAGTTTTTAAATGTAAAAAATAAGCTCCTACAGGACCATAACCATCTTTAAATCTACATAACACAATTCTATTTTCCATTTGTGTCATTTTAGCTCCAGCTTCAATCGGAAGAGCATATGCTGATCCATTACTCCAAGGTGCATACCAAGTTCTTCCCATTCCTTCTCCAACAGCTCTTGGTTTAAAAATATGAGAAGCTCCACCTGCAGCAACTATTACAGTTTTTGCTCTGAACACATAATAGTCTCCAGTTCTCATATTAAATCCCACTGCTCCACCTACTCTATTTTCTTTTGCTTCATCCATTAGTAGATGAGTAATCATGATCCTATTATAAATTTTATCTGCAGATTTTTTTGCTGCTTCAGCTACTATTGGCTTATAACTTTCTCCATGAATCATTATTTGCCATTTACCTTCACGTTGGTAACGGCCAGTTTCTTTATTCTTCATCATTGGCAAGCCCCATTCATCAAACATGTGTACTGTTGAGTCTACGTGACGGGCCATATCATAGCCAAGATCTTCTCTAACTAGACCCATTAGATCATTTCGAGCATAACGAACATGATCTTCTGGCTGATTTTCTCCCCATTGCATTCCCATATAACAGTTGATTGCATATAGACCTTGGGCTACAGCTCCACTTCTGTCGATATTCGCTTTTTCTACACAAATAATTTTTAAATCTCTTCCCCAGTGTCTAGCTTCAAAAGTGGCACCAGTGCCAGCCATACCACCACCTACAACAAGAATATCACAATCTTCAACTATAGTTTTTCTAGCCATTAATAATAAACACCTTTTTTAAATGCACTTTTTTCTACTTTAGGTAATTCTTTTTTTGTATTTAAACCCTCGGGTTCTGAATAAAGAATTTGCGAATTTATTTCTCCTTGGTTTGGTTTATCACCATCAGCAAGTTTTGGAATAAATTTTCCCCATGGTTTTGTTGTTATTGGAGAAACAAAGTCTTTTACTGTCCCATTTCTAAATTTAATTTTCCAAGATATTGTTCCTTTTTCTTCTTCTCTTCTAACTCTTACACTGTGTCCCATAGGAGCAAAGTCAGCATAACCTCGAACATCAATTGCATGATTAGGACAAGCTTTAACGCAAGAATAACATTCCCAACAAAAATTTGGTTCAATATTTTTTGCACGTCTTATAGTTTCATCTATGTGCATAATATCTGAAGGACAAATATCTACACAATGACCACAACCATCACAACGAGTCATGTATACAAAAGTTGACATAATTTATTTTATTCCTTTCAAAATCATATTAATAATGTTTTGGATTTTCTCTACTTATACCTAATCCAAATTGTTTTGGGGCATCTGCTTCGGGTGGCAAATTGTCTCTGGAACCGTCTGCTTCTGCTAAATTTTTCTGTATCGCAGCTCCTGGTTTATAAAACATATGTGCAAATTTAGACCAATATACTCCTCCAAATAAAACAAGGTTTGATACAATAAATAATACTAAAAATACTTTATCATCCCATCTGTCATTTAAATTTAAAAATTGTAAATAAGACCAAATTAAACCAGTTAGAGATGACGCAACAAGAGCAAGAACAAATAAATCTGCTTTTATAATTCTATACCAAGGTTGAGCTTCTGAATAAACGTCTACTCTCAAGAAAAACCAAAACCAACCTCCTCCAACTACTGTCATAATAGCACCTACGTGCCAAATGATAGGCCAGAAAGATGGAGTATCTGAAGATGGACTTGAATAACAAAAAATCATTATTGCTGATGCTACCCAGAATAAAATTGTTCCATACATCCCAAGCAAATGAGCTGCTCTTCTTTTGCCAGCCCCAAGTTCAGAAGTAGTAGCTATATCGCTTACGATTGTTTTAGAAATTACAGATATTCTTTCACCTGTGCTTAAAGATTTAGTAGCAGATAATTTTGCTTTTTTTGCATTTTCAAAAAAATACTTAACATTTTTTTTATGAATAATATCTACAAAGGTGCCAACAACAATTAAGATAACCATTAAAACAACAAAAGACTGCATAAATATTGGTGATACAGTTTCAGCTAATGTTGCAAATGGGTTTATTGATATCATCATTGCTTTTTCTCCCTTAGAAAGAAGTGTTTAGTATAGATGTCAAAATAGATCAACTGTTATATGGAGGACAGTTCGTAACAGCTTTTTGATAAATCCTGGATAAAATTCTATAATTTTTTAAACTTTTTCTTTTCCAAAATGGTTTTTCAATAGAATTTACTGAAACTACACCTTTGCCTGAACCAATAACGATGATTTCATCATAAATACTTAGTGATTCAACTGATATGTTTTTTCTTTTAATTTGTTTTAATTGTTTTGTAAAAAATTTGTAAGTCGTTCCTTTATAAAAGCTATCTAGAGGTGAATATATTTTATTCTTTTTAATGAATAAAAGATTAGAAGTTCCAGTTTCCAAAATTTTATTATCTTTATAGAGCGCTATATCAGATTTAGTTGTATCCATTTTTTTTAAGTGACTTATGATTTTTTTATACTTTAGGTTTTTATATTCAGGGTCAATTCTCTTATAATTAATTAATTTAAGCTTAAAGTTCAATTTAGGTTTAGGTCTTTTTCTTAATGAAACCGAAATCATTTTTTTGTTTACCGCAACTCTAAACAAATGGTCATATTTTTTTTTATTTTTTATATTTATTTTAATTAATTTTCTAATATTTTTTTTTATATCTTTATAATAAATTTTATAATCTTTTAACGATCTGAATAAGTTATTCATATGATCATTGAAGAATAAAATCTTAGCTGGCTTTCCTATAAGTCTCATTGTTGTAAAAACTCCATAGGAGTTCCAAAGATCGTGAAATTTAATTTCTTTCAGATCTTTATGTCGATAAGATTTTTTTAATAATAGTTTGACCATTTTCAGTTAAAAAAGATTCTGGGTGAAATTGAAATCCATATACACTATTTTTTAGATCTTCAAAAGCCATTGGAATATTTGTTTTTGCACATCGCATCGTTATTTTTATATTATTTGACTTGAACGGTTCATATAATTTTAATGAGTGATAACGTCCAACTTTAAATATTTTATTTTTTTTAAACAATTTACTTTCATTTGTTACTTTTACCTTTGATTGATAGCCATGAAAAATATTTTTTTGCTGTACTATTTTACCATTTTCATTGAATAAAATTTGCTGATACCCAAGACAAATTCCGATAATTTTCTTTTTGCCTTTATATTTTTTATATATCTTTGAAGTTAACGGATAATCTTTTGGTGATCCTGGTCCGGGTGACAAAACTATTGTTGCGGATTGATCTAATTTTTTTTTATTAATGTTAAAATAATTAGAACAATAAACTTTATCAAACTTAGAAAATTGATGGACTACATTCCAGGTAAAAGAGTCTTGATGATCAATAATATAAATCATTTATAAAGCTCCAATAAAGATTTTGCCTTAATAAAATTTTCATTAAATTCTTTTTTAGATGAACTGTCTAAAACTACACCAGAGGCAGCTGAAATTTCTGAAATATTTTTATAATTTAAAATAGATCTTATAATTATATTAAATTTCATATCCTGATTAAATTTGATGTATCCAAAACTTCCTGTGAATATATTTCTATCTTCAGTTTCTTGTTTGTTTAAAAGCTCTAAAGTTCTAATTTTTGGACATCCAATAACTGAACCTCCTGGCATCATAGATTTAATTATATTTTTTGGGGTAGTATCCTTTTTTAATACACCTTGTATTGATGTAACGTAGTGATAAAGATGTTTGTATTCTTCTACATATTTTTTCTTTAATATTTTTACTGATCCTGACTTACATATTCTTGATAAATCATTTCTTTCCATATCAACAATCATGTTGTGTTCTTTTGTTTCTTTTTCATTATTTCTGAAAAAATTTAGTGCTTTTATTTTGTTAATCTTTTTACTTTTTTTAAGAGTGCCAGCTATTGGTTTGGTAGTTATTTTATTTCCTTTTTTATCAATAAGTGTCTCTGGTGAACAACTTACTATAGAAAAGTTCTTATCTCTAATCATAAAAGATTCGGGTGATGAATTTATCTTCATTAATTTCCAAAAAAAATTAACAGGGTTAATTTTTGATTTATTTTTATATTTAGTACAAATTTTAATTTGGTACGTCTCCCCTTGCCTTATTTTTTTTGAAAATACATCAAATATTTTTTTATATTTTTTATAGTTAATATTTGTTTTAAAAGAACTTAAAATCTGAGTTTTGTTAAAAAAACTATTAAATTTATGTTTTTTGATTGAAGATATTACTTTTATATCTTTTCTTATCTTTATTAATGTTTCTGGTTTGTAAAAAACACCCTTATAAAAATTAAGTTTTTGTTGATTTTTAATTTTAATATTTAACAAATTGCAAAGAATTTCATATCCAAAAAATCCTATTAACAAATCAGTTTCTTTTTTAAACTTTTTATTATTAAATAAATTAAAAAAATTATTTATATTTTTTTTTGTTAATATAATTTTTTTTGAAAAATCAGTATATAGATTGTAGCCATCTTGAACTTTATAAATTATCAAAGGCTTATCAGAATGATATAGCTTTTCTAAATAAGGATTAAATTTCAGATGTTGCGAGCTGTTTTCTTTCAATTGCTATCTCTTTTATAGGTAAATGTATCAAGCCTGCAAATAAAGATAAAGCGATAGAAATGTACCATGCATAATCAAGTGAACCATATAAATCATGGAATAAACCACCAAGATAGGCACCTAGAAATGATCCAACTTGGTGACTTAAAAATACGAAACCATACAATAAAGACACATATTTAGTTCCAAAAATGTGACTTACTATACCGCTTGTAGGTGGAACAGTTGATAACCACAAATATCCAAATGTAGCACCAAAAATTAATGCGTTAATCACACTTGGTGGCATAAGTATAAAGTATAATATTGAAACACCTCTTAATAAATAAATTGCACTTAATAATTTTTTCTTACTAATTCTTGTAGATAAATATCCACTAGTTAAAGTTCCAAAAATATTAAATAGACCAATTAATGCTAAAATTGCAGTTGCTGTCCAATCTTCAAGTCCTTTATCTCTTATGTGCATAGGTATATGTGTTGCAACAAGAGCTATATGCCAACCACATACAAAAAATCCTAAAGTTAAATAATTGTAACTTTTGTTTGAAAATGCTTCCTTTATAGCTTGCATAGCTGTTTGAGTATTTTCGTTTTGTTGCTTTATTTCTGTCATTGGAGTATTTAAAAATAGAGAAATAACCAAACCTGCTAAAATCATAGCTCCAAAAATAAGTAACGTTGGATTCCAACCAAATTCTAAAAGGAAAAATCTTGTGTAAATAGGAGACACAAAATATCCAAAAGAACCAGCAGCAGTAACGACACCTATTGCGATAGTCCTTTTATTTAGTGGAAAATGTTTAGATACGATAGAAATAGGAATGCTTATTGCAGTTGCCGCAAGTCCAATCCCAATTAAAATTCCTAAATCAAAAGTAAACCAAAATCCTGTATTTGGTCCGTAATTTAAAAAATAAATACCAGCTAAATAAAATAAAAAACCTATAAATACAGCTACTCTACCACTGAATTTATCTGTAATTAATCCAAAAAGCGGTCCAAATAGACCCCAAAAAAATAATTGAATACCCATCGCAAAACCAAACTCGGTTTGTGTACAACCAAGATCAATTTCAAAATCAAAAAAGAAAAGACCAAAAGTCTGTCGAATACCTAAAGAAATAATAACTACTAGGGAAGCTGCTATGAGCGTTATTAGCGCTATTTTATTTGGTATAAATTTATCTGAAGTCATTTAATAAATCTCAAAGACTTTTTTAAATCATTGATTAGGTCTTTTGGATCTTCAAGACCAATATGAAGTCTAACTAAATGTTCATCTTTTTCTAATTTTAAATAATTTCTTTTTCCTAATTCTCTAAACTCTTGATGTAATGCTAAACTTTCAAATCCTCCCCAACTATATCCATAACCAAATAATTTTAACGAATTTACAAATTTATTAATAGAATTTTTGTTTTTTGCTTTAATTTTTAAGCCCATTAATCCTGATGCACCTGAATAATACTTTTTCCACATTTTATAATTGTGTGAACCTTTTTTATATGGATATAAAAGCTTAACTTTTTTATGACGAAATAAAAATGCTGCAACTTTTTTTGCATTTTCCTCATGTCTATCAAGACGAACATCTAGAGTTCTTAATCCTCTTATTATTAAATAAGCGTCATCTGGTCCCAACCTGAGACCAGTAATTTTGTTTGCTTTTTCAACATATTTAAAAACTCTTTTGTTAACAGCTAAACTTCCACCCATAACATCAGAATGGCCAGAATAATATTTTGTTGCTGACACAATAGACATGTCAAATCCTAATTTAATAGGTTTTAAATAATATGGAGTGCCCCAAGTATTATCTATTACAGAAAATAATTTATTTTTCTTTGCTATTGAAATTATTTTAGATAGATCTTGAAATTCAAAAGAATTACTCCCTGGATTTTCGACATAAATTAATTTTGTTTTTTTTGTAATTTTATTTTTTAAAGTATTTAAATCATTAGGATTATAAAAAACTGTTTTAATATTAAATGATTTAAGAAAATCCTCAGTCAATAATCGTGTTGGTGAATAAACTGGATCAGCAGCTAAAATTTCATCACCGGGTCGAACAATGCTAAAAATTGATAAAAAAACTGAACCAAAGCCAGTTGGAGTTAAAAATACATGATAACATTCTTCCATTCTCTTTAACATTTGTTGTAAAATATACGTTGTGGAAGTTCCTTGTCTTCCATATTCAAAATGACCACCAATTGGATTTTTTTTACCCTTTGACTGAGTTTTTCTTAACTCATTCATTGACTTAAAAATGATTGTTGAGGCTCTTACTACAGGTGGATTTACTGACTGATTATAGTAATCTTTTGCAGTATGTTTTAAAAAAGTTTTAAATGATTTATCCATAAAAAATTTGATATGTATTAGTGACAATGCTATATCCCACGAATAAGTCAATAAAATTATAAAATTGAGGTAAAAATGGGATATCCAAAAAAGCATAGAGGCCGTAGAAAAATGGGGTCAAAAAAAAGAAGAGCTAGAAAAAAAAATAAAAAAAAATAATCCTTTAAATGGAAGATATAAATAAAGTGAAATCCATATCGTTATGGATTTTTATAGTACCTTTTGTTGCTGTTAATACATGCTTAATTTTAATAACTCAATTTCACAGTTTATTTCCTAATCAAGAAAATGTTATTTTAAATACCATTCCATATATCGATGGAGGAACATCGATAAGTAGAACTGCTCGAGTTTTTCCAAATTATTGGATTTTTAAGCCCGCGATGTTTCTAACTTCTTATTTGTTAATTAAATATTGGATCTGGAATAAAAATATTATCAACTATTTTCATAGTGAAGCTAAACATATCAATAAAATAATTTTTTTTGGAGTAGGCTCAGCTGTATTATTAACAATTCATTCAATTTTTTTAGGAGTGAAATTTGATTACGATCTTTACAAACTATTTAGAAGAGTTGTTATGCTGTTATTTATAATTTTCGAAATTGTTGCGCAAGCCTACTTAGTTTTTACTCTTTATAAAATAAAAGATAAGATCCAGAATTATATTAATTTAAAGTTTTTAATTGCAAAAAGGATTTTAGTTACTTTATTGATTATAGTTGCTATAATTTCAATTCCAATAATTAGCTTTGAAGGAAATAAAGCTTTTAAACATGCTTTAGAATGGGATTATTTTCTTGGTGTTATATTCTTTTATTGTCTTACTTTTTTTATGTGGAAAAAAAACTAATTTGTAATCCACCCTCCCCCTAAAACTTTATATCCTAATTCATTTTTAGAATAAAAAACACATGCTTGGCCTGGAGAAATTCCATATTCATCTTCTAATAATTCAATACAAGCTTTATCTTTATTTAAATCTATATTTGCTTTTAATAATTTACCTGTAGATCTAACTTTAACTAATATTTGCTTATCTAGTTCATCTGTTTTACATAAAATATTTAAATCTTTTAATTTAATTTTTTTTTGAGCTAAATATTTTTTTGAACCCACAATAATTTCATTTTTTTTAGCATTTATTTCAATCACATAAAGTGGCTCTTTGTCGGAAACTTTAATTCCACGTCTCTGGCCAATTGTAAAGTTTATAATACCATCATGAACTCCTACTACTTTTCCATTAATATCTTTTATGTTTCCTTTTTGGTAAGCTTCAGGTTTATATTTTTTTATAACTGATGAGTAATCACCATTCGGAACAAAGCATATATCTTGACTATCTGGTTTATCAGCTACATTTAAACCTAGTTTTTTTGCGATATCTCTTGTCTCATTTTTTAATAAACCTCCAAGTGGAAACCTAAGGTAATTTAATTGTTCTCTTGAAGTGTTAAATAAAAAATAACTCTGGTCTCTAGTATCGTCTACGGCCTTATACATATTTGTTTCATCATTTGCTGTTATACTTTTCACATAATGACCGGTGATTAAAGCATCAGCATTTAAATTTTTAGATTCTTCAAATAAATCTCTAAATTTTACAGTTTGATTACACTGAACGCATGGTATTGGTGTTTCACCTTTTATATAACTCTCTACAAAATTATCTATAACTCCTGATTTAAATTTATTTTGATAATATAAAATTTTATGTTCGATACCCAATTTTTCTGCAACCCTTTTAGCATCTAAAATATCTTGCCCAGCACAGCACTGTTTTGATTTCGAAACTTCCTTAGTGTCATCATACAATTTTAAAGTAATCCCAATTACATTATATCCATGATCTTTCATCATTCCTGCTACTGTAGATGAATCAACACCTCCTGACATCGCTACAACTACTGTTGTATCTTTTGGATGTTTATTTAAACCAATTGAATTTTTTTTATTACTCATTGATGGTATTTATACTGATTTCTATTATAAGGTACATAAAATGATTTTAGAATTTGAACCAGGCGATAAGGTAATTAATCCCTTAAATAAAGACTGGGGAATTGGCCAAGTGCAATCAATAATTAATAATAAAATTACTGTAAATTTTGAAAATGTTGGAAAAAAAGTAATTAATTCAGAAAATATTAAATTAGAAAAATATGATTGAAGAAAAAAAAAAAGAAATCACAAAAATTTTAATATCTACATTTCTTGAGGCTGGCAATATTTCTCTTGAGTTGAGAAAAAAAGGTTTAAAAAAAGAAATAAAACAAGATAATACACCAGTTACTAATGGAGATATAGAGGTAAATAATTTAATAACAAATAAAATTAAAAAGATAACTCCTGATCTACAAATTGTTTCTGAAGAATCTTCTGAAAATAAAACAAACCAAAATTTAAAAAATTTTTGGTTAATTGACCCTATTGATGGTACCTACGATTACATAAATGATAGAGACGAATTTACAATTAATGCTGGTTTAATAATAAATAATAGACCTGAATTAGGAATTATTTACGCGCCTGCAAAAAAAAGGCTTTTTTATGCATATCATAAAGATGAATGCTTTGAATTTACAAATAATAAGGAAAAAAAACTAGATTGCTCTAAATTAACTAAACAAGGTAATGTTAAGGCTGTATCTTATTCAAATAAATTAAAGCCAGAAATTGAAAATTTACATAAAAAATTTAAAGTTACTGAACATGTTAAAATGAAGAGTTCTTTAAAATTTTGTGTTATAGCTTCGGGCGAGTATGATTTATATATAGCCGAACCTAGAGCATGCGAGTGGGATATTGCAGCTGGTCATGCAATACTAAAACATGCAGGAGGTTTAATTACAGATTTTGAGAATAAAGAAATTCTATATGGTAAAAAAGATTTCAGAAACCCGAGTTTAATTTTAAAAAGATCTTCGTTACTTTAATGAGCGAGCAATTAAGAATAATACTAATAATTATAGTTTCAGTATCAATTTTTGGTCTATTGGTTTTTGTTTTTGTAAAAAATTATATTAAAAGCAAAATTAATTATTATCTTAATGAAAAAAATAAAAAAAAATTAAAGTAGATTTATTATTTTTAAATACTCATTTTTTTCTAAATCCATAACTCTTTTCGAAGTTTCAAAATCAAATCCAGATCTTGCTAATATTCCTATATCTTTTTTAAAAAACAAAGGTCTATTATTTTCATCTCTAGCTGGGCCTATCCTTTTTTTTTTACATACCTTTATAGCCGAAAAAAAATCCTGATCATCATTGTTTGCTATAATTTCATCT
>CACDEU010000008.1 GCA_902551895.1 uncultured Pelagibacteraceae bacterium | reverse complement strand
AGATTTATAATATTACAAGGTAAAGAAATGGATCCATCTGGATTAGTTTATGAAGCTGTAGCTATAGTTCTTATTGCATCGGCTATAGTAATTTTAAGATTAAGACATAGCGATAAACTTGGACTTAAATCAAAAAAAAAATCTTAATAAAATAAAGAAATATGAGCGCTAAGTATTTAATTTTTGGAGCAACAGGTTCTATTGGTTCTAATTTGGCAAATAAATTATATAACTCAAACCATAATTTTCATCTCGTTTCAAGAAACCAAGAGGAGCTTAAATCTTTATCAGAAAAGTTAAAGTGCACTTATACAGTAGCAGATGTTTTAGAAGATAATTTTATTGAAAATGTAAAATCTGAAATTTCTGAAGTTAAAGGAATAGCTTATTGTGTCGGTTCAATTGATTTAAAACCATTTAAAATGGTTAAGGAGGATGATTTTCAAAAATGTATGAAATTAAATCTTTATTCTGCAGTTGAAATTATTAAAGCATATCAAGATAGTCTTAAGAATAATAAAGGCTCAATAATATTATTTTCTACAGTTGCGGCACAAAGAGGCTTTGCCAACCATTCAATTATTGCATCAACTAAGGCTGCGATCGAAGGATTAGCGATTTCTCTTGCTGCTGAGTTTGCTCCAAATATTAGAGTAAATTGTATAGCTCCAAGTTTAACAAATTCAAAAATTTCTCAGCCAATATTAAAGAATACTATTATGGCTGAAGGTATTGCAAAAGCTCACCCTATGAAAAGGATTGGTGAGGGAAAAGACGCTGCTGCAATGGCTAAGTTTTTACTTACTGAAGAAAGTTCTTGGATAACAGGACAAATAATTGGTGTAGATGGTGGAAGATCTTCTATTTAATGAAAAAAAATAAAAATAAAAATAAAAATAAAAATTCAGTCTCCTCATTATTTACAAGAAAATATATTTACTATTACTATACTTTTTTTTGGTTAATTTTGATTTCCTACTTAGTAATAAAATAAAAAATTCGAAATATGAATTTTGAGCCATCAAGAAGTTTTGCTATTGAAAAATTAAATAATTTTATTGAAAAAAATCTTATAGAATATTCTAAATTTAGAAACTTTGATTATGGACCAAATCAAAGAACAAATATTTCATGTCTATCTCCATATGTGTCTCACGGGATAATTAGCGAAAAAGAAATAATAGATAAATGTTTAAAAAAATATTCGTTCATAAAAAATGAAAAATTTATTCAAGAAGTTTTTTGGAGAATTTATTGGAAAGGTTGGCTTGAATTAAGACCGAGTGTTTGGTCAGATTATTTAGAAGATTTAAAAAAAATAAAAGAAAATTTTAAAGATAATCAAAACTATTTAAATGCAATTAATGGCAAAACAAATATCGAATGCTTTGATTATTGGGTAAATGAGCTTAAAAATCACAATTACCTTCATAATCATGCGAGAATGTGGTTTGCAAGTATTTGGATTTTTACCCTTCGTTTGCCTTGGCAATTAGGTGCTGAGTTTTTCATGAAATATCTTTTTGATGGTGACAGTGCATCTAATACATTGGGTTGGAGATGGGTTGCGGGAGTTCAAACAAAAGGTAAAAATTACGTTGCGTCGGAGTGGAATATAAAAAAATTCACCAATAATAGATTTGACAATATTAAACTTAATGAAAATCCAATTCCAATAGTAAATGATAGAAATTATACAATTTTGAATAATAGTTTTCTAAATACAAATTTATCTGACAGTAATGATTTATTAATATTTGAAAATAATCTATCTTTTGAGCAATCTGACTTTAATAATAAATCATTTAAAAATATTTATTTTGTCTTTAATGAAAATGAAACTAGGCAAATAAAATTAAATGAAAAAGTTCTCAACTTTAAAAAGTCTATTATAAATAATCAAGTTAAAGATTTAAAAAATAAATCATTAAATTGTAAAATAATTAATATTCAAGATTTAAAAGATATGAAAGAAAATTTATTGGCCCTATATCCATCCGTAGGCGAAAATCTCGACTATATAAATTCAAATAATCTTAAAAATATTTCTTTTTTATACAGAAAAATTGACCAGTATTCTTGGAAATATTGCAATAAAGGTTTTTTCAATTTTAAAAATTATATACCAAAGATAATTCAGGAATTTACTTAGAAGAACATCTTTTAGAGCAGTATTTTACGTGATCCCAATTTAATTTCCATTTTTTTCTCCAAACAAATGGTTTTTTGCAAACTTGGCAGATTTTAGAGGGCAAATTTTGCTTTTTCATTTGAGTTGATTTTTATTTTTTAAAAATAAAAAATATGCAACGAATTCGTAAATATAGTGAAAAAGAAAAAAAAGAGGTTTTATTGAAAATAATTTTGCTAAAAAATTATATTTTGGAATTTTTGACCAAATGATTACAAAAGCTTTAGCTCCCCCTATCACCTTTCCATCGTCGATAACATGAAGTCTTCTTAAAAGTTCTTCTTGTGATTTAGATGTCAATTTTAAAGCTTCTTCATTATTTGTAATATCAACCCATTCTAAATTATTATCAGCAATTTTTTTGTAGTGATTTATCTCTAGTCTACAAACACTGCAAGAATTATTAAAAAAAACTTTAATTGCCATATGTATTTTTATTTATGAATTTTTCAGCTTCTGATAATATTAATTTTTTTCTATCAAGTTTCATTTTATCAAAAATTCTTACCATCATTGAAAGTCTAGGATTTTTTAAAAAGAAGGATCTATTTCTATTTATAAATCTCCAGTACAATCCATCCATAGTATTGCACCAATCACCTTTTTTAAAATCCATCATTTTCATAAAATAACTTGATCCGCATATATATGGTTTTGTTGCAAAAATTCCTCCATCACTAAATAAACCCATTCCATAAACATTTGGTACCATCACCCAATCCGATGAATCTACAAACATTTCCATAAACCATTTGTAAACAACTTTGGGTTTTAACTCACATAAGTTCATGATATTTGAAAGTATCATTAATCTTTCAATATGATGTGACCAGCCATGGTGTAATGCGTTCTTAATTGCATAATCTAAAGGAGGTAAACCTGTTGTACCTTTATACCATGAATTTTTCATCCTTCTATTTTGTTTAAAAAAATTTCTTGTCTCCATTTCATCACTATATTTTTGATAAATTCCTCTCATGAACTCTCTCCAACCAATAACCTGCCTTACATATCCCTCTAGAGAATTTAGTCTAATTTTATTTTTTTTATGAAATTCTAAAACTTTAGAAATTATAAATTCGGGAGTTATAAGACCTAAATTAATATATGGACTTAGTGCACTATGAAATAGAATATTATTTTCTTGATGAACTGCGTCCTCATAATCACCAAATAAATTTGATTTTTCTTTTATGAAAAAATTTAAAAGTTTAACAACATCATTGTACTCGGTTGCAAACCAAAAATTTTTGGTATTACCTGGATGATCCTTAAACATTTTTTCAATAATAGGTTTCAAATGCTTTGTATGTTTTGTTTCTGTTATATTTGGAAATTTTGGAACCTTTATATTTTTTGGAAGTTTCTTTCTATTATCTTCATCAAAGCTCCATTTGCCTCCTTCGGGATTTCCATCTTTCTTCATTAAAATGTTTAACTTTTGTCTTGTTCCTTTATAAAAAGTTGCCATGAAAGGTCTATTATTTTTTGATAAGTAATCATTAAATTCCTCTCTAGAATTTAAAAACATCGGTGATTTAATTTTTTTCCATATTAAATCATTTTTTTTAAAAAAATTTTGTAGCTTTTTTTCAAAAAACTTATCTTCAATTTCAAAACTTGTAATTTCTTTAATTTTTTTTGACTTAATGATTTTTTTAACTTTTTCCAAATAATCTTTTTTGAAATCATTTGAATCAATTTTAGTATATTCAACTTTAAATTTATTTTTTTTCAAGTAATCTGAATACGATCTCATTGCTGATAAAAATAATAAAATTTTTAACTTGTGATGTTTTTCATAAGTGCATAATTGATAATCTTCGGCCATAAAAAAAATATGGTCATCTTTAAAACTATTTAAATGTTGAATTGGAAATAGTTGGTTTCCCAATATAAAAAATAACTTCATTAGAAAGTTATAGGTTATATAATTTAAAAATTAATTAGATCTTTTGAAGCACTCAATGGTATTTTTAAGAAGACACGCAATTGTCATTGGGCCAACACCGCCAGGGACAGGTGTTAAAGCTTTTGCAACTTTTGAAACTTCTTCAAATGCAACATCACCCACTATTCCATTTTCTGTTTTATTTATTCCAACATCAATAACTATTGCGTCTTTTTTAACCCAATCTCCTCTTACAAGCTCAGGTATTCCAACTGCAGCAACTATAATATCACCTTTTAAGCACTCACCTTTTAAATCTTTTGTTTTTGAATGAGTAATTGTTACAGTGCAATTTTCTTTTAATAAAAGTTGGGTCATTGGCTTTCCATTTAAATTTGATCTTCCAACAACAACTGCTTTTTTTCCACTTAAATTTGGTTCAATTTTTTTTATCATCAAATAACACCCAAGTGGTGTGCACGGAATTGAACTTTCATAACCCGAGGATAGGTTTCCAACATTCATAGGATGAAATCCATCAACATCTTTGCTTGGTAAAATTGTTTCAATAACCTTTTGCTTATCTATGTGTTTTGGCAAAGGTAGTTGCACTAAAATACCAGATACACTTTCATCTTTATTAAGTTCTTCAATTTTATTTAAAACCGTTTTTTCCTCAACTGAATCTGAATATTTAATTACTTCTGATTTTAAACCTACCTCATTCGCTGACTTTTCTTTATTCCTGACATAAATTTGACTCGGGGCATCTTCTCCAATCAAAATTACAGTTAATCCAGGAACTTTATTATATTTGGATTTTAATTCAAAAACTTCTTTCTTTAACTCTTCTCGTAATTCTGCTGCTATTTTTTTTCCTTCTATTAAAATCATGGATTAGTTAAATATTATTGGTGCCACGTAAAGCTTCATACACATTTCTATAAACCAGATCAATAAAAGAAGTATAATTGGTGAGATATCAAAAGCACCCAAATTTGGTAAAAATCTTCTTATTCTATTTAAAAAAGGGTCTGTTAAACGATATGTAAACTCTAATATTGAATAAACAAATCTGTTTGATGTATTTAAAATGTTAAAAGCTATCAACCAACTTATAACTACATTTGCAATAACAACGTAAGTATAAATTTTTAAAATTTGAAGTACTAAATAAAATATAGCAATCATTTTTTCTCTACATAAATTGACTGACTTGGAAAGGCAAATGAAGCATCATTTTTCTCAACAATTTGTTTAATTTGAATTGCCAATCTTTCTTTAACAGCTAACCACTCATCCCAATCATCTGTTTTGGTAAAACAACGTATATACATATCTATTGAGCTATCTGCAAACTTATCAACCCTTACTGCATATCCAAGCTCAGGTTTATAATCTTCGCTTTTTTTTATATAATCTTCAATTTCATTTCTAATTGTTTTGAGTTGGTCAACTGTTGAATCGTATTGTAAATTAATTATCCAACTAATAATCCAATTAGTTGTTTGACTTACATTTATCACAGCATTTTCTGCAAATTGAAAATTTGGTATTATTGCAATTGATTTATCAAATTTTCTTATAACAGTTGATCTAAATCCTATTTTTTCTACAATTCCTTCAATTATTCCTTCGACTAAAATCCAATCTCCAATTTTAAATCTTTTTTCAACTAATACTAATATTCCTGAAATTAAATTTTTAAATAAATCTTGTGCACCCAATGCAACAGCAACACCAAATAAACCTAAACCTGCAATAATTGGTCCAATTTTTATACCCCATAATTCAAGAACTGCAGCTATACCTAAAATAAAAATTAATACTTTTAATGACTTAATAATCCAACCAATAAGTTCTCTTGTTAAAATTTTATTTAACCCACTTAATACATAAGAAACCGGTTCTATAATTTGGTGCATAACCCAAAAAATAAAAATGGTTATTAAAGTTCTATTAATTGTATCTACAATTTCTCTACTCTCTTCAGAGAAAGACATGTAATAACTTGCAATAAAAAAACCAATAACTATTGGCAAAAATCTAGCTGGCCCTTCCATTGCGGAAACAAAAGAGTCATCAAATTTATTTGTTGTTTTCTTTGCTATATTTTCTAATCTTTTAATAATAACTTTACTAATAATTCCTCTAAATATTAAAAATAGAAAAAATATTCCAACACCAATTAATATTTCAAGAATATCTACACCTAGAATTCCTCTTTCCCAAACTGAAAGAAAAAGTGATTTAAAATTATTAAATAATTCCATTTTTAAATTTTATATAGCAAAAATTCCTCTTCTCCAGGACTAAAAATAAAAATTTTTTTCCACTTGATTTTATTTAACACTGACGACGATTTTTCGCTAATACACATTAAATTGGTGTTCATCCAAAAATCATTTAATTTATAACTATTTATTAATTTTAGGAAGCTCAAAGCACTATTTTTGGAATAAACATAGACAACATCTGGCATGTTTGATCTCAATTTTTCTATAAATTTTTCGTCTAATTGATAATTAGGTTTTGAAGTGTAGTTAATAATTCTTTGTACATTATATCCGAGTGATACTAAATTTTTATCAAGATCATTTGAAATAATTTCTCCACTTACATAAAGCATTTTTCCCATAGAAGAATTAAAATTTTGCAATATTAACTCTTTTAAATTTCTTACATTTCCTTCGGCCGTTATTACATTTTGAAATCCAAGGCTAAGTGCTTTTTTCTCAGTTGCGATTCCAACACAAAAACAAATAATTTTTTTATCAATAAGTTTTGTGTCTAAGAATTTTAATGCGTTAGCACTTGTAAAAATTATTGCTTTATAATCTAAAAAATTTATTTTTTCATATTCAACTTTTTCAATTTGAATAACTGGCATATGTGAAACTTTATGACCAAGGTCTCTAAATTTTAATATTAGCTCCTCACTATCTTCCAGAGGTCGTGTAAACAAAATATGCATACTATTTTTTATAACTCCCCATAGATTGACTTTTTAAATTTTCACCAATTTCTATTCCTAGTTCTGCTGCATGTTTTATATCTTTGGAAGACTTGCAATAAAATCTTTCTTTTCCATCTAAAGAAAAAAGTTCTCCTTTTAGTGTTATATTTTCATTATTTACAACTGATATGGCACCAACTGCCGTTTGACAGTCTCCCTCTAAAACTTTAAGAACATTTCTTTCAGCTTGAGCACTTTTAAAAGTTTTTTCATCATTTATTTTTTTTAAAACATTTTTTATAAAGTCATCATCATTTTTGCATTGTAATGCTATAACTCCTTGTCCAGCACTTGGAATAATTTCATCAATAGAAAAAATTTCAGAAATGTGTTCGTCTAAATTTAAAGAATTAATGCCTGCATAAGACAATATTACTGCATCATATAAATTTTGATTTAATTTGTTTATCCTGGTGTCAACATTACCTCTAATTAATTTATAATTTAAATCACTTCTTTTATTTTTTAACTGAAATTCTCTTCTATAAGAAGAAGTTCCTATTATTGAGTTTTGATTTAAATCTTTAAATTTTATTTTATTTTTAGAAATTAATACTTCTCTAGGATCATTTCTTTCTAAAAAACAATTTGTTATTAATCCCTCTGTTTCATCTGATGGCATATCCTTTAAAGCATGCACGGCAATATCGATTTTATTTTCTAATAATTCTATTTCTATTTTTTTTGAAAAAAGTCCCTTACCTCCTATTTCAGAAAGTCTATCTTTTTGATTTAAATCTCCTGCTGTGGTAATTTTTTTTATTTCAACACTCTCAATATTGAGTTCTTTAGATACTTCTAAAATTTTTTCTTTAGCTTTTTCAGCATAGATTAATGCTAATTTGCTACCTCTTGATCCAATAATAATTTTTTTGCTTTTCATTAAATTAATTTATATTCCATCTTTATATTTAGAATTTGAAAGTAATAAAAACTATTTTATGTCAAAAAAACCAGTAATTCTTGGAATAGAGTCTAGTTGTGACGAAACAGCGGTAGCTTTAATAAGAGAAAATAACGAAGGCCAGCCAGAAATTTTATCAAATATAGTTTCAAGCCAGGTAGATATTCATAAAGAATTTGGGGGAGTGGTGCCTGAACTTGCCGCTAGAGCTCATATAGAAAAAATAGACTTGATCGCAAAAAAAGCATTAGATGAAAGTGCAATTAATTTAAATGACATAGATGCGGTTGCAACGACTGCAGGTCCCGGGTTAATAGTTTGTTTATCTGTTGGACTAAATTTTGGCAAAGCAATTGCAGCATCATTAAAAAAACCGTTTATTGCTGTCAATCATTTGGAAGGACACGCTTTAAGTCCTAAATTAAATTCAAAAATAAATTACCCATATCTTTTACTCTTAATATCTGGAGGACATAGTCAATTTTTATGTGTTGAAGGATTAGGAAATTATAAAAGACTTGGAACAACTATTGATGATGCTGCTGGAGAAGCATTTGATAAAACTGCAAAATTACTTGGTATCGAATTTCCAGGTGGTCCACAAATAGAAGTTTTAGCAGAAAAAGGAGACCCAACAAAATTTGATTTGCCAAAACCTATAATTAATAAAGGCGGATGTAATTTATCTTTTGCAGGACTTAAAACAGCTATTCTTAGAATTACAAAAAATATAAAAAATGAAAAAGATAAATATGACCTTGCGGCTTCTTTTCAAAAAACAATGGAAGAAATATTATATAAAAAAAGTAAAGTTGCTTTTCAAGAGTTTAATAAAATTAATAAAAATAAGAATAAAACATTTGTTGTAGCTGGTGGTGTTGCGGCAAACAAAAAAATAAGAGAAGTTTTGATAAAACTTTGTAATGAAGAAAATTTTGAAGCAATATTTCCACCTATTAACTTATGTGGGGATAATGCTGCGATGATAGCATTTGCCGGTTTAGAAAAATTTAAACAAAATCAGTTTAATGATTTAGATTTTCCTGCAAAACCAAGATGGCAACTAGACGAAAATGCTGTTTTTTTAAAAGGGGCAGGTGTAAAAATTTAATGAAATACTGGTTACTTAAATCTGAACCAAATGTTTGGTCTATTGTTAATCAAAAAAAAGCTGGCTTAAAAGGAGCAACTTGGGATGGAGTTAGAAATTATCAAGCAGCAAATAATTTAAGAAAAATGTCTAAGGGCGATCTTTGTTTTTTTTATCATTCAAATATTGGAAAAGAAATTGTAGGTATAGTTGAGATTATAAAAACTGCCTTTGTAGACCCAACTGATAAAGAAAAAAAATTTGTAGCTGTCCAGGTTAAATTTAAAAAAGCTTTAAATTATGCCGTTTCTTTAGAAAGTATTAAAAAAAATCCTAATCTAAATAACTTGCCTCTCATTAAACAAAGTAGATTATCTGTGATGCCAATAGATACTAAAAGCTGGAAAATTATTTTGAAGATGAGTAATATTAGTAAAAAATAAGTCTTTATGCCAAAAAAGAAAAAAAGAAAAAAAATTAAAAAGACAAAATCTTCAAGAAAAAAAAGATTTAAAAAAAATAAAGTTAAAAAAAATGAAAATTCTGAATTAATTTATAAAACAAAAAGTGATTGGATAAAAAAAGCAATAGTAAATAAATCAGGATATGAAAAAAAATATTCAGATTCAATAAAAAACAACGATAATTTCTGGAAAAAAGAAGGCAAAAGAATCACTTGGATAAAACCGTATACAAAAATTAAAGATTATAAATACAGCAAGACCGAAGTTAATATTAAATGGTTTTATGATGGAACTTTAAACGCTTCAGCTAATTGTATTGATCGTCATTTAAAGAAAAATAAAGATAAAACTGCAATAATATGGGTTGGGGATGATCCGAAAGTACAAAAAAAAATTAGCTACAAACAATTACATCAAGAAGTTTGTAAAGCAGCAAATGGATTAAAAGATATAGGGGTAAAAAAAGGAGATAGAGTTACAATTTATTTAACAATGATACCTGAGTTAGCATATACAATGCTAGCATGTGCAAGAATAGGAGCCGTTCATTCAATTATTTTTGGAGGTTTTTCAGCGGACAGTATATCTGGAAGAATTAATGATTGTAAATCTGACTACGTTATTACAGCTGACGAAGGTGTTAGAGGGGGAAAAATTATAGACTTAAAAGAAAAAGTTGATGAAGCACTTTTGAACTGCCCAAATGTTAAAAAGTGCGTTGTAGTAAAACGAACTGGAAATAGAATTAATTGGGATGAAAGTAGAGATGTTTGGTATCACGACATAACTAAAAGAGCTTCAAAGAGTTGTGAACCAGAAGAAATGAATGCAGAAGATCCATTATTTATTTTATATACATCTGGATCTACAGGAAAACCAAAAGGAGTCTTGCACACGACTGGTGGTTACATGGTTTATGCATCAATGACACATCAGTATATTTTTAATTATAAACCAAAAGATATATATTGGTGCACTGCTGATATTGGATGGGTCACGGGTCATAGCTATATTATTTACGGACCTCTTTCAAATGGAGCAACAACAATTATGTCCGAAGGTATTCCAAATTATCCCGACTGGTCTAGGTGGTGGCAAATAGTAGATAAATATAAGGTAAATATTTTTTATACCGCTCCTACTGCAATAAGAGCAATGATGAGAGAAGGAGATGGGCCTGTAAAAAAAACATCAAGAAAAACTCTAAAATTACTTGGAACTGTTGGAGAGCCAATAAATCCTGAAGCCTGGCAATGGTATTTTAAGACTGTAGGTGATTCTAGATGTCCTATTGTTGATACCTGGTGGCAAACTGAAACAGGTGGAATATTAATTAGTCCACAAACTGGAGCAATAGACTTAAAACCAGGATCTGCAACAAAACCATTTTACGGAATTAAACCAGAAATAGTCGATAAAGATGGCAAAGTTTTAAAAGGGGAAGCACAAGGGAGATTGTGTATAGCTCAATCTTGGCCAGGTCAAATGAGATCTGTATATGGAGACCATAATAGATTTATAGAAACATATTTTTCTCAGTTCGATGGAAAATATTTTACAGGGGATGGTTGTAGAAGAGACAAAGATGGATACTACTGGATAACTGGAAGAGTGGATGATGTTATTATTGTATCTGGCCATAATTTAGGAACTGCAGAAGTAGAGAGTGCCTTTGTAGCGCATTCAAAAGTTGCTGAGGCTGCAGTAGTTGGATGTCCACATGATATAAAAGGAAATGGATTATATTGTTATGTAACTTTGAATGTAGGAGAGGAACCAAGTGGAGATTTAGAAAGAGAATTAAAACTATGGGTAAGAAAACAAATTGGTGTGATTGCTACTCCAGATTTTATTCAATTTTCACCTGGACTACCAAAAACAAGATCTGGAAAAATAATGAGAAGAATTTTAAGAAAGATAGCCGCTAATGAACATGAACAACTTGGAGATACGACAACTTTAGCTGATCCAAGTGTAGTTAAAAGTCTAGTTGAGAATAGAAAAAATACTTAGAACTTTATTCTTTCGTTAAATTCTTTTTTAACAATATCCCACTTTAAAATTACTGAATTTAAAACTATCTTACGATCAAGTTTTTTTAATTCATCAGCTATGGGCGCCCACTTATATAATGATAATGCACTAGGATTAAATGGAAGATCATTACAATAGGTATTCCAATTAATATTTTGTAATCTATCATTAAAATTCTTTTTTGCTTCCTCAATAATATCTAATGGCATTTTATTTGTAGTTTCATCATCTAAAATTTTTAAAAAAATTTCTTTAGCTTTGTTAATTTCTTGATAATTCAAATTATTTTTTAAATAAGAAAATGTAAAAAATGTCAGATCTTGGAGAGCAACGGCATACATATTCCACTTAGCTAGATTTACAGATGCCATGAATTTATCATTTTCAAAATGAAGAACATATCTTGTTCCCATTCTAGTTTTTAAATAACCATAAAGTGTTACTTGTGTAACCCAGGCTGATTTGGATTGTATAAAATCCTCTAACTCATCCAAATTACTTATTTTTGTCTTTGGTATGAAAGCTTTAAAAAGTGAAAAAAGATAAATCTTAAAGTCTTTCCAAGTAAGATCTTTCCAAGTTAATTTGTATTTTGCCATAAAAATAGCTATTTATTTATTTTATACCCTAAAAACACCACTATTATTAACAATTTTAACACTTTAAATCTCTTTCATAATGGTTATGGTTTCCGCCAGTTATAACTAAAAGAGGAGATAATAATGTCAAAACAAGCACAACACTGGGAAAAAACCAGAGGATTGTTAATGGTAACATTAGCAATTTGGTTTGTATTCTCAATTGGCATCTTCCTTTTTGGCGCTGAAATGGAGTCCGTTGGTGGACCCTTCGGTTATCCACTGACATATTGGTTTACTTGTCAGGGATCTCTTGGAATTTTTGTAATCCTAATTTTCTGGTTTGCGAACAGACAAGAAAAAATCGATGAAGAGTTCGGTTTCAGTGAAAAAGGAGGAGATGATTAATGATTAAAGGTAATTTTATAGATAATTTGCCTAAAGTTTATGGAATCTACACAGGTGGATTTTTAGCTTTCATAATCATTATGGCAATTGGCGAACAGATGGGTATGACAGCAAAAACAATAGGAATTGCATTCGTTGCTTTTACTGTGGCCATCTACGCTATAATTGGTTATCTATCACGTACAGCACAAGCTGATGCTTATTATGTAGCTGGAAGACAAGTACCGACCGTGTTTAATGGAATGGCGACTGCAGCAGACTGGATGTCTGGTGCATCATTCGTTGCAATGGCAGGTGGTATTTACTTCAAAGGTTACGGTTATATGGCACTACTTGTAGGTTGGACTGGTGGATATGTATTAGTCGCATCTTTATTAGCACCATACCTAAGAAAATTTGGCTGTTACACAGTTCCAGATTTCATTGGTACAAGATACGGTGGTAATTTAAGTAGGTTTCTAGCAGTAGTAGTCTTAACTGTTGCTTCCTTTACTTATGTGACTGCACAAATTAACGCTACAGGTACTATTGCATCTGTTGCTCTAGATATCCCATTCCAATACGCAGTTTATGTTGGATTAGTAAGTATTTTACTATGTTCAATGTTAGGTGGTATGAGAGGGGTAACTTGGACACAGGTTGCACAATATATCGTATTAATAATAGCTTACTTGCTTCCGGTATTTTGGATCAGTAACAAAATGGGTGCGGGTTTCTTCCCACACTTTATGTTAGCTGATGAAGTTGCGAGAATTGCTGATCTTGAAGCACAATTTGGTTTAGGAACAGTAACAAACTCTGCAGCTGATTTAGCAACTGTACCAAAAGGTTTAGCAGGTATAACTAAAGCTCACTCAGCGGTTAACGCTACACCTTGGGCATTTATTTCGTTAGCACTAGCGATGATGATGGGAACAGCTTCATTGCCTCACGTGATGATGAGATATTTTACTACTCCAAGTGTAAAAGCAGCTAGAAAATCAGTAGGTTGGTCTTTATTCTTTATCTTCTTACTTTATTCTTCTGCTCCAATGTTAGCGACACTATCTAAATTGTCATTGATAGATCCTAACTTAGCGACTGGAATTATTGGTAAATCGATAAGTGAAGTTCAAGCGATAGATTGGTATCAAAACTGGAACCAAGCAAACTTAATGTTTGTAAGCGACTTTAACGGAAATGGAACTCTTGAATTAAATGAGTTTTTCATGGGTGGTAAAGCCGTTGTGTTAGCAACTCCGGAAATAGCTGGATTACCATATGTAATCTCAGGTCTAGTTGCTGCTGGAGGTATGGCCGCTGCCATGTCAACAGCCGATGGTTTAATTCTAGCGATTGCAAATGCTTTATCTCATGACTTGTACTACAAGATCATTGATCCAAAAGCAGAAACTGCAAAAAGACTAGTTGTTGCAAGGGTATTACTTGTAGTAATTGGTTTTGCTGGAGCAACTATTGCAGCAATGGAGATCCAAGGTATCTTAGGTTCGGTAATCTGGGCTTTTGACTTTGCGATGTCTGGATTGTTCTTCCCACTTGTACTTGGTGTATGGTGGAAGAGAGCTAACAGAGAAGGTGCTATAGCTGGTATGGCTTTAGGTCTTGCTTCTGGTATGGGTTACCTAATTTGGGTACGAAATGGTGGAAGTGGATTCTTAGGTATTACACAGTTAACGTTTGGTATCTTCGGTTCAGCTGTCAGCTTAGTATCTATGGTTGTTGTAAGTTTAATTACTTCAGAACCTGATGCTGCTACACAAAAAATGGTTGATGAGGTTCGAGTACCAGCTGGTAAATCGATCCTTGGCAAACACTAAATAATCTTTTAAAGGGGCGATTAATTTCGCCCCTTTTAATTTCTCATTTTTTCAAATATAAATTTTAAAATGTCTGCTAACTTTCATCCTTTAGTATATATAATTGATTATATTCTTGGAATTATTATGTGGACTTTGATTGGAAGGGTTGCAATGAATATTTTTCAAAGAGAAGACTCTCAATTTTTTTTTATGAAAGTATTTGTTAAATTTACTAATCCATTAATTTATATGTTTAAACCCATAACTCCTTCATTCATAATCCATCCGTTAGTACCTTTATATGTGGCTTGGTTTTTCTTTATGATAAGATTTTACTTAATGCCATGGATTTTGGGTTATTCTGTAATGGGTATGTTATCTTTTCCTCTGGAAAGTGAAATTTCGAGACAAATTTACCAATTTTTTAATTCAATTAAATTTTAAAAATTGATACTAGTAAATCTAGCTATCAATGAAAAAAATACAAATTTCACCATCAATTCTTTCAGCTGATTTCAGCCAGCTAGGAAATGAAATAAAGAGATTGGAGGAAGGTGGAGCAGATATGATTCATGTTGATGTTATGGATGGTCATTTTGTTCCTAATCTTACAATTGGTCCACCTGTAATTAAAAGGTTACGTAATTTTACCAAGCTACCATTTGATGTTCATTTAATGATATCTCCGGTGCACAAATATATTGAAGATTATTCAAATGCTGGAGCAGATATAATTACAATACATCCAGAGGCAACAGATAATTTAATAGATTCGATTGATCATATTAGAAAGCTAAATAAAAAAGTTGGAGTTTCTTTAAATCCAAATACTAAATTAAATATTATTGAAAATGTTTTAGATAAAATAGATCTAGTTTTAATCATGAGTGTTTTTCCAGGATTTGGTGGTCAAAAATTTATGCCCGAAGTTGTAGAAAAAATTAAAAATTTAAAAAAAATTAAAGAAGAAAAAAAACATACTTTCGATATTGAAGTCGATGGTGGTATTAATTTTGAAAATAATAAAATTGTAATTGAAGCAGGAGCTAATATTTTAGTTTCAGGAACAACTGTTTTTAAAGAAAATAACGGTAATATAAAAAAAAATATTGATACCTTAAAATTAGAATAAATAAATGATTTTAAAAAATTCCTTGAATTTTATTAGTGAATTTTTTAATTATTCTTCAAATCAAATAAGAAAAATCTACTTAGGTTCTAGAATTTATAATAAAAAAATATCTAGAATTGATGACAAGCTCATAGAATATAAACCCAGTCCAAACCTACTTGATTGTTTAATAAAATACGACAAAAAGAAAAATAATATTGAAAATTTTTACTTAAATTCAGTTTGGAATAATCAAGATATAAAAGATACTGATTATAAAAAACTCCATAGTTTTTTTTGGTTATTTACAATTGATTTAAAGTCTTCAAAAAAAATTACTCAATCAATTATTTTAAATTGGATTGAAAAAAATCAAAAATATAATTCTAAAAGTTGGGAAATAGATACTTTATCAAAAAGAGTTATAGCTTGGATATCAAATTCAAAACTTAGTTATGATGATAGCGATGAATCTTATAAAGAAAAGTTTAATAGCAATATAAAAAAACAGGTTAATCATTTAATTAATGAAATAAATAGATCTAAATGGGTAAATGATAAGATGATTGGGTGTGCTTCAATTATATTATCAGGTCTTGCGTACAAGGATAAAAAGTACTTAAATTATGGATTAAATCTTTTAAAACAAATAATTAGTTTTTCTTTTGATGCTCAAAATTTTCCAAAATCTAGAAACTTCAGACAACTTATATTTTACTTGAAATATTTTATTCTGATAAGAGAATGGCTTAAAGAGTCCCAAAATGAAATTCCAGAATATTTAAATGAAATAGTATTTTTCTTAGGACAAAATTATAATTTTATTTGGCAGAATACTAATCAAACACTACTGTTTAATGGAAACCATTTAAACTCAAATACTAATTTTGATAAATATTTAAATTTTCATAACTATAAATTCAAAAATGAAAGTAATGAGATCGGAGGATATGCTATTCTAAAAAATAAAAATGTTATTCTTTCAGTTGATTTAGGGCCTTCTCCTCAAAAAAAATTTAGTAACGATTATCAATCTGGTGCTTTATCTTTTGAAATTTTTTTCAATAATTGCAAATTAATTTCAAATTGTGGTTACTTTCAAAATTATAAACATCAACTTAATTCAATCTCCAAATCAACCGCCACACATTCTACTGTTGTTTTAGACAATAGATCTTCATGTATAATGAAAAAAGATGCCGATGGTATTTTTAAAGTTGATGAAGAGATAAAAATTATAAAAAAATCTATTATTTCTGAAAAAAATTATTGGAATATATCGGGTTCTCACGATGGTTATTTAAAAAAATATGGAGTATCCCATGAAAGAGAAATAGAATTTTTTGTAGAAAAAAATAAATTTATTGGAAAAGATAGATTAAAAAAGAATAAAAAGTTTAAAAGTTCAAATTTTGAAATTCGATTTCATTTTGAGCCTAATGTTAAAATAACAAAGACCCAAGATGGAAAATCAATCCTAATCGAATTGGAAAATTCGGGATGGAAATTTTCATCTAAAGATCATAAAATTGATGTTGAAACTGGTTTATATTTCGGTAAAAAAAACTCTTTTGTTGAAAATCAAAATATATTTATTTCTGGATTAACTCAAAATGAAGATCAGGAAATTATATGGGATATAACTAAAATTTAATGAAGAAAATTAAAACAGCTTTAATTTCAGTTCATGATAAAAAAAATTTGAGATTATTATTAAAAAATTTATCTAAACATAAAATACAAATCATTAGTTCAGGTGGAACTTTTAAAAAATTAAAAAAACTAGGCTATAAATGTTTAGAAATATCAAAATATACTGGTTCAAAAGAAATACTGAATGGGCGAGTTAAAACACTGCATCCAAAAATTCATGCTGGAATTTTAAGTATAAGAAAAAACAAATCACATATTAGAGATTTAAAAAAAAATAATTTTGGAGAAATTGATCTTGTTATTGTAAATTTTTATCCTTTTGAAAAAACTTTAGAGGCTAAAAATAGTCATAAAAATATAATTGAAAACATTGATATCGGAGGACCGACTATGGTTAGAGCAGCTGCTAAAAACTTCAATGATGTATGCGTAATTACTAACCCCAAACAATATGGTAGCTTAATAGAAGAATTAAATTCAAATAACAGTAAAACTACTTTGGAATTTAGACAAAAAATGTCGGAAGTGGCATTTGCTGAAACTGCTTATTATGATGGCTTAATAGCAAATTATTTCAATTCTAAATCTAAAACATTGTTTCCTGAAAAAAAAATATTTTTTGGTAATCTAATTGAAAATTTAAGATACGGAGAAAATCCCCATCAAGGAGCGGCAATTTATTCATTAAAACAAAAATTAAATATAAAACAACTTAGTGGAAAAAAATTAAGTTATAACAATTACAATGATATATTTTCAGCACTTTTAATCTCTAAATCATTACCAAGAAACATTGGAACAGCTATAATTAAACATGCTAATCCATGTGGAGTTTCGATAAATAAAAATAACTTAAAAAGTTTTAAACAAGCGCTCGCATGTGATCCAATAAGTGCATTTGGTGGAATAGTTGCTTGTAATTTTAAAATCAAAAAAAATTTAGCATTAGAGCTAAAAAAAATATATTTTGAAGTAATTATTTGTAATGGTATTGAAAACAGTGCTTTAAAAATATTAAAAAAGAAAAAAAATTTAAGAATTATTGACTCAAATAAGTTAAATAATAATAATTTAAATATTATATCATCACAGTTCAATTCTTTACTAATACAAACTTCTGATACATTTTCTTTTTCAAAATCAAATTTTAAAATAGTTTCTAAAATTAAACCTAATTTTAAAACTTTAAAAAATTTAATATTTGCATTTAATGTTTGTAGATTTGTAAAATCTAATGCAATAGTTATAGCAAATAAAGATTCAACAATTGGAATTGGATCTGGTCAACCAAGTAGATTGGATAGCTGCGAAATAGCAATAAGTAAAATGAATAAATTTTACAAAGAAAAGCAAGGTGATGAAATTATTGCAGCTTCAGATGCCTTTTTTCCTTTTGTAGACGGTATCGAAAAGTTAGTTCAATCTGGTGTATCAGCTATTATTCAGCCATCAGGTTCGATTAGAGATAAAGAGATAATTAAATTTGCAAATAGATCAAATACTGCATTAGTTTTTTCAAAAACTAGACATTTTAAACATTAGAAATTTTATCAATCTTTGCAGCAAGTACAAAGTCGCTTTCATGAAGACCATTTATTGCATGAGTGAAGATTTTAATTTTAGCATATCCCCATCCAAACCAAATATCAGGATGATGACCTTCTATTTCTGCAATATTTCCTACTTTATTTATAAAACTTTGACTTTCTAAAAAGTTTTTAAACTTAAATTCTTTAATTAAATAATAAGTTTTATCATCATCTGACTTTACATCCCAACCATCAACTTTTTTTAAATACTTATGAATTTCTCCTATATCAAAACTTGGGATGCCTCCTTCGCAAGGAATACATTTCTTATCTGCTAAATCAGTCATTTCTATCCTTATTTAATTGGAGCGGGCAATGGGACTTGAACCCACGACCTTCTCGTTGGCAACGAGACGCTCTACCACTGAGCTATGCCCGCTTATTAAAAAGTTATTATAAATAGAGGTTTTTTTTAATTCAAGCAATATTAAAAAGTTCATTTTTGATGATTGACTGCGGCTAAAGTGTAAACAAATGGTAAGTCAGAAAAATCAACCTTTATACTTACAAAGACTCAACGTTAATTATGAAGTATGATGAAACATGAAGAAAAAGATAGTGATCATTTAATGAAACTAACTATTGAACAAGTACTACAACAAGGTGTAACCGCACATAAAGAAGGTAAGCTTCAAGAAGCTGAGCGTTTTTATCAGGCTATATTACAATCACAACCATCACATCCGGACGCTAATCACAACCTTGGTGTATTAGCAGTATCACTTAATAAAACTGAAGCAGCATTACCACTATTTAAAGCTGCTTTAGACGCTAATCCAAATATAGAGCAGTTTTGGCTCAGTTATATTGATGCTCTTATGAAAAAAAACCAATTAGAAGATGCAGTAGTAGCTTCAAAAAAAGCTTTAGATTTAAAACAAGACTTTATTAAAGTTAATCTTTACTTAAGTGGTATTTTATTAAATCTTGACAGATTAGAAGAAGCTGAAAAAAGCTTGAGAAAATTAATATCAATAAAACCCGACTTTGCCGAAGCTCATAGCAACCTAGGGATTACTCTCCAAAAGATTGGAAGATTAGAAGAAGCTGCAGCAAGCTATAGAAAAGCAATATCACTGAAACCCGACTATTCTCAGGCCCATAACAACTTGGGCAACGCGTTCGAAGAACTTGGCAGATTAGAAGAGGCAATGAGTAGTTACACTAAAGCAATTAAACATAATCCTCAGCTTTCAGAATCTCATAAGAACCTAGTTCGATTATTGACTAGTTATGCTCCTGATAAAGAAATTTCACATCCGATAATTAAAGCTAATCAAGAAATTAAGAAAATTTATATAAAAGATAAGATTTCAGGAATTATTTCTGATGATAAAATTATCCAACTATTTTGTAAATCCTCAAATATTATAAAAAGATATAAGTTAAAACTTGGAACTAACTTGACCCAAGTCTATCGACGTAATTCAATTGATCTGAATTGTAAAAGACACAAGGCAATATTTAATAAATTCGATATCATCCCTAAGTTTTGTTTTGGATGCTATAAGGTTCAAGTTGAGCCTAGATCTATAATTGAGTTAATAAAGTTATTTGTAGTTTTTGATCAGATAAAGCTTGTTAAAAATAATACTCGAAAGTGCTTGATTGAGATTAGACCAGAAATTTCTGGATTTTATAAGGGTTTAATCTATTGCTCTAGCCTAGAAGAAGCTTACCAAATAGCAGATTATATTGGGATAGCTATAAAAGAAAATATTGGATTAGGGTTGAATGCGATAGTCAAAAGAGGATGTTCAGAATACCCAATTTCTTTTCCTGATTATAAGGTGATAAATAAGTCTGGGGCTCAGCTAATGAACTATAATGAAGACTGGAAATTAATTGAGGAAGGTCACGATTCAAAAAGTCAAATAAAATCAAATAAAATTATAACACCAAGCCTTTCGGGTTTAAATTTACATGATATATTAATCATTCAAAATTGGATTGACTATGCTAAAGGTATTGGAGATCCAAGTGTTCACTTACTAAACCAAAATACTCTATTTTCTCCAACAATTTATAAAACTGCAAAAACTCGGTTGAACGCATATCCTTGGCGGGATTTTGTACAAATCTAAATATCTTTAAAAAGATTATTAAAATTTTTATATTTAAGATTTGACTCAATTGAGTCTTTATAAATTGGGTGTCTACTTTGATTAATGCTAACAGTTTTAATTGGATTTTTGCTTTTATGATGTTGCAAGCATTCTTGCTCAAATTCTAAATTACAGAAATTTAATAAATTTTTTATTTCTATCTCTTGATTTTTAACTAAATCTTCATAGTTAATTTCATAAATTTTTTTATTAATTTTACTCTTCCAAAAATCCATCATTTCTCTATATATTTTTACATATTTTTGAATATTTTTTACGTCATAGGTCCAATCAGTTCTATTTCCACCAAATAAATTTTTATAAATTGATAGACAATTATCTTTAATATTTCTTTTTATATGGATTATTTTTGAATTTGGAAAAAGAGTGGAAATAAAGCCTATCCAAAAAAAATTTGATGGTGCCTTATCAATTTTTATTTTATTTAAATCATAATAATCATATTTTTTTCCAAGTTTTAAAGAGATTTCCTTTAAATTTTCTATATTAATTTTATTATCCTTCTTTATTTTTTTTAAGAAGATATCATTCATAAAATTTTTGAAAAAAAATACATTTAGAACTATAGATTCTCCAACACCATAGGTTCCTGAATGGGAAGATAAAATTTGATGCAATAATGTAGTTCCAGATCTTGGAAGACCAACTATAAATATTAATTTTTTTTCATAGAAATCATTATTTATGTTTTCTTTAATATCTATATTTGAAAAAATTTCTTTATTTTTATTTAAAAAATACTCTTCATATCGCAATGGATTCCCTTGGACTAGTTTGTTTCTTTCTTTATTAGCTAACTCCATATATTTAAAAGCTCGCTCATAATCTTTTTGATCTTCATAAGATTTTGAAATTGCAAAAAATAAAAGGTGTTTGTTAAATTTATCAAATTTTTTATTTTCTATTTTTTTTAAAATTAATTTTTGATGATCTTTTCTTTCAGAATAATTAATAATATTGCTTAGTCTATAATCGGCTGCAAATAATTCAGGTTTTTTTTTTGAGTTTATAGATAAATATTTCTCAGCTTTTTCAAATTCACCAATTATAGAATATACAGTCGCTAATCTCATAATTACATTTTGAAAATCTTTATTTTTTTCATAAATTTTTTCAAAAATATAAATTGCTTCTTTAAAATTATTTTGATCAATTTTTAATTCTCCATAATTTAACTGTACAAGTAAATTTTCTGGTTCTAGGCTAAGTGCTTGCTTCAATAATTGCTCAGATCTTTCTAGATCATTTATTATTCTAGATATTCTACCCAAATTAACTAATGCAAAAATATTTTTTGAATCAATTTCTAAAGCTTTTGTATAGATAACTTCAGCATCATAGATTTGATTTTTTTTTTCTAGTGAAGAACCAAGAAAATTATAAAAAATTTGAACTTGAGGATATTTTTTTATTAATATTGAAGATCTTTTTATTATTTCATCAATATTATTCACTTTTGATAAAATATTTAAATTATTTATCTCTGAATTAATTATTTCTAAATTTTTATTCATTTTAGTAGTATATTATAAGATAATTATTTAATAATAATTTATGAAAAAAAAAATCGATCATTTACCAGATAAAATTCCAGTTTTTCCATTATCTAATTTTATAATCTTTCCAAGAACAACTGTACCTCTTAATATTTTTGAGCCTAGATATATTGATATGATTGATGATGCAATGAAAAGCAATAGAATAATAGGTATGGTGCAGCCAAAAAAATCTGATCAAAGTATACCTGTTCTTTATGATATTGGATGTGCAGGTAAAATCACAAGTTTTAGTGAAACAAATGATGGTAGATACTTAATTGTATTGAACGGAATTAGTCGTTTTAAAATAATTGAAGAATTAAAAAATGAAAAACCTTATAGGGAATGTTCTGTGAATTTTGATAACTTTCATCATGATTTTGAAGAAACTAAAGAAGAAATAAAATTTTCTGATCTTGAACTTATATTTAAAGATATAAAATCACTATTTGTTAAAGAAGGATATGTGGTTAATTGGAAGGACCTTGAGAAGCAAAATTTAAATCAAACTATTAATACACTCGCGATGGCTTCACCATTTTCATTGGAAGAAAAACAAGTACTTTTGGAAACAACTAACTTGAATGAAAGAAAAAAAAAATTAGAAGAAATCTTATCAACCTACGCGGTAGATAATTTTAATAACAAAACAATTCAGTAATTAAAAAAATCCCTTATCGGCAAATTTAGACGTATATTTTTTAAATAAATTATTAGTTTCTAAAAAATTAAATAATTTTTTTGAATATAGACTATTAAAACTATTATCAAGTTTGAAAAACTCATGAATAAAATCAATAGAATTAGCAAATATATAGTTATAATGTTTAGTTTTATTTTGAAACTCTTTTAAAACAGAACTATCCAAAGGCAAACCAAGATTAATCCTATAATCTATTAGACTTAATAATATTTTTATATCTCTAATTGTCATATTGAAACCTTGACCAGCTAGAGGATGAATTTTATGTAAGTTATCTCCAAAACATAAAATTTTTTTATAATAGTAATTTTTTAATATTGAACTTTTTAATTTAAATTTCTCAAATCTTGAAAAAGATTTGATTTTATAATTTTTATTATAATTTAATATTAAATCCTTAATTTTATTTTCTTGCATACTATTATTTTTATCCAATACTGAAAAAACTATTGAAGTTTTGCTATTTGAACTTGGTAAAAATGCCAGAGGACCGAATTTTGTAAAAATCTGATGAGCAGTATTATTATTACAGGTAGTATGACTTAATAAAGATGTATAGGCAAAACTATTATATTCCTTTTCATTTCTCTTAAAAAATAATTTTTTAGATATCAAATTTTTTTCATTAAAATTTATAATTAAATCATAATTATCTTTTTCATTTAGAATAGATTGAAAAAAAGAAGAATTTTTAATTTTATATTTTTTTATTAGCTTGTTTTTTTTTACACATGAATTTAATAAGTAAACTAAGTCTATATAATTTAGTATATAAAAAATTTTTTTATTTTTATATCCAAAGTTAAGTATTTCTTTGTTATTTTCTATTTCATTAAAAATTTTAATTTTATTTATGGGCCAAGATTTTTTTTTTATATTAATTTTTTCATTTATTAAAAATTCAAAGCTATTTTTTGATATTCCTAAAGTTCTTGTTGTTAATTTTTTTTTTGGCTGGTGTTCTAGATATATTGATACATTAATATTCCGATTAGCCAAAACTTTAGCTAATAATAAAGTAGATATACCGTTACCAATTAAACATATATTCATAATTAAAATTTAATTTTAACAATAATTATTAAATGATACAAAGTTACAAAATAGATTCTTTAAAAATGAATATAAAAAATTTAAGTAAAAAAACCCTTGATTTTACTATAAAAAGGGTTGCAGAAATTATTGGTATTTTTCTTATAATAGCTTCGGTTTTACTATTTTTAGCATTATTTACTTATTCGCCAGAAGATCCAAACTTTATTTTTACTGACAATACAAATATTAAAAATTTATTAGGTTTTAAAGGAAGCTATACATCAGACTTATTTTTCCAATCGATTGGTTTAATTTCATTTTTTATATCTTTTACAGTATTCTTTACTGGGATTAATCTTATTATAAATAAAAAATTTTTAATCATTATTGAAAATATTTTTTTTTCAATAATTTATAGTATTTTAGGATCATTATTTTTAACTACTTTTTATCCAAGTTCTTTTTTTCTTTCAATTAATGGTAATGGAGGATTTGTTGGAAATTTTTTTCAAAATACTTTTTTAACAAATTTAATAAGCTTAAATAAAGATTTTTCCTATTATATACTTGCAGTAATTATTATTATTTTATTTTTAGTAAGTATAAATTTTAGTCTTTCTTTTTTTAAAAATTTATTTTCAAATATTATTAATATAAAAAAAAGGGAAATAAAAAATTTTGATTATAATGAAGTTGAAAGTGAGCCTATAACTGAAGAAAATGAAAAATTAATTCAAGAGGATTTACCTTTCAATAAAAAAACTCCAGAAAATCAAATTATATATAAATTTAAATTACCTTCTACTGATTTTTTAAAAAAACCAACCAAATCTGAGCGTGATAAAAATTTATCAGAAGATAAAATAGATGAAAAAACTTTAGAAAAAATACTTTTAGATTTTGGAGTTGAAGGTAATATAAAAAAAGTAAGTAGAGGTCCGGTTGTTACTTTAAATGAATTTGAACCAGCCGCTGGTATAAAAGTTTCTAAAATTATCAATCTGTCTGAAGATATTGCAAGAAATACTAGTTCCGAGTCTGCGAGAATAGCAACAATTCCTGGTAGTAGTACTATAGGAATTGAGCTTCCTAATTCTTCAAGAGAAAATGTTTATTTAAGTGAAATAATTTCAAGTACAAATTTTTTAAAAAAAGATATTAAACTTCCTATAGCGCTAGGAAAAAGTATTTCAGGAATTCCAATAGTTGGTGATTTAACTTCTATGCCACATTTATTAATTGCTGGAACAACAGGATCTGGTAAATCGGTTTGCATAAATACAATAATTTTATCTTTACTTTACAAACATAAACCAGAAAATTGTAAATTTATTCTTATTGATCCTAAAATGTTAGAACTATCTACATATGAAGGGATACCTCATCTTTTATGCCCTGTAATCACGGAAGCAAAAAGAGCTGCTTCAGTTTTAGGCTGGGTAGTTAAGGAAATGGAAAGTAGATACAGATTAATGACTAGGGAAGGTGTCAGAAACATAGATGGCTATAATGCAAAGCATAAACTTCCAATGCCTTATATTGTTGTGATTGTAGATGAGATGTCCGATTTAATGCTTGTTGCAGGCAAAGAAATAGAGGGATATATCCAAAAATTATCACAAATGGCAAGGGCGGCCGGTATTCATATAATAATGGCAACTCAAAGACCAAGTGTAGATGTTATAACTGGAACAATAAAAGCCAATTTCCCAACTAGGATATCTTTTCAAGTTACCTCAAAAATAGATAGTAGAACAATTTTAGGAGAACAAGGTGCTGAGCAACTTCTTGGCAAGGGTGATATGCTCTATATGTCTTCAGCTAATAAAATAGTTAGAATTCATGCACCATATGTTTCTGAAAATGAAATAGAAAAAATAAACAATTTTTTAAGATCACAAGCAGAACCGGACTATGTAGATGAAATATTAAGTTTTGCAGATGAAAAAGAAGCTGGGACAAATTTATTAGATAACAATAATCAAGATGAATTATATAACTCTGCATTAGAAATAATAAAATCAGAGGGGAAAGCTTCTACATCTTTTTTACAAAGAAAGTTACAAATTGGATATAACAGAGCTGCAAGAATAATCGATATGATGGAAGCCAATGGTATAGTAAGTAAGGCAAATCATGTAGGAAAAAGAGAAGTACTTAAATGATAAAAAAAATTTTTTTATTTTTTTTTTTGTTTAATTTTATAAATCACGCTTATGCATCAGTGGAAAATAAAATTATTAATAATTTTAAAAAAATAAATAATATAAGTTTTAATTTTAAACAAACTATAAATGATAAAATTGAAGAAGGTAATTGTATAATACAATATCCAAAAAAAATTAATTGTACATATAATAATTTTAAAAAAAAAATAATCGTTTCCAACGGGAATTCTTTGGTAATAAAAAACCAAGCGGGTAAAGAATACTTTATATATCCATTAGAACAAACTGCATTTAAATTAATTTTAGATAAAAATTTATTGTTAAGAAAAATTGGAAAGTTGAAGGCAAAATACTTAAATGAAAAATATTATTTATTTAATATGGAAAGTGATGGAAATTTAATAAATATTTTTTTTGACAAAAACTCCTATGATTTAATTGGATGGCAAACAGAAGATATATATCAAAATTTAGTTGTTACTTATATATTTAATCTTAAAAAAAATTCTAAAATTGATAAGAAAATATTTAAATTACCTGAGGCACATTAATATTTTATAAATTTAAAGTTTCAGATTTAAAAACTTTCATTCCTCTAGATAGATAATTTTGCAATGCATTTTTGTGATCCAGTGAGCACGTATGGACCCAAATTCTTTTTGAGCCAATATTAAATGATATTTTAATAGCTTCTGATAACAAGTATCCTCCTAATTTTTTTCCTATGTACTCTTCTAAAATACCGAAATAAGCAATTTCACAGTCTAGGTTATTTTTGTCAAAAATTTGTTCAAAATATCCAATAAAATCATTATTATGTTTTAAAATGTATGTATTAACTCTCGAATCTTCTAAATAATCTATCCATTTTTTTTCATCCCAAACTAACCTATCTGTCCAGCTATGTTTTTTTCCTATTTCTTTATAAAAAAATTTATTTAATTGAAAATTGGGTGGATTAACTTTTTCTAAATATAAATCGCTAAATGGTTTATTTTTTACCAAAAGATCATTTATTGAACTAATTTCAAGATAACTTCTTTCTACTTGAGCACTCACTTACTCAACCATTTTCCCAACTTTTTCACCACCAAATAGATGAAAATGTAAATGTGGAACCTCTTGTCCTCCATCTTCGCTTATGTTTGCTAAGGCCCTGTATCCTTTTCCAGTATCTACAGAAATTCCTAATTTTTTTGCTACAGTATTTATTCCTTTTAGCAATCCAACCATCTCTTCTTGTGAAGCATTCTGGCTAAAATCATCTAGATCAATGTATTTTCCTTTTGGGATAACAAGAACATGGATCTTTTTCTGTGGATTGATATCGTGAAAAGATAAAACGAAATCATCTTCATAAATTTTTTTACAAGGTATTTCTCCTTTTAGTATCTTTGCAAATATATTATTATTATCGTAACTCATTTTTTTCTTTTATTTAACTCTTCCATTACTTCTTCGATTTTAACATCGTTTGCTTCTAGATACATTATTAAATGATAAAATACATCAGCTGCCTCGTGAATTTTGTTAGAATTTTTCTCTACTGCTTCGATTAATTCATTTACTTCTTCTACAACTTTTTCTTTACTTAAAGATTTGTCAGCTAAAAGCTTATTAGTATAGGATCCATCTAGAGGATTATTTTTTCTATCCCGCGCAAGTTTAAATAAGCTTTCTAATGTATCTAACATTCTAAATTCTAACTGGAATTCCTTTTGAGTTCAAATATTCTTTCGCTTCTTTAACAGAATATTTGCCATAGTGGAATATAGATGCAGCTAAAACTGCACTAGCGTTCCCAAGTTTTATTCCATCAACTAAGTGATCTAAATTACCTACTCCACCCGATGCGATTACTGGAATATTTACTTTTGATGAGATCTTAAACATTAAATCAATATCATAGCCGACCTGAGTTCCATCTCTATCCATAGATGTTACTAATAATTCTCCAGCGCCGCTGTCTTCCATTTTTTTTGCAAATTCTATTGCGTTAATGCCTGTATTATTTCTTCCTCCATGGGTAAAAATTTCCCATCTATCTTCATTTTTCTTAGCATCTATTGCAACAACAATACATTGGGAACCAAATTTTTTTGAGCTATCTACAACAACTTCGGAATTCTGAACTGCGGCAGTATTTATAGAAACTTTATCTGCACCACAGTTAAGTAATTTGTTAATATCATCAACACTTCTAACTCCTCCTCCAACTGTAAGAGGAACGAAGCACTTCTTAGATGTTTTCTCAACTACATCATAGATTGTATCTCTATTTTCATTTGAGGCGGTAATATCTAAAAAACAAATCTCATCTGCACCACCATCAGAATAAATTTTAGCTTGTTCAACAGGGTCACCTGCATCTTTTAAATCAACAAAATTAATACCTTTAACCACACGGCCATTTTTAACATCTAAACAAGGTATTATTCTATTTTTAAGCATCTATTTCTTTTTTAAGCTCGTGTAATTTTATATCTCCGTCGTATATAGCTTTACCAACTATTATACCTTCAATATTTTTCAAGCTTTTTGCTTTTTTAATATCATCAATTGAAGAAACTCCTCCAGATATAATTACTGGACAATTTGATTTATCTGCAATTTTTGCTGTTTCAACAAAGTTTGGACCTTGTTTGGTCCCGTCACGATTTATATCAGTATAAATTAATCTACTAGCACCAAAATCATTCACTTCTTCTAAAAAGTCCATTGTTAATTGATTAGAATTTTCTTTCCAACCAGATACAGATAAATATCCATCTTTAGCATCTAAGCCTAGGGCGATTTTGTTTGGAAATTTTTCACAAGCTTCTTTTAAAAAGTTTTTATTTTTTATAGCAGCACTTCCTAAAATTACTTTTTCAACCCCAGCATCAATATACTTTTGAATACTTTCAAAGCTTCTAATTCCACCACCTATCTCAATTTTAAGATTAAATTTACTAGTTATATCTTGAATAATATCTAAATTAGATATTTCGCCAGTTAAAGCTCCATCTAGATCCACAATATGAAGATTTTTAAAGCCATGATTTTTGTATTCTGCCGCTTGTTCAGCCGGAGATATGTCATATTCAATTTTATTATCAAAGTCTCCTTTAACTAACCTCACACATTTTTTATCTTTAATATCTATAGCAGGAAATATTTTCATTTTTCGAAATTCATCTTATAAGTTAATAAAATTATTAATTATTTTAAGTCCTATTTTGTCACTTTTTTCAGGATGAAATTGTGTTCCAAAAATATTTTCTTTTTCAACAGAGCAAACTATTTTTGATGAATAATCTATTGTTGCTGAAATTACAGTTTTATCTTTTGGAATAAATTCATAACTGTGTACAAAATACATATGAGAGTTATTTTCTATATTTTTATAAATCTTACTCTCTTTAACAATATTTATTTGATTCCAGCCAATATGAGGAAGTTTGTATTTTCCATTTTTATTATCTATTTTTGATACCTTCCCAGATATCCAGCCCAAACCTTTTGTTTCTGTTTCTTCATAACCAATATCTGCAAACATTTGTAAACCAACACAAATTCCAAGAAGTGGTTTTTTATTGGTAATTGCAAATTCATTTAAAGTATCAACTAAGCCATTAATATTATTTAAAGCATCGACACAACTCTTAAACGAACCCTGCCCTGGCAAAACTACTTTATCGCTAGATTTGATTTTATTTAAATCTGAGGTTACTTCAATATTTACTTTATCTCTAGCAACTTCCTTAAAGGAGTTTATTACAGAGCTAATATTGCCCGAATTATAGTCAACAATTGTGACTTTCATTAAAATTATAAAGAACCTTTTGTAGAAGGAATTGTATTTTTATTCCTTGGATCCATCTCCAATGCAGCCCTTAACGATCTTGCTAATCCTTTAAAACAAGACTCAATAATGTGGTGGCTGTTATCACCATAAATATTTTCAACATGCAAAGTAATACCTGCGGCTTGTGAAAATGCTTGGAACCATTCTTTAAATAATTCTGTATCCATTTCACCAAGTTTTTCTACTTTGAGCTTAACTTTCCAAATTAAATAAGGTCTGTTTGAAACATCAATTGCTACACGTGTTAATGTTTCATCCATTGGTATCATTGCATGCGCATATCTTTTGATGCCAATAAATTTCTTTGAAGCTTTTTTCAAACACTCACCAATAGCTATGCCTGTATCTTCTGTAGTATGGTGTAAGTCAATATGGGTATCTCCCTTAGCTTTAATATTCATATCAATAGAAGAGTGCTTTGATAATTGCTCAAGCATATGATCTAAAAATCCTATGCCTGTGTCAATTTTATACTTACCTTTGCCGTCAATGTTTAAATCAACAGCGATACTGGTCTCTTTAGTTTTTCTACTTATTTTTGCTTTCCTCTTCATAATTTAAAAAGGGTATATATCTATTATTGAATTATGGCAATAATACTAGACTTGGGCTTGAACTATTGAAATTAGTATCCATTTATAAGGCATGACAACAATAGTATTAGTAAGAAAAAACAATGAAGTAGTAGTTGCTAGTGATGGACAAGTTAGCATGGGAAATACTGTTATCAAAAGCACAGCGAATAAAGTTAGAAAAATTGAGAAAAGAAATGTGATTGCAGGTTTCGCGGGTTCTACAGCAGATGCCTTAACGTTATTTGAAAGACTTGAATCTAAATTAGAAAAACATGCAGGAAATCTTGCAAGAGCAGCAGTTGAATTAGCTAAAGACTGGAGGACAGACAAATACTTAAGAAGATTGGAAGCACTAATGGCTGTTGGAGATAAAGAAAATAGCTTTATAATTTCTGGAACTGGGGACGTTCTCGAGCCCGAAGGTGATGTAATTGGAATTGGTTCTGGAGGAAATTACGCATTAGCTTCAGCAAAAGTTTTAATGGACACTAATCTTTCTGCAGAGGAAGTTGCAAAAAAGGCAATTAAAGTCGCCTCTGAAATTTGTGTATTTACCAATGACAATATTAGAATAGAAAAAATATAATGGAAAATTCAAACGTAACACCTTTGGTACCTAAAGAAAAATCAGACAAAAAAGAAATTTTAAATTCTCTATCTCCAAGAGAAATTGTCTCTGAGTTAGACAGATTTGTTGTTGGGCAAACAAATGCAAAAAGGGCAGTAGCGATTGCTTTAAGAAATAGATGGAGAAGACAAGCTTTAACTGGCGAAATGAAAGATGAAGTTTTGCCAAAAAATATTTTAATGATGGGTCCAACTGGAGTTGGGAAAACAGAAATATCGAGAAGACTTTCAAAATTAGCAGAAGCGCCTTTTGTTAAAGTTGAAGCAACAAGATTTACAGAAGTTGGATATGTAGGTAGAGATGTTGAACAAATAATTAGAGACCTTTTGGAAATAGCCATAGCTATGGAAAAAGTAAAAAAAAGAAAAGAAGTATATGCACAGGCACAAAAATTAGCAGAAGAAAGAGTTTTGGACGCTTTAGTTGGAAACAAGGCTACTGTTGCCACAAGAGAAAGTTTCAGAAAAAGATTAAGGAATGGAGATCTAGATAACAATGAAATTGAAATAGATGTTAATGAAACTGGGCAAATGCCTCAGTTTGAAATTCCTGGTATGCCGGGTGCTAATGTTGGGATGATAAACATTTCAGAAATGTTAGGGAAATCAATGGGCGGTAAAGCAAAAAAGAAAAAAATGTTAGTAAAAGAAACTCATGAAATTTTAATTAATGAGGAGTCTGACAAATTAATAGAACAAGATAAAATTGTAAAAGCAGCAAAAGATTCTACAGAAAATAACGGAATAGTATTTTTAGATGAGATAGATAAAATTTCAGCTAGAACTGACCGTGCTGGTGGAGATGTTTCAAGAGAAGGAGTTCAAAGAGATTTACTTCCACTTATAGAAGGTACAACAGTTAGTACTAAATATGGAACAATAAAAACTGATCATATTTTGTTTATCGCTTCAGGTGCTTTTCAACTAGCAAAGCCATCTGACTTGCTGCCAGAACTACAAGGTAGATTGCCAATTAGAGTTGAACTAGATGCTTTAAATAGTGAAGATTTCAAAAGAATACTCAAAGAACCAGATAATAGTTTAATAAAACAATATAAAGCCTTATTAAAAACTGAAAATGTTGATTTAGAATTTTCAGAAGATGGTATCGATATGATTGCAAATTTAGCCTACGAAGTGAATTCAAAAGTTGAAAATATCGGAGCGAGAAGATTACATACAATAATCGAAAGAGTTTTAGACGAAATTAGTTTTACTGCAACAGATAGAAGCGGTGAAAAAATAAATATTGATGCTAATTTTGTTCAAAGTAATCTGGGTGATATTGTTAAGGATACTGACCTTTCTAAGTTTATTTTATAATTTTTTATTTAACAGAATATCAAATGAACCTTGGCTAATATCATTTACTGAATCAAGGTCTAATTTTTTAATTTTTTTCATTAATTCAGAATTATTTTCTATATAGTTAGGGACAGAATATTTCAAAATACTTAAATCAGTTGATAAATATGGATCTTCTTTATTTTTCGATCTAGATCCTTTGCCAGTAATAACTTTTATACTTTCCACCCCTTCTAAAAAACATTTATTAATAAAATCATCAATTGTTATATTCGCATTTTCTAGCGTATAACCATGAAGATCTATTGATTTATTTTTTAAAATTTTTTTAATATTTTGATTATTTAAATCTTTATTTACTAATTTAACATTACCATCTATGAATGTTTTCCAATCTTTTTTATCTTGATCTGAAATTTTTTTTTTCAATTATGCTTGAGTATCAACTAATAACCAATTTGGACTTAAAGATTTTATATCTCTTGAAAATTTCCATGTGTCATAAACTTTTTTTACTTTTTTAGGATCGCCCGAAATTAATTTTTTTTCTTTATCTTCAACACAAGAAATTATTTCACTTACAAAATCAACTGTTACTTCAAACATATTATTTATTTGACTATAATTTTTTATATCCGCTGAATTTATTCCAATAAAAGTTGTTTCAGATTTTAAACCTTTATTTTTTCTTTCCTCAATAGCTTCGCTGAATTCGTTAAAAACTTTTTTATCTAAAAGAGCTTTTATTTTTTTTAATTCTCCAGATGAAAAACTTGTGACTATCGACTCATACGCAATTTTAGCTCCCTTTAAAAAATCTGCTTTAGCCTTTTCATCAAAACTGTTTTCGTCTATTTTTTGATTCTGTTGACTTTTAGTAGTGAAGTCATGAGGGAAAGCTGCTCTCATATTTTCCTCATGTCCAGTTTTCTTTCCTAAAATTCCTCTTAATCTTAGGAAAATAAAGCCAGCAATCATGGCTAAAAGTATAATATCTATATATTCGAAACTATAATTCATATAGTAAATAATATTTACTATGTTGCTTAATTTCAACTGACAAATTAGATTAAAGACAAATGAACTCAGTTATATTGCTTATTTTGTTAATACCAATCATTGAAATTTATCTTTTTATAAAGATAGGATCTCAAATTGGGGCTTTTACCACTATTTCTCTTATTTTTATTACTGCGATAGTTGGATTATATTACGCAAAATATGAAGGGCTGAATACAATGAGATCAGCAATTAAACAAATTGTTAGAAATGAAATTCCTATATACGAAATAGTTTCCGGTGCAGCTTTAGCTTTCGCTGCTCTTCTAATGATTTTGCCAGGTTTTTTAACAGATATTATAGGTCTTTTAATTATATTTCCATGGACTCGTAAAATGTTTTTAAAAAAAATATCAAAAAAAAATTATAAAAATAAAAAAAACTTTATAGAAGGCGAATACGAAGATATAGATGATAAAAATTAAAAATGTCAGAACAATTTAAAATAATTACTCAATTTGTAAAAGATATGTCGTCTGAAACCCCAGATGTTGAAACTTATTTATATGTAAAAGAATATTTAAAAAATTATAATTTAGATATTGATATAACAACCAAGCCTCTAAAAAATAGAATGATCGAGATTAACACAAAACTATCATATTCCGATAAAGGAAAATCAAAAAATAAATCCTATTTTGAAATTAACTATGCTTCAATAATAAAGATAGATGAAGAAATGAAGGATCGAAAAATAATTGAAAAAATAATTTTATGTGATGTCCAAAAACAAATATATCCAAATATAGAAAAAATTTTTATTAATCTTTTGAACAACTCCGGTTTTCCTAATATTAAATTTGAAAAAAAAGTCGATTTTGAACAATTATATAATCAAAGACTTAATTAAAATAATTTTTTTTAAGAAAATTTTTTAAGTAATCCTTGTGCAGAGACAACTCTTTTTCTGAAGGCTTAATTATTTTTTTTGAATAGTTAATTGTATTTTTAAAGTTAACATCATTATTATCTTGATAACCAGAAGCAAAATTTAAAGAAGGTTCTTTTTGATCAATTAAATTTATGTAAACCTTTGTTAGTAGTTCACAATCTATCAATGCAGTGTGTTTTTGTCTTTTTGAATTATCTATTCTATATCTTTTACATAATGCATCTAAACTAATTTGTGATCCCGGAAATTTATTTCTAGCTATATCCAATGTATCTATTACATTTTTAATATTTATTTTTTCCTTTCCAGCAATTTGAAGTTCATTATTTAGATGCGTAATATCAAATTCGGCGTTGTGAATTATTAATCTTTTATCCTTAATGAATAAAAGAAAATCATCAGCTATATCTATAAATTTTTTTTTATCTGCTAAAAATTGATCTGTATATCCATGAACTTCTAATGCTTTTTCAGAAACTTTTCTTTCAGGATTCAAATAACAATGAAATTTATTTGAATTAGGAATTAAATTATCTAACTCAATGCACCCTATCTCAACAATTCTATGTCCATCTTTGACCGATAAACCTGTGGTTTCTGTATCTAAAACTACTTCTTTCATTTATGTAAAATTTTGGTTTTTATTATATTAACACTTTTTTTGACTGGTTTCATTTTAAAATCATTTTTAATGATAAAATTTGATATTTTTTTTTTGTAATTTAACGATAGTTGAAAGTTTTTTAACAAATTAATTATTTTTACATTATAATTTTTTCTTTTTTTAAGATTTTTAATAATTTTTTTTTTTTTTGCATCAATAAAAACAAGAATGAAATCTTTTTTATTTATTTTGTTTTCTAAAAGTAAAGGAATATCTAGAACTACTAGTTTTTTTTTTTTATTTTTATTAATAAATTTATTCATTCTAGCTCGTACAATAGGATGTACTATTTTATTTATTTTTTTTAAGTTTTTTTTATTTGATAATATTAATTTAGAAATTTCTTTTTTATTTATTGGAAAAGAAATTATATAATTTGGAAAATTTTTTTTTAATATTTTAAAGCACCTTTTGTCGCTTTTGTATATTTTAGATACTTCTATATCTGCATGAAATACAGGACAACCAAATTGATTTGCCACAAATGTTTTCCCAGAACCAATATCTCCTAAAATACCTATTTTAATCATTTAAATTAACTTAATTACTTCTTCATTTATTTTTGGCATTATCTTATTCCAAATAGTAAATGATTGGTGAGCTTGATATATAAACATCATTTTTCCATTTTCTGTTCTATTGCCAAATAATTTTGCCCTCTTCAAAAAAAGAGTTTCTTTTGGATTATAAATAACATCATAAAAATATTTATCTGGACCATTTGCTGAATAATCAAAATTTAAACTATCTTCATTTTTTAAACCAATACTTGTAGCATTTATAATCATGTCAAAATCTATTCTTTCACCCCAATCAACTATTTCAATATCTTTAAATAAATTTTTTAAACTTTCTGCTTTTTCTTTGGTTCTATTACTTAATGAAATTTTAGAAACTTTCATTTTTCTAAGAGCATAAATAATTGAGGGAGAGACGCCTCCAGCGCCCAATACAAATATTTTCTTGTTGGCAAGGTCATATTTAGCATACTTTATTGCTAACTCAAATCCAGCTATGTCTGTGTTGTGACCAATTGTAATTCCATTTTGGAAATAAATTGTGTTTACTGATTGTGTGTCTTTTGCTTCTGTACTTAATTCGTCTAAAAAAGGAATAACTGTTTTTTTAAATGGTACAGTAACATTGATACCATTTATTTTTTCTTCTTTTACTTGAGAAATAATCCTTTTTAGCTCACTAACCTCAAGTTTTCTTTTATCATAGATAGCATTAATATTATTTTCTTTTAACCAGTAGTTGTGAAGTTTTGGGGACATAGAATGTTCGATAGGATTGCCGATAACTAAATATTTTTTCATTATAAAGTGTTTAAATATTCCTTAATTTTTTTAATAGGAAGGCCCATGATAGTATTTTCATCGCCATGGATTTTTGAAAATAAGGATCTACCCTCGCCTTCAATCTGATAAACATTGTAGGAATAAAGGGCTTCATCACTAATTTTTGACAAATATTCTTTGAGCTGTTTATCTGTCAGTTCTTTCATTGTCAAAGCTGCTCTATCTGTATAATTCCAAATCATGGAACCATTTTTTGAAATACAAACTGAGCTTATTAAATAATGAGTTTTACCATTAAGTTTTTTTAATATTTCAAGTGCTTTTTTTCTATCGTTAGGTTTTGACACTAGCTCATTATCTATATCTATTACGCTATCGGCCCCAAGTACAATTTGATTATAAAATTTTAAACTTATTTTATTGGCCTTTAGTTCCGCTAAGTTTTTTGAAATTAATTCTGGGGCTGCATTTTCTTTTAACAAACTTTTTTTTACTAATTCTTCGTCAACATTAGATGGAAAAACTTCACAATCAATTCTATTTTCATCTAAAATTTTTTTTCTAACTTTGCTATTAGATGCAAGAATTATTTTAAGCATTTTGATTTTTTATTTCATAGATTTTTATAATTGAAGCTGCAGTTTCTTCAATTGATTTTCTAGTAACATCAATTACTGGCCATTGATATTTTTTAAACGCTTCTTTAGCTTTCCTGGTTTCTAGTTCTATTTTTTCTATATTAGTGTAATCAGTTCCGTGTTCTTCTTTTAGAGCCATCATCCTATTTTTTCTCACATCAATCAATCTATTTGGCTCAACTGTTAAACCTACAACACATTTAAGTTTTGGTTTTTCTCTAAGCAGTTCAGGTATTGAATTTTCATTTACTAACGGAATATTAGAGGTTTTATATCCTCTATTAGCAAGATATATAGACGTTGGTGTTTTTCCTGTCCTACTAACACCGAGTAAAATAATATCTGATTTTTCTAAGTCTTGTATCATACTCCCGTCATCATGATTCATTGTAAATTGGATAGCTTCTATTCTTTTAGAATTTTCTTCAAATGTATGTTGACCGCTTGGAATATGTGATGCTCTCTGATTTAACAATTTAGAAAAATTTAATATTAAATCTCCAAGTACACTAAAACATGGTATATTAAATTTGCTTGCTTGTTCTTCTAAATATTGGGAAAGATTATCATCAACTATAGTATAAAGGATTATTGGTTCTTTTTGTTTTTTAGCTAGTTCTATAATTTTTAAAATTTGATTGTTTGTTCTAGTAAATGAAAATTGATGATTAATATATTCAAAATTTAAAAATTGAGCTTTTAAAGCTAAAAATATCCTATCAATTGTCTCGCCTGTTGAGTCAGAAATTAAGTAAATATCGTGTTTAATACTCATGTATAAAGTGTTTATAATAATCTAATAAAAAATTTAAAAATCATTGATTGTTTTCATTTCATTTTTTATTTGAATATCTTTAAAATTATTAACATAAATAAACATATTAATAATTAATATACATAAATATTTATATTGTTTAGAATTTGTGAAAAAGAGGCTATTTGTCTTAACTTTTTAATAGTTTTATCTGTTAATATTTAGTGAGTAAAATGTTAAAAATTAATAATACCTTTTATTAACAGGATATAAAACAACTATTAAAGTTTATATATATACTATTTTATGACTCCGATTCAAAAATGTGTAAAAGAAAAAGATACTAAAATAAATCCTATATGGATAATGAGGCAGGCTGGAAGATACCTTCCTGAGTTTAGGGAGATTAGAGTTAAAAATCCTGATTTTATAAAATTATGTTTAAATGAAAATTTGTCGTCAGAAATAACATTACAACCAATTAATAGATTTGATTTTGATGCAGCGATAATTTTCTCTGATATTTTAATGCTCCCATATGGTTTGGGACAAGAAGTAAAATTCGAAAAGGGGTTGGGACCTAAATTAGGTGAACTAAATATAAACAAATTAGAAAAAATTAACAAAGATAAATTTAGTAGAAAACTTGACCCTGTTTACAAGTCTATATATAAAACATCTTCTAGCCCTATTTTAAAGAACAAAGATTTAATCGGTTTTGTTGGAGCACCGTGGACGATCTTAGTTTATATGATTAATAAAATGTCACCAAAAAATAGTCTTTCAAAAAAAATTTTCGAAGATAAATTATTTATTAAAAAATTGATTGCTCTAATTGTTAAGTTTCTTAAAATTCATGTTGAAAATCAAGTAAAAGCAGGTGCAAGTGTAATACAAATTTTTGATAGTTGGGCAGGATTGCTAGAAGAGAATATTTTTGAATATATATATGAACCAACTCTAGACCTTGTTAACCATGTAAAAAGATTAGGTGTACCAGTTATTTGTTTTCCAAGAGGTATAAACGATTATAAGAGCTTTTGTGAAGAGGTTAAACCCGACATGGTGAATATTGATTACAATATTGATCCTAAAAAAATAATTAATGAAATAAAAATACCAGTACAAGGAGGGCTAGATCCAAAAGTACTTTTAACCAACAAGGAAAACTTGAATATAGAGGTAATAAAATATCTTCAAATTTTTAAAGACCACCCTTATGTATTTAATCTTGGGCATGGTATTTTGCCAGAAACGAAAATTGAGATGGTAGAAGAGCTAGTAAAAATAGTCAGAGATTTTAAATAATGGAAAAACATCCTGAAATAAAATATGGAAAGACTGGGGTTTTAATAATTAATTTAGGAACCCCAGACTCTACAAACTGGCTAGATGTTAGAAGATATCTTAGGCAGTTTCTATCAGACAGAAGAGTAATAGAAGTAAACCCAATAATTTGGCAAATTATACTTAATCTTTTTATTCTAAATTTTAGGCCATCAAAAAGTGCTAAGGCTTATAAGGAAATATGGATGAAAAAAGAAAATATATCCCCGTTACTTTATTACACAAAAAAACAAGCTGAAAAATTATCAAAATCATTTTCAGATGAAAATCTGATTATAGATTTTGCAATGAGATATGGAAACCCAAGTATTAAAAGCAAAATAAAAAAATTAAACGAAGAAGGTTGTGAAAATCTTGTAATTCTACCTCTTTATCCGCAATATGCTGCCGCAACTACAGCAACTGTTTGTGACGAAGTATATAGAACTTTAATGGATATGAGGTGGCAGCCATCTTTGAAAATTATTCCACACTATGAATCTAATCCATTATACATAGATGCCTTAGTAAATTCAATAAATGTTAAAATAAATAATATAAATTGGAAACCAGATTTGATTTTAGCTTCTTATCATGGGATACCTAAAAAGTACTTTGATAAAGGAGATCCTTATCATTGTTATTGTCATAAAACTACAAGATTAGTTGCAGAAAAATTTAAATCTATTGAAATTAAAACTACTTTCCAATCTAGATTTGGGCCACAAGAATGGCTTCAACCATATACGGATAAAACTTTAGAAAACTTACCAAAAGAAGGAAAAAAAAATATTCTCACGATATGTCCTGGTTTTTCTTCTGATTGCGTTGAAACATTAGAAGAAATATTAATTCAGGGCAAAAAGAGCTTTATGGATTCGGGTGGCGAGAATTTTGATATGATAGCATGTCTAAATGATAATGATGATCATATAAATTTATTAAAAAATTTAATTAAAAAAAATATTTAATTTATGAATTATTACTTACTTTTTAAATCTTTACATTTAATTGCAGTTATTTCATGGATGGCAGGATTATTATATTTACCAAGAATTTTTGTTTATCACGTTGAAAATTCAGAAAAAAAGGATGCTACTGAGATATTTGAGGTTATGGAAAAACGTCTTTATTTTTATATTATGAGACCAGCAATGATTTTAACTTGGCTTTTTGGTATAATTCTAATTTACATAAATGGCCTCGATGTTCTTGTACAATTATGGATGCATATAAAATTAGGTTTGGTAGTATTTCTTACAATTTATCATGAATATTTGGGGGCATGTCTTAAATCTCTTAAATTAAACACTAATACAAAAACATCAAAATTCTTTAGAATTATAAATGAAGTTCCAACTATTATATTAATATTTATTATTTTTATTGTTATTTTTAAGCCAATGTAGGGTTGAAATTTATAAAATAATATATATATTAGTATTATCTAACATCTTAAAGCCCCCCTTAATATTATGAACATACAAGAACTAAAAAAGAAAAGCTCTGAACAGTTGATCGACGAAGCTGAAAAATTAGGTATAGAAAATGCAAGCACCCTTAAAAGACAAGAGATATATTTCGCAATATTAAAAAAACTTGCTGAAAAAGGAGAAGAAATTACTGGGGGAGGTGTTCTTCAACTACTACAAGACGGCTTTGGCTTTCTTAGAGCTATGGAGTCTAATTATCTACCAGGTGCTGATGATATTTATATAAGTCCTAACCAAATTAGAAAGTTTGGTTTAAGGACAGGAGATACTGTCGAAGGACCTATCAGGGCGCCGAAGGATGGAGAGAGATATTTTGCTTTACTACAAGTAAACAAAATTAACTTCGAACCACCAGAAAAATCTAAACATAAAATTGCATTTGATAACTTAACACCGCTATATCCAAACAAGCAGGTAACTTTGGAAGTAGAAAGTAACAAGGTAGAAAAAAAACCTGATTTAACTGCAAGATTAATTGATCTTGTTAGTCCTATTGGTAAAGGTCAAAGATCTTTAATAATTTCTCCACCCAAAGCTGGGAAAACAATGATACTTCAAAGCATTGCTAATTCAATAACAGCAAACCATCCAGAATGTTATTTGATGGTTTTATTAATTGACGAAAGACCTGAAGAGGTTACTGATATGCAAAGAACTGTTAATGGTGAAGTTATAAGCTCAACTTTTGATGAGCCAGCACAGAGGCACGTAGCAGTAGCAGAGATGGTTATTGAAAAAGCTAAAAGACTTACAGAACATAAAAAAGATGTTGTTATATTGTTAGACTCCATAACTCGGCTTGGAAGAGCCTATAACGCTGTAGTTCCTAGTTCAGGTAAAGTTTTAACCGGTGGTGTTGATGCAAACGCCTTACAAAGACCAAAAAGATTTTTTGGCGCAGCAAGAAATATAGAAGAAGGAGGGTCTCTAACAATAATAGCAACAGCCTTGATAGACACTGGTAGTAGAATGGATGAGGTAATCTTTGAAGAATTTAAAGGAACAGGTAATAGTGAAACTATTTTAGATAGAAAGATATCAGAAAAAAGAATATTTCCCGCTATTGATATTACCAAATCTGGAACCAGACGAGAAGAATTACTTTTTGATAATAATGATTTACAAAAAATGAATATTCTAAGAAGAATTATTGCTCC